>CAZQSF010000124.1:8103-9638 GCA_964595955.1 uncultured Saprospiraceae bacterium
CCACCGATCTGGTGACCTGCAGCGGATGCCTGTGCCCGGATATCTACGATCCGGTTTGCGTGGACCTTGGCAACGGCAACTTCGAGACCTTCGATAATGCCTGCCTGGCCGCCTGCGAGGGCTTCGACTCCACCGATTTTGTGGATTGTGACTCCGTATTTGACTGCAGCATCTGCCCCACGGTGTTCGATCCGGTCTGCGTAGCTACCGGCGACGGACAACTGTTCTTGTTTTCCAACTTGTGTTTTGCCCAATGCCAGGGCTTTGATTCTACCGAAATCTTTGACTGCTCGGATCTGCCTCTCTGTTTTGCGGATTTCAGTTTTTCGACCGATCCCAACGATCCGCTGACCCTCACCTTCGTGGATAGCTCCTTCGCCAATGCGCAGATCATCGAGTGGGTATGGGATTTCGGCGACGGCAGCACAGCCACCGGCCCGCAGGTGACCCACACTTACGATCAGCCCGGCAACTATTTTGTGACCCTGACCATTACGACGGCGGATGGTTGTACCAATTTTAACGTATACCACATCGTCGTGGGCGGGGGCGGCATCTTTGACGGGCCTGACTGTTCGGCCATGTTCACCTTTGAGCAACTGCCGGCGGATTCGACGGGTAGCGGAGGCTTTACCTTCCAATTTGAGGATCTCTCCATGGGCAATCCCGACAGCTGGCAGTGGAATTTCGGCGACGGCAATACCTCTACCCTGCAGAACCCCGTACATACCTATGCCGATCCCGGGCTGTACTGGGTGACCCTGACGATCCAGGATTCGGCCTGTACCAGCGAAATGAGCATTCTCATCTTCGCCGGCCCCGACGATGGTTCCACCGGCGACTGCCAGGCTTTGTTTACTGCCTTTTTTGCGCCGGATTCACTTACGGTCTTTTTCCTTGACCTGTCCAGTGCCAACACCCCCATCGTTTCCTACGCATGGGACTTCGGCGACGGCAATACCTCCACCGATCAGTTCGGCTGGAATACCTACGATGCGGCAGGGACATACAACGTCACCCTCACCATCACCACTGCAGATGGATGCACCAGCACCTTCGAACTGACGATCGACCTGTCCGATCAGACCATGCAAGGCCGGGCGGCCAACCAACTGACTTCCGTGCAGCAAGTCGCCAGCTCGCCCGAGAAGGTCCGGCTTTTCCCCAATCCCGTGCGAAACCAGCTCCAACTGGAATTCGACATGGCCCAGGCCGGCGAGGCGGGCCTTTCTATCTTCGGCACCGACGGACGCCAGTTATTCCGTCGACAGGAAACCCTGGCCCCCGGAAAACAACGCCTTCAGATCCCAACCAGCGACCTGCCACCGGGGATGTACATCCTGCAATTGCAGCGAAACGGCAAACGGACGATCAAACGATTCGTCAAACAATAACCCTTGTATTTCCACACCCAATTTTTTCGAGACAGCCTCCGCCCGGGGGCTGTTTTTTTTGATTGGGTGGAATGGTGATTGTTTTCTCAAAAATGGAACCGAACGGATCCTGGAGACGCAGTGCGAGCGAATGCGAGTATG
>CAZQSF010000125.1:0-9535 GCA_964595955.1 uncultured Saprospiraceae bacterium
GTTTTGACATTCATCAATTTAGCGACTAGCTTCAACTCCAACCTCACGTTATTTAGTCCGGAAAGTTCACCGAATTTTCCGCCCAAAGAGCCGACGAATTGCAAAATTTAAAAAATCAAACTATTCCGAACGAGCCAGTCCCATTCCAATACGGTTTTAGGGGTAAAATGCCAGCCTGAAAAAGGTCATTCCTGTCTGCCGCAGGCGGGTTATCCTGGAAATAGTATTATTTTTCCGGTACGATAAACACCGTTCCATATCCTAAAACCCTGTACGCATGACCTGGTCCTTTCTGCGCGACACGCTTATTCAGGGGCTGTTCGTTTTCCTGCCTATCGGGGTGCTGGTCTTTATTCTGGAAAGGGCTTTTTCCCTGATTCAGGCCCTGAGTACAACCCTCGGAGGGAAGCTGCTGGAGGGGCACTGGCTAGGCATTCCCTTGCCGGTCCTGACGGCCATCGCGTTGCTCATCCTGATCGTATTTGTTCTGGGGCTGTTCTCGGGGGCCGGCGGAAACCTCGCCAGCGACTCCTGGCTGGAGCGCAACCTCCTGCAATACATCCCGGGCTACAGCACCCTGCGGGCCACCGCCCTTGCCACTTTTGGGCAGGGTGCCGAGGGCGCACTGCAGCCGGCTGTGTTGCGCCGGGAAGAAGGCGTGGAAGAACTGGTGCTCATCGTGGAGGAGCTGCCCGGCGATCGCTACACCCTGTTCCTGCCGGAATCGCCCAGCCCCACTACCGGCACGCTGCTGATCGTCAAGCGCGAGCTGGTAGAACCCCTGGACGGAAAACTTTTGAAAACCCTGCAGGCATTTCGCCATATGGGACTGGGGGCCGGGAACATAGCCGAACGCATCCGGCGTTGAACACAGAAAAGCTCCATGGATTTCCGCCTTCGCCCCTGGCGCACCGATGACCTGCCTGCGCTGGTGCGCTATGCCAATAACTTTGCAATTGTCCGGACCCTGACCAATCAGTTCCCGCATCCGTATTCGGAGGAAGACGGAGAGCGCTTTATCGCCATGGCTACCCGGGATAACCCCACGCGAATCTTCGCCATCGAGCTGCAGGGCGAGGCGGGGGGAGCCATCGGAATTCATCCTCAAACGGACATTCACGCCCGCAATGCCGAGCTGGGCTACTGGCTGGCCGAACCCTTCTGGGGGCAAGGCATCATGACCAGGGCCGTGCGCGAGATGGTGGCATACGGATTTCGGACCTACCCCGAAGTAGATCGCATTTTTGCCCGGCCCTTCGGGAGCAACTACGCCTCCCAGCGCGTGCTCGAAAAAGCCGGTTTCGCGCTGGAAGCCCGCATGGAAAAAACCCTGTACAAAAACGGCGCGTATGAAGACGAGCTGATCTACGCAGTCAGGCGTTCCGGAGACTGAAGCCGTTCATTCCCGCAGGCTTACGGAAGGTAGCCATCGCCTGACCTTAGCCGGTGCCCGAGTAGCCGGTGCTGGATAAAGAGCAATTCCCTGGATTCCAAGCCCACTTCTTCCGACCTTTACCTCATTAAATCAACTCCTGAACCCAATGCCAACTCTTCTTCTTTTGCTGTGGACAGCCCTTCCGATTGTCAGTTTGGCCCCGGAACAGGACCCACACCAGCTCTACGTCCACGCCCGCACGGGACTGAGCCTGCGCGCCGCACCGGCACCGGATGCGAAACTGCTCGCTATCCTGCCCTATGGCACAGCCCTCGAACAGCTTTCCGGGGACCCGCAAGGCAAACCATACACGGCCGAGACCTACGGACCGGTTGCGCTGACCGGTCGCTGGCTGAAGGTCAGGGAGCCGGGAGGTAAGGCCGGCTTCGTCTTTGAGGGCTACGCCTTTCCCTTTCCCACCCAGGATCCGGCCCGCCTCCACGACATCAGTTACCTGGAGTGGTTTCACCGCCAGCTGGCGCCCATGGCGGAGGTCAAAACCCTTGCTACCGATGAATCCGTCTGGCGGGAAGGGGCCGTGGATGGCCGGCGGGTAACCTACAGCAATGGTACTCAATACGAATACGCCATGTTCGAGGGAGGGCTTTCCGAATACCTGACTTTGCCGGACGGCATCATCGGCATAGCTCAAGCGATGGTGATCCTGCGCGCCGGGCTCTTTCCGCCCGATTGGGTAGAAACAAAGTACGATGCCGACGAACAGACGCTCTACATAGCCGATCCGACGGCTACCCTGGCCATCCGGCAGGAGGGCGAACAGTTGCGGATCACCCTTCACGGGGGTTGAGGCCCGGCCAACAGCCGCCTTGCATCCCCGGAAATGAAGCTGTATATTCTCCAATCCCACCGATACAAAAGCGACGATATGGACCTGAAGCAGGAAGGCGCAGAAGCACACCCCTTTTTTCCCAGTGGCGAATGGGAGGGATTCTACCAGTACAGCCCCAAATCGGGCAAACACCGCATGGAGTGCCACCTCCACTTTTGCGAGCAGGTGGTGACCGGCTACGGCTCGGACGACGTCGGTGCCTTTGGCTGGAAGGGAACCTACGATACCGAAGCGGGCACCTGCCACCTGACCAAACAATACATCGGCAGCCATGCGGTCCATTACGAAGGCCATGCCGATGAGAACGGCATCTGGGGCACCTGGCATATCGGATCGTCTTTCAGCGGGGGCTTCCACCTTTGGCCGAAGCGACAGGTCGAGGAATCGGAGAGCGTTGCCACTGCGGACGAAGAGATCGCACAGATAGGAGCGTAGCTATACTGACGACGAATTGGTTGGGGAACCCTTACGCACCCTCTGACGTCCGTAGGATCGTCATGGGTCAGCATTCCCCATTGCGCAGGGTTTGGGATAGGGAAAACGTCCAAACCACTTCGCAACCGGTATAAGCCGGAAAATGCACAGCATTAGCATTTTCCGGCTAAGGAGCTGACTAATTTTACCCGAATTACTCACGGGTTTTCGTGAATCACCCGGGCTAATGCTTACGCGGCCTGTTCGGATTGATTCGGATCGTAGCGCGACCAGGTCTTGTACTTGCGGATGATGGCATAAGCCCCCAATCCCATGGTGATGGCCACCGCTATGCCGGTCATGTTGTAAAAAACGGCATTGGGCACCCCGCTTTCGATCACGACATCGGGGAAGCGCACCATGGTCTCGGCGGCCAGGGCGCCGTACAGGCCGATCACCGACCAATACATGAAATTGAAGTGGAGCGAAATGTAGTTGGCCGGCTTTTTCAGCAACATGGGCATCATCCCGGCCAGCACGGTGGCCAGGCTCAGCGCCGCCATGGCGTGGAAAATACCCAACCCCCCAAACAGGCGATAGATCATAAAGGCGGTGGCGTTGAGCCCCAGCATGGAAAATACATAGGCGTGACCCAGCTTTTTGTGCATCGGGCTGCCTTTGCGCTTCCAGAGCACCAGGCTCCCAAAGAGCAGGGCAGCAACCCCGAAGAGCGTGTGGACCAGCCCGGCCGGGCCGGTGATCAAGGCTTCAAGGTTCATATATAATTTATCTTTACTATTTAACGAAACCTGTTGCTGGAGGTTCGTTGCATCACCCGTCCTCCAGCTTCAGCTGCCGGGCGTGGCGAGACCAGCCTTTCCAGGGGTCGCCGCCCTGCTCGAGGCGCCGGAAAATGGTCTTGAGCCGGTAGGTCTGGGCTCCGCCGTCCAGTTGATCCAGCTCCTCCCAATGCAGGGGCGTGGCCACGGGGGCACCGGGCAGGGCGCGCAGGCCATAGGGTGCGATGCTGTGCTGGCCGTAGGCATTGCGCAGGTAGTCGAGAAAAAGCCGGCCCCGGCGCTTGTCCTTGCGCATTTCCGTGGTGAAGTCCTCCGGGTAGCGGGAAGCCAGTTCGCTGCAGATCCGGTGGGCATAGTCGCGAACCGGATCGAAGTCCAGTTGCGGTTTCAACGGCACTACCACGTGCAGGCCCCTCGAGCCGGTAGTCATCACAAAGGCGCGCAGGCCCTGCTCCGCTTCCAGGATTTCGCGCAGGGCACTGGCGGCCCGGATCACCAGGCGAAAGCCCTCCTCGGGAGGATCGAGGTCGAAGATCATCTTGTCGGGCGCACGCAGGTGGTTCGCCCGGCTGGGAAATACGTGATGTTCGATGCAGGCCTGATCGGCCAGATAGGCCAGGGTCGCTTTGTTGTTGACCAGCAGCATGGAAATGCGCCCTTCCTCCCGCTCTACCTCCGTCCGTTGGATCCATTCCGGAAAATAGTCCGGCACCGTTTTCTGGAAAAAGCCCTCCGCCCGGATGCCGTCGGGAAAACGACGCATGGCCAGCGGCCGGTCCGCAAGATGCGGCAACATAAATTCCGCGATCCGGCTGTAGTAGTCGATGAGATCGCCTTTGGTGAAGCCGCTGTCGGGAAAAAGCACCTTGTCCAGGCGGGAAGGTTCAAAGGAGTAGGGTCCAAATTGCATATACGAGCAGTTGTTGTCCGGCATCCCCCATGCAGTACGAGCAGACCGGCCGGCCTGCTCTTGCGAGGGGATAACGAAAAGAACAAGGCGCCCAGCTCCCCATTTCCCATTTCTGGGATTGGGGAGCCGGGAGGGCCGGTTCATTTCTTTCGTTTCTTCTTCCGCTTGCGCCAGGGAGCATCGGCCTGCCAGTCGCCCGCCATGATGCTGCCGTAGGGGACGATCTCGTCCTCCACCCGGCCCAGCTCGAAGTCCTCGATCTGTGCGCGCACGGTGGCGGCGTTCTTGTAGGCGCTGGGCAATTCGGAGATGTCGACGTTCTTCGAATAAAAGCGCACGTCCAATCCGGCCGTCTCCTGGATGAACAGGGCGGCATCACCGATGTGGTCGTGGGCCCGCTTGTGCAGGCTGCGGCTCACATTGCGCCCGGCGCCGTGGGGCGCGAAGCCCAGGTTGCCGGCATGGGTATCCCCTTTCACCAGCAGCAGCGGCTCGGCCATGTTGAGCGGAATGAGGCGGTACGGCCCCGCATCGGGCAGGAAGCGCTCGTCCAGGGGGGTGGCGCCCTTGGCGTGGTAGAACAGCTCCCCGTCCCGGAAGACGAAGTTGTGCTCGTTCCAGTAGCGCTCGTAGGGATCCAACCCCAGCCGCTCGCAAGTAGCGCGGTGGATGACCGTGTGGTTCGCCTTGGTCCAGGCCCGGATGATCTGCAGGGCTTCCCAGTACAGCTCGCCTTCCTCGGTATCGGTGGGGATCCAGGCGTTGGCGGGCAGGGTTTCGGGCGAGAGTTCCTTGCGGAAGCGCTCGGCCAGCTTCATCCCCTGCTTGTACAGCAGGGCGCCCGGCCCGCGCGAGCCGTGGTGGGTCACCAGCATGGTGTGCCCTGTGCGGGCCGACTGGCCCACGAACAGGAAGTGGTTGCCGTCGCCCTGGGTGCCCAGGTGCGTGCGGGCCATCTTCCGGATGGGGGCCTTATCCAGCAGTGGGTTGCCGTGGAAAGCCTCCTCGATCTCCGCCGGCAGCAGATAGGCGTCCTCACCCTCGCGGTGGCCGGGGCCGAAGAAGGTGCTCCGGTGGGCGGCATCCAGCACCCGGCGGGGGTCCTGCGGACCGAGATCGGTGAGCATGACCGAGCAGCAGATGTCGGCGCTGTGCATGCCGGGATGGATGGCATTGCGCGCAACGGCCACCCCGCCTACCGGAATGGTGCCGCGCGGCCCGGCCGGGCAGGCATCGGGCATGACGGCCCCGCCCACCAGGGTGGGGGTTCTCATCAGCTCATCCATGGTGGCCAGCACGGCCTGCACATTGGCCACCTCCAGCTCGTTCTCGGCGCGGATGTTCCTGGCATAGGCGGCCGGCTCGCCGTGCAGAGGGATGGCCGGCGGCGGGCATACGCTGTCCAGATAGGCGATGAGCTCCTCACCATCCAGGGCGTGCTTGTTGGCGAAGGCCAGGGCCTTCTTGAACCATTTGCCGGGGGTATAGCCCAGCTCGATCAGTGTTTTACCGGTGATCATAGTTGATTAATATAAGGCAGGAAAAGAGAACCGCGGGCCGTAGCCCGCGGCTCGGTTACTTGGCGAAAAAGCCGATCGGCCGGTCTTCCAGGTGGAACAGCTCGTTCAGCTCGTTCTCCTTCTCGCGGAACTCCTGTTCGCTGATCACGTCTACCGCGCGCAGCCATTGCAGGTTTCCGTATTGCTGCTCATAAGGCAACACTTTGGTCACCTGGGCATAGTGCGCCCGCAGGTAGGTGTTCCGCTTTTCCATCAAGGCCTCGATGAAGGCACTTACCGTCTCGGCATCCGGAACGGCCTTGTACAGATAGATGTACACACCCTCCTGGCAGGTGATCTTCCAGTAGGATTCCTTGGTCAGGAAGTACGCAGCGGCCAGAGCAAAACCGGTGACCATGGTCAACATGCCGTAGGTCGTCAACGAAAAGGACAGGATAAAGCCCACAACGATCGCGATGATGCCGGTGTTGAGAACCCAGGCGTAGCTGGTATCCCAGCTCACCACATAGCCGACGATCTGTTCGTAGGGGATGGCCACCTCGTTCTCGTTGCCTTTTTTGGTCACGCTGTAGAACACAACGTTCTCCTCCATGCGCAACGAGCGCCGGTTGAAGTACCGGACTTGTTCGATCGCTTTCATGGTATTCGCGTTTGGGATAGACAGATGTGACTTTCCACAGGCCGATCGCCATCCGGAATTAATAAATAAGCGAAGCAACACGGCTCACAGCGGAAGCCATGTCAACCTCTTTAGATTAGATTAAAAAATCGGAGATTCAGCAATTGTCAATGGTCCCTGTACTATGATGCAGGACACGTAAATGGCTGAAACGGAAGGTGAGATCTATGACCTTCGTCCCGGCATCCGGCCGGCCTGGCCCGAAAACAGCTTTCCCGGAACGGGAACAGAAACCCTGGACAGGGATCGAAATGCTATGTACCGCAGCGAAGATCATGACAGATACAGTTTGATAATATATTCCCAATAATGAAACGGAATGAAGAATGGTTCCCGGGAGCGGAAATTTTTTAAAAAAACCGGGATGGCTCAGCCCTTCGTTCCGGCTTCGAGCAGCTTTCGGATCAGCGAGATCTGGCCCAGGTGGTAGTAGCTGTGCTCGATCACCCCTTCGATATTGCGCTCGTAGGTGCCGTATTTTTTATCCACGAATACCTCCTGCAGCTCGGCCTCGGTCATGCCTTCCACATGGCGGGCAAAGCGCTCGGCATGGGTCTGGAGGCGGGCCCGCAGCTCGTCCCAGTCCCCGGGACCTTGCAGGGGCGGCAGGTCAAAGCTGTACCGGTCCCGGATCTCCAGGTCGCCGCCGTCGAAGACCTGGAGGATGCCCGCCAGGTAGTAGTCGATGTGGTAGGCCAGCATGGCGATGGTGTTGAGCGAGCCGACAGCCGTGCGAGCCTGCTCCCAGCTGAGCTGCGAGAGCTGATCCCGGTAATTGGTATTGGCGATCCAGCGGCCGTTCAGCAACACCTCCCGCAGGCGGTCGGCCAGGTATTTCGGTCGGTCCATGGCTTTTGGGTCGAAGGTAAGGGCTTGATTCTATTTACAGAATCCTTGATAGCAGGCCGGTTACACCTCTTTGAGTTTCTGTCCGATATAAAACACGTACCCGTAATACGCCCGATACCGCTCGTACAGGCGGATCTCTTCGCGCTCCTGCCCGACCAGGGCCCGGGCTTCCTCCGAATGGTGGTGCCTCGCCAGAAAGGGCTCGAAGCGCGCCTGCATGGGCCCGTAGTAATGATCCGTCCAGCAGGAGGCGGGCAGGACGAAGTGGGCTTTGGGCAGGAAGCCATGTTCCTCCAGCAGCCGGATCTTGCCGGAAATAGTATCGATCTGGGGGTAGGCTTCGTCCCAGTACGCTTCCAGTTCGGCCGGCCGGTGAGCAGTCAGCCAGCTGAGCTCGGAGACCACCAGGTGGCCACCTGGCTTCAGGAAAGGCCGCCAGGCCTGCAGCCCGGCCGCAAATCCCATGATGTAGATGGCGCCCTCAGACCAGATGAGGTCGAGGGAATCCGGCGGGAAGGAAAGGGTTTCCATGGCCTGGACTCGCGTGTGGATGCGGTGGCTCAGGCCCTCCTTGGCCGCCCGGGTATTCAGCCGGTCGAGGAATTCGGGTACCAGGTCCACGGCCGTGATCTGGCCGCAAGTGTGCCTGGCCAGGGTGAGGGTCTGATCGCCGGTACCGCAGCCGATATCGGCGATCTGCAGTTCCTCCGATCCGTCCAGCTCCAGCAGGCCGAGGGCCTTGCGGGTTTCGCGGGGGCTACCCGGGCCTTGCCGGTCGGCCTCGCGGTGAAAATCGATGAGCAGGTCAAAGCCGATCATGACAGGATTTTTGGGTTCGAGATCTACCGGTTTGCTAACCTTCCCCGCCGGAAGGCCGCCGGTTCGCATGGTCTTGCCTTCCCTCTTTTCTCGCTACAGCGGATCAACGGACGGGCTCTTGCACAGCTTCCGCCCCGGGCCATTGCCAGGCCGACCGGACGATCAGGAAAAAGATGAACAGCTCGACGAGCTGGTAAAGTACGAAGAAAGCCATCCATCGGCTGCCCGCATCGGAAAGAATGATGAGCACCGAAATGAGGCCGTACAGCAGGCCGAACACGATATTGAGCCACTTGCTGAGCGCGGGCCGGAGGAATAGGGAAGCCGGTATCATCAGGGCGGGGATGATCAGAAGCACCGAAAACCCGATCAGCACCCCCGGAGTGGTGGGGCCTATCGGCGTCTGGAGGTCGACCATATCCTGGATGGCATGGGGCGTCATCAGGTTGAAATAATCGGCGTAAATGTACAGGGCCATGATGGTGGCCCAGAGCAAGGCGAGCTTCAAGCGGACGTTGACGCGGTAATCGGCAAGCATAGAAGGAACGGGTTTTGCGGTGGTTAATGATTTTGACCCTGCCGGATAGGGTGCCCGGCACCATAGGCGGATCTCACATTCCCGAATTTCGCGCCTTCGACATTGTGATGCCAACGATCTCGACCAAGCCCGCAGATGGGCGGACCAAGGCTTTCAGTCCGTCTTCCCGAAATAGATATCCACGTAGTCCGTCACCTCGGCGCAGGCATTCTCCATTTCCTGGAGTCGCCAGTATTGGCGCTCGCCGGTGGCTTTGAAATGGAAGGTGCCTTCCCGCCGGCAGGGGTCGCCGCCGTTGAGGTAGTGCACCGAGGTCTCTATGACGCCCTCGAAAACGAGATGCCGGATGTTCTGCGGCCGGAGGGTGCCCTCGATGGTCAGGTAGTCCGTATCGTGCTCGCGGCTCCGTTGCTCACCCTGAATGCGGTAGGTGCCCGCTTCACCGGCGGGGCTTATATCGGCATGGCCGAAATAATCCCAGGAGATCCACTGCAGCGACAGCAGGTGGCGGCCCGGGAGCAGTTCGTCGATCTCTGCCTGGGCCGGCAGCAAGGCGGGTCCGGCGAGGAACAGGATAGGAAGCAGGTACTTCATGGTCTGTTTGAATGAGGGATTGTAATTCGATGTCAATGCGGACATGCCGTGGTGAAGTTAGCTTAATACCGCTTCAAGTATGAAATGACCTAGAAGTTATTTCATACTTGAAGCGGTATTCACGGTT
>CAZQSF010000126.1:0-9427 GCA_964595955.1 uncultured Saprospiraceae bacterium
CTGAGCTACTGAGGCAGTTTTTGCCTGCCTGACATTTCGCTTCGTACCCTCCGAGAAAACCGAAGCAGTAAAGCCTTTCAGCCTTTTCTTTAAAAGGCGAGGGCAAAGTTAGCTCTTCCAGGAATATTGTGCAATATTTGCGCGAAATAAAACCTCGGTAATGAGCTTGCTAACTGTAGGCACGGTTGCCTTCGACGATATCCAAACCCCCTATGGCCATGCTGAGCGGGTCGTCGGGGGAGCAGCCACATACATCGCACTGTCCGCATCCTATTTTGTGGAGCCTGTACAGATTGTTTCGGTGATCGGAGATGACTTCCCCGCGGCCATCCTAAAAGACCTGCAGTCACGAGGAGTGGACCTGGATGGCCTCCAGGTCAAAGAAGGAGAGAAGTCCTTCTTTTGGGCCGGCAAGTATCACGAAGACCTGAATTACAGAGACACCCTGGACACTCAGCTGAACGTTCTTGCAGACTTTGATCCGGTACTTCCCAAACACTACCGGAATAGCCGATTTCTCATGCTGGGCAACCTCACACCCGATGTGCAATTGCGCGTCATTGAGCAAATGGAGGAGCGACCGGCCGCTATTGCACTGGACACCATGAACTTCTGGATGGACTCCGCCCTGCCTAGCCTAAAGAAGGTTCTGGATCAGGTGGACATTCTCACCATTAACGACGAAGAAGCTCGACAGCTCTCCGGAGAATACTCCCTGGTCAAAGCTGCCAAGGCCATTCACGAAATGGGACCTCGCATACTCGTTATCAAAAAAGGAGAGCACGGAGCCATCCTATTCCAGGATGAACGCGTATTCTTTGCCCCTGCCCTTCCCCTGGCCGATGTGTTTGACCCTACAGGTGCCGGCGACACCTTTGCCGGCGGCTTTATGGGATACCTGGCGAAAACCGCAGACCTGTCTTTTGACAACCTCAAACGAGCCGTGATTTTCGGCTCGGCCATGGCTAGTTTTTGCGTGGAAAAGTTTAGTATCGACAGGCTGACCCATCTGACTCAGCGGGAAATACAGGACCGCGTACAGCAGTTCGCGAAACTCGTCCATTTCGATACGCCCCCGAATATCTAAAAGCCCGGCTCTCTTCGAGCATTGAGGACTGCAAGCCCGGGCCAACGGACTTGCAAGCCTGGACAAGTATACACACCTTTGAAGTGCGCTTTAGCGCTCCATTTAATTCAATATTTTTGTATATTAAGCGAATGGCTTTTCGTTCCTATTTGCCGAGCGGCATGCAGGCTCGGAAAGTTTGCTTATACATTACACTAACCAAAACCACATCGATTATGGCAATCATGAAAGTCATTGAAGTACTGGGACATTCTCCCAAAGGATGGGAAGACGCCGCTCAGCAGATGGTGGCGGAAGCCAGTAAAACCGTTCAAAACATCAAGAGCATATACATCAATGAGATGTCGGCCCGGGTGGAGAACAACAAGATTGTGGAGTATCGCGTCAACGGCAAGATAACCTTCGCCGTAAAGGGCCAGTAGGGTTAAAAGCCCAGGGAAAAGCCCACTCGTAGGCCAGCGCCTTTAAGCCCGAACAATTTACTCACTTGGGGATGATCGAGGTAGTTGAGGCGCTGCACGTAGTGAAATTCGAAAAAGCGAAAGACATTGGTAATACCTACGCTGGCTTCCATGTAGGGTGGTCTCTCAATGGCGTAAGTTTCAGGGACCCCTTGGTCATTCGTCGTAAATTGAATGAGTTGCCGATTCCGGTTGGGATTGTTGGGGTCCGTAAGGCGCCCGTAGTAAAGTTTAAAGCCCAAGGCTTCGCGGAACTTTAACCGGCGGAAAAAAGGGATTCGATTGAAAAGCAGGCCGTTCAGGTTGTGCGTAAAGTGAAAGCTGATGTATTCGTCACCCACAAACTCCAGGAAATTCATGACGTTGAATGCCTTGGGGTGATAGGCAATGGATTGATTGACCTCGGCAATGTGAAGAAGAATGTACGGCAACTCCCGGCCCCAATATTTACCGACAGAAAGGTCGATCACCGAATAGCCCACCGGTCCCAGGTTAAATCGCTTGCGAAAGCCCAGATTGAGATGGTGAAAGGTGTATTCGCCGTCCAATAGGCCTTTTATGCCCAGCTCGTACCCTACGGAGATAATGGGGAACCGGCCGGGGATGGGATAGCGGTTGTATTGCCCTTCCCACCATTTGGTATGAGGCGCATACTGCAGATTTGCTCCCAGGGTCGTTGTTCGCACCGGATTGGCATCTACCAAAAGGTCGTTGGCCTCGTCGTAGTATTTGAAGGTGAGCCGGCCGGTAGGTCCCAGTTTAAGGCGTCTGGCATTCAGATCTAAAGCGAGGAATTCGTTGAACTCCTTGTGATAATCCAAGCGAAACATTTCATAGGCAACCATTTTATCGGCCGGTCCGGTCCGTATGGACAGGAAAAAGTTGTCCTGGTCGAGCACGCGGAGGTACTGCCCGGGAAAACGCATATCCTGCTCGTAGGTAAAGCCCAGATAATGAAAGGGAACAGGCGAGAACTCTTCATCAAAAGCATACCCTATGCTTCCGGAGTATTTGAACCGCCGGTCGCGCGTGCCATAAGCGGCATAACCCTTCATGCGCCAATTCCGATGGAAGTCGCCATTGGTCCGGGCTCCCAGCCGAAAACGAACTCCTTCGATGTCGTTGAAGCTGATTAAAGAATACAGGCTGCCCACATCCAGCGGGCCCAATGTGACATATCCCGCCGAAAAGCCTTTGAAGATGAGGAGAAAGTTCTTGAAGGCTCGCGTTTTTTTTAGCCGGCCCACCATTTCATAGATCCCGGTCTCTCGCTCGTTCAGCGGCTCTGGACGCGCATCCGCCCAGTAGGCTTCGCTTCGCTCACTTTCTCCCTCCAATGGAATGAGGTCCCCCACCTGGTTATAGATATCTAAATCAGATGCAGGTTGAAAGCGGTAATCGGAGTAGATACTCGTGCGCTTACCGCGTATGCCCACTAAGTTTTGAGCTACCATGAACTCAACGTCAAACTCGCTGCGACTGGTCACCCAAATAGAATCCTCCACTTGCCGGAACTCTTGCTTGATATGCAGGCCTTTGACGAAATTGAGATTGATTGTGGGCAATACCGACAAATCCACGCCCAATACCCGATAACTGCTATCTGTTGCAACGAACATCTTTCCGTCGAACCCAAGATTGTACCGGTTGTTTGGAATAAAGCTGAGTTCATAGCACTCTTGCCCGTTGTACGAAAGAGTGTCTGTGAGGTAAAACTTGTAATACAAAGGGGCAATGTCAGCCAAAGGCGTGAGAAACTCGAGTTCGAACAGATAGATCTGATTGTCGTAAATGTCGATGTCCAGGTAGAGCCGGTTGATAAAATTGGCCAGAGCTTCGGGCTTGGTATAATCGTCGTAATTGGTGTTCTTCAGGGCTTTTCGAAAGGTTTTCTCAGTCTGAGGTTTTTTTCGGTAGTACACCTGGGAGAGGCTTTCCTGCAGGTAAAACGGCAGAATGGGCTCTTTGTACGAACTGGAGTCCATGTATTCCAGGGCGAAGGCAAACTTTTTCAGCACTTTGCGCTCCGCCAGTTCTTTGGAGATATTGTTGATCCCTAACTCTACTTTGTCATAAAGCTCATATTCGTAAAAGGGCTGGCTTTCCAGCCGATTATCGGCTTTGTGGCGGATCACTTGCCGAATGAGGTCTACTGCAGGGTTGTTCTTTCGCTTGTACTTCCCTCGCTTCTCCCGAATCTCCACCACGTCCAGCTCGAGCGCTTGGGGTTCCATGCTTAAAGTGGCCGGTAGGCTATCGGAGGAAGAAACAAGCAGGGTAAGCGGGCGATAACCAACGCAACTGAGCCGAAGGGTGTCTTTGGGGTACGGACTAGTCAAGAAAATGTATCCATCCTCGTCACTTATCGTACCGGTACCTGCGCGGAGGAGGTAGGCTGAAGCGAAAGGAACGGGTTCGCCGGAAGCAGCATTTTTCACTCTGGCAGATATTTCGATTTGTTGAGCCCAGGAGCCTCCCGCCAGGCAAAGGAAAAAGCTGAAAATTAGTGGGGTCCGAATTGGCATGGACAAGAAATAGTTAGTGCGCAGTACGGGTTCCGACGTCCGGGCCGTACACACAAATTCATTCGATAAAGATACAGCCGTCCAAGCGAACAAATCGCAAAAATGCTGATTTTGGCAGCACGGCCTAAACTTTCAAGGCGATCTCCGGCATTTGCGCCGGGATTTGAAAACGAAAAACCATGTATCGAGGTTCTCCATTTTACACCCCTGCTCTGGGAGGGCGTTTCCGGGATTGGATTCGCTTTCTTCGCCGGGCTCCCGAGCGACCCATTGCGCCTAAATATTGGACGCGCATCGTTGTCGTGGGTCTCGTCTGCTTTTTGAGCACTCCCTTTCAATGGTACGAAAGCTGGCGCCTGCGCCGAAAGCTAAAGGCCATGAAACTCCATCCGGAGCCGGTGTTCATCATCGGCCACTGGCGCAGCGGTACCACGCATTTGCACAATCTACTTAGCCTGGATGAACAGTTCGGTCATGTCACCACCCTCCAGGGCATCTTCCCCCACTCGTATCAGACCAATTTTCTCTATCCCTACCTGACCAATGTGTTGTTGCCTCCCACTCGGCCGATGGACAATATGAAAATCTACCTGCACAGCCCGCAGGAAGAGGAAATTGCCCTGGTCAATTCGGGACCATACTCCTTTTACCACCTCTGGCATCTTCCCAAGCAGATGCGAAGCTGGTATCACTACGCCGTCAAATTTGAAGGCATGGGGCCCAAGGCCCGGCAAGAGTGGAAGCGCATATACCTCAATTTGCTCAAACGGGCTGCCGTCTTTGCCGGCAAGCCTCGCCTGCTGCTAAAAAATCCGCCCAATACGGCTCGCATTCCCACCCTGCTGGAGCTGTTCCCGAATGCCCGGTTCATCTACATCCATCGAGACCCCAAAGAGGTATATGGCTCGACCAAGAAGTTGCACGCCCGCGTTATGCCGCTCTTCAACCTGCAACCCATAGAAAGTGAGCAGGTGAACGAAGACATTCTTCACGTCTACCGCGATATGATCCGAACTTATCTCGAAGACCGGGATCTCATTCCCGAAGACCAAATGGTGGAAGTAGCCTACCCCGATCTGGTTAACCATCCCATGGAAGAGTTGGAACGCATTTATCAAACCCTGAAGCTGGGTGAATTTGACCGGTTGGCAGATACCTTTGCCAACTATGTGGAAGCAAAAAAAGGGTACAAAAAAAGCACCTACGAGTATACCCCGGAGGAGTGGAAAGCCATGAAGGAACAACTGCAATTCATAGATGAAGCCTGGCCGGCCGACTGAATGCATGCCCTGGCCTGGGTTACCTTTCTTCTCAGCTTCCGGCCCGGTCCAAAGCCCTGCTCACCACGCCCGCGGCTCGTTCCCAGGTGAATTGGTGCTTTTGTTCCCGCCCTTTAGCGATTAACAGCTGCCGCAAACTCGGCTCAAGGGCAAGGCGCACCATCGCCTCCGCTATGGCCTCCGAAGATTCCGGCGGTACGAGCAAGGCAGCATCCCCGGCTACTTCGGGCAGTGAGCTGACGTTGGAAGTGATAACCGGCACTTCGGCATGAAAGGCATCCAGGACCGGTATGCCGAAGCCCTCGAAGAGCGAAACGTAGGTGAATGCCAGGGCTCCGCCCAGCAAGGGTGGCAGTTCGGCATCGGGTACGAACCCCAGGAATGCGATATCTTGCTGGTGCGAGGCTCCTTCGTAGGCCAGCCGCACGGCATCGGCCTTCCACGCAAATCGCCCGGCCAACAACAATTTGGCCGTGCTATCTGTCCGGCTCTTGAACAGATCAAACGCTTCGATGAGGCGATGCACATTCTTCCTGGGGTGTACGGCCCCTACATATAAAAAATAGGGCTGTCCCTGGCTGTAGCGCTCGCGCACGGCTCGGATCGAGGGCTCGGACAAGGGGTGCAGCTCCTCACGCGGCCCGTTGCAAGCCAGGTGAATGCGATCGGCCGGGATCGAAAACTGCTGCTGGATATCCCTGCAGGTGAATTCTGATACAGCGACCAGTTGTGCGGCCTGCCGGCAGTAGCGGGGGGTGTATTTCCGGATGAAAGACAACATGTGGGCCGGAATGTGTTCGGGATAATGTAGGTAAGCCAGGTCGTGTACTACCATCACATTGGGCACCGGGCTTCGAAGCGAGGAAAAATTGTCGGGCGAAAGGAAAACCTCGGCACCGCACTTCCGAAGGGCAAAAGGCACCGACCATTCGAACCATAGATACCAAAGCAGGGGGTGCCGGGCAGGAGGTGGGAGTACGCGTCCGCTCACATTGGGCGCATACAAGAAAGAAGGGTCGAACGGCCGGTCGAAAAGAAAAACAAACTCGTCGTTTGGCCGCACCTGCACCAGTCGCCGAAGCACCTCATGACTGAATCGCCCTATGCCTTCCATGCCCTGGATGCGCAAAAAGCGAGTATTTACGGCAATTCGCATAACGGCCGCAAGGTACGAAAGCCCGACCAGGCCGGGGCCCCTGCCCAAACCGTTCTGGATTTATGACCGGCGGGAAAAGTCAGGATGCTGATCCTTTTTCGTATCTTGATCTCAAGCAGATTTTTCCCATTTCGCATGGCTAAAACCCCATCAACCCGCCTTTACGAACTCGTTCATTCCCTCAATGGAGCCGAGAAAAGATACTTCAAGGTGCAAGCTCAGTCGGGCCGGCACGGGGAGTCGAAATACCTTCAACTGTTCGATGCCATCGTCGAACAGGATTGCTTTGACGAAGAGGCCTTGAAGCGCTCCGTTTACGGCGATGCCGTTCCGGAAAGCCGAAAATATTCGGAGCTCAAAGGGTACTTGTATGACCTGATCCTGCACAGCCTGCAGGCATTTGATGAGAAAAAGCACTTGCGAAACCGATTGCAGCAAAAGTTACTTCAGGCCGAATCGCTTTTCCGCCGTTCCCGTTTTTCGGACTGCATAGCCTTGCTCGACAAAGTCATCCTTCAAGCCGGCCGGTTCGAGTGGCACTCCCTCGTACTTTCCGCCTTGGACTGGAAACTGCACATTGCCTACACTCGGGCAGATATTGATGTGTTGAATGCCGAGCTGGACCACTGGATGGACCAAACGAACCACTGGCAAAACCTGCTCGACAATCACAACCGGTACCAGTTTCTCTTTTTGCGGATTTATACGCTTTTGCGGCAGTTGGGAGCCAACCATCCCGGTGTGCGAAAACAATTGAACGAACTGATGAAGGAAGACCTGCTGCGCCGCCCATGCACCGACACCTCTTTCCGGGCCCAGCTCTTCCACCGCCGGATCTGGGCCCTCTATCACTATGGCACCGGGAACTTTCGGGCTTTTCGGGAAGTTTCCGAACAGCTTACCGACCTGCTGGAATCCCGCCCGGAATGGCTTGGGCAAGACCCCTCTATATACATATCGGCCCTGAATAACCTGGCCATTTCCTACGGGCTGGACAGGCAATACGAAGCCGTGGAACGATGCCTTGAAAAATTGGACGCCGTCCGCCCCAAAACGCTGGACGACGAACTTAAGATCCATCGACAATACTATGCCAATGCATTCAGGCTACACATTATGCGCGGGGAATTCGACCTGGGGTACGAACTTCTGAAAACGCATTTGAGCGCTTCTCAAAAGTACGATCAGCATCTTTTCGAGCGGAGCAGCTTCCTCTTTCAGTATTTTTACCTCGCCTTTGGAAGCAATCACCACGGCGATGCCCTCGATTACCTCAATCAGTGGCTCAACCTTCCAAAGACCCTGGAACGACAAGACCTGCAATTGCTGGCCCGGATTCTCAATCTCATCCTGCACTACGAACTGGGCCATGACATCCTGCTGGAGAACCTGCTCCGGGCCACGCGCAGGTATCTAGGGCGAAAGAACCCCCTGAAGGGATTGGATGAGCAGTTCACCCGGCTTTTTCAGATTCTTCGCACAAAAAAACCGGCCAGCGAGCAAAAAGCAGCCTTTTCGCATATGCTGGATCAACTCGACGGGCTGAAGAGTCAGCCATCCCTCTCCAACATCTTCCACATGTTTAATCTGCGAGCCTGGATCATCAGCAAGCGAGACGGTCTTCCATTCGCTGAAGTGGTCCGAAGAGAATTTGAATCGAAGCACGCCATCCCTGAAAACGGATCCTAACGCAGCCCGCCTCGCACTCCCGGGGTCAGGCCCGGATGCTGTTCCTCATAGGGCCGTCGTATATCGATCTCCAGCCAGGGAAAGGCTCCATTGGAAGGAGATGCCCCCGGAATGTTCTTTAATCCGCCGCGAAAAGCTTTCGCTTCCTTTTCGGTAAGCGGGCGCCGGGAGCGGCGCAAGTCCTGTAGGTTGTATTGCTTTTTTGCCATAACCATCTGATTTTGATTTGATTAATATACTGACTTTTTTCCCTTGCTTGGCGCCATATTTCTGCCAAAAATCAGGTTTTTGAAGGTCTTCCGCATTGTATACCTGCATTAACCTTAGGGCAAAAGCCGGTCGATCGCCGGACCGATGAGTTCGGGCTCGTACCCTTTCCGGCGAAGGTGGCGATACAGCTTTTGCCGCAAAATATAGGCGTTGGGCTCCTTAAGCGATGCGCGCTTTTTGTGCAACAATTCGTCGAGTTTCGCCCGGTAGGCCTCCTCCCCGATCTCCTCCAGGCCCTTGCGAATGCAGTAATCGCTGAGCTGCCGCTGCTTCAGCTCCTGCTCGATGCGCAATCGGCCCCAGCCCTTCATCCGGAATTTGCCGCGGGCAAAGGTGCGGGCAAAGCGCTCTTCATTGAGAAACCCTTCAGTGATCAGTTCGGCTATGAGCTCGGCCTGCGAATCGCCCCAAATGTTCCACTCCCGAAGCTTTTGGCGCACCTCCGCATGGCATCGCTCCTGGTAGGCGCAATAGCGCCGAAGCCTGCGCAAAGCTTCTTCCCGGCTGATGTAGGACGATGTCGATTTCGGCATACTGAAAGTTAAAAGACTTTTAATGTGTTCAATGCGCTCCTGCCTCGATGATAATCGAAGTTTTCATTACCATTACGTATTCTTTGAAAAACCTACTTAAAATCCTTGGATTATGGACTTGAACAGCATTTGGGAAGTCATCCGACAGTTCATTCTGGAGTATGGCCTGAGTGTCATCGGCGCCATCGTAACCCTGATCATCGGTTTTTGGGTGATCGGATTGTTAACCCGGGCCTTGAAACGGACCATGGAAAAGCGGGGGCTGGACCCTACCATTCGCCCGTTTCTGGCTTCACTAGTGAGTGTTGGCCTAAAAGTATTGCTTCTGTTAAGCGTGGCGGGTATGTTCGGTGTAGAAACCACCTCCTTCATCGCCATTTTTAGTGCCTTGGCTTTCGCTGTAGGCCTGGCCCTGCAGGGCAATCT
>CAZQSF010000127.1:0-9289 GCA_964595955.1 uncultured Saprospiraceae bacterium
TCAATCTGCTGAGAACCATGCTTTTAGCTAGTGCTTAAAACTCGCAACCGGTTCATAATGAAAGCTAGCGCCAGAATACCTGGAACTTGAACCCTTTTCCTGTTTCAACTAAAATAGACCTAGTCGAAAAAGTGAAATCGCATTGAAATCGATAAAAACCGGAAGAAGAGCCTGTTCGGAAGAAAAACCTTGAATTGGATTCATTCTTCTAACAACTCTCCCCCCTTCGCGGGGTTGGCGTTTTTTTTGTTTTATTTCCTAAAGGCGTATTTACGCAGTTTTTGTTTGTTTTTATTAAAATTAGAAATGTTGCCATTTATAGGAATTTTTATTTTGAAACTGCCAATCAATGCCCCCAAGCCTGCTCCTGTGATTGAAAGTGGAATGCCTGCAATCAGCGCTTTTTCACCGGCGCTAGCACAGAAAAAAACACAGTCATCTGGATCATCTCCTGAAGCCAATCCAATTATACCTCCGAGAGCAAATCCTCCAAGTGCTCCAAATAAAACTCCTCTTCCAATTCTGTTTTTTCTTCTAACTTTAATTGTCTCTATGTCGTTAATGTGAAGGTTTGCAGTTTCAAAACTACCTGCAGAATAATCCCGGATTACTAAAGAGTTTGAAACTAATATCGAGGAATCTTTTATTTCATATAAAGCACCATTCGTTTTGAACGGCTCACTATTCAAAGTAATCCATGTTCTATAAATTTTATTATTCTGAATAGTATCCTGTGCATTTACTGAACTTAGAAAGCACAACGCCATTATGGCAAGAGCATAAAAAAAATTCATAACATTCTAATTTATGTAACACCTGTTATCTCGTTGTGCGAACGCAAATAGCGGCTATCCCGCTATTTCCTTATGGTTCGCTAGGGATATCGCCACCCCCTGTGGTCTGCATTTCGCCCTACAATATTTAAAAAATTCAGGAGCGAAACAAGGCTTTTTCGGGCTTTTGCCGTGATCTGGGTATCCATTCGGGTGGTCCTCGTACGATTGTGCCCCGGCACCGCCTGAATACAGCGCAGATCCGCTCCCGGGTGCGAGCCCGCTCCGGTCGCATGTCCAGCAAGGGGATCGCAGAGCTGTGCCGCAGGGCTGCCGGCTCTATGAACGTAAAAAAACGTGAGGCTGGGCATAGCATCTCACGTAAAATAACACCGACAGCGGACCATAAATACAGCGCCCACTCCTCCGATGACCTGCCCGCTTCGCGGGGGCGAGGCAGGCAGGTCATCGGATGAGCGGATGCCCTACCGCTCGCCCACCACCGCCGGGTCCGTCAGATCCTGCATGGTCTCCATCAGGCGGATGCATTCGGCCCGGTAGCCGTTGGGGTCTGCGCCTTTCGCGCCCCGGGCCAGCTCGACGACGGCCGGGTAGTTCGCCTCGCCCTTGAACCCGGAATCGCGCAGCAGCATGCCGAAAGCGGCCACGGCGGCGCTCCAGCGAAAGTTGTCGGAGCTCCTGCTCAGGCGGGATGCCCGGGCGGAAACGGTCTGCTCCAGCTTGCGGCTGGTATCCCTATCCGGCTGCTTGTATCGCAGCTTGATGTTGCAGAGCTCCCTGCTGTTCGAGCCAGCCTGGGCCTCCTGATACTTCAGCGGATCCACATCGGCCAGGAAGTCGCTCTTCACCCCGGCGGGGATGATCTCGTACAGGGCGGTGACGGTATGGCCGCTGCCCAGCTCGCCGGCATCTTTTTTGTCATCGTTGAAATCCTCCTTGTTCAGCAGGCGGTTCTCGTAGCCGATGAGGCGGTAGCCGGCCACCTGGGCGGGGTTGAACTCCAGCTGCAGCTTCACGTCCTTGGCGATGGTGAAGACCGTGCCGCCGAACTCCTCCACCAGCACCTTGCGGGCCTCCTGGATGTCGTCGATGTAGGCGTGATTGCCGTTGCCGTGGCCGGCCAGCTTCTGCATCTTGTTGTCCTTGTAGTTGCCCATGCCGAAGCCCAGCACCGTGAGGAAGATGCCGCTCTCGCGCTCCTTCTCGATGAGGCGCACCAGTTCGGCATCGCTGCTGGTGCCCAGGTTGAAGTCGCCGTCGGTAGCCAGGATCACGCGGTTGTTGCCGCCCCGGATGAATTGCTCGCGAGCGGTCTGGTAGGCGAGCCGGATTCCCGCTCCGCCGGCCGTGGAGCCGCCGGCCCGAAGCCTGGTGATGGCTTCTTTGATCTTGGGCTTATCGCTGCCGGAGGTGGGTTCCAGCACTATGCCGGCCGCACCGGCATACACCACGATGGATACTTTGTCCTGCGGGCGCAGCTGGTCGGTGAGCAGCTTGAAGGAGCTCTGCAGCAGGGGCAGCTTATTGGGTTGGTCCATGCTGCCCGAGGCGTCGATGAGGAAGACCAGATTGGAGGCGGGCAGGTCGTCCATGGGGATGCGCTTGCCCTGCAGGCCGATGTGCAGCAGCTGATGTCGGGGCTGCCAGGGGCACTCGCTCAGCTCGGTGATCACCGCGAAGGGGTGTTCGCCCCCGGGCCGGGGGTAATCGTAGGTGAAATAGTTGACCATCTCCTCGATGCGCACGGCGTCTTTGGGCGGCTGCTGGCCGTTGCGGATGAAGCGCCGAAGGTTGCTGTAACTGGCCGCGTCCACGTCGATGCTGAAGGTGCTGAGGGGCTCGTCCGTCGCGCGGTGGAAGCGGTTCTCGGTAATGAGGTCGTAGTCTTCGGTATTCCACGGCCGGCCGGGCTCGGTGGGCATGGTACGCGAGGGCGCATACAGGGTCCCGGCTGCCGGAGACGGGGCAGAATACGGCATTTCGGTCATTTCCGCTTCCGGGTACAGGCGGCGGGCTTTCTTGTCTTCCAGGCGATTCGCATCCGGTACGGCAAGGGGCGACAGGGCTATGCGGATCGTCTCGCCCTCACAGGCCTTCTCCACCGTTTGGGTCCGGTAGCCGGATTGCTGTATCTCCAGTTCGAGGCAGGCTGCCGGGCTCATGATGCGAAAAGCACCGCGGCCGTCGGTGGTGGTGCGGCTGTACTCCGCATCGGCAATACGGGCAACGACCGTAGCGCCGACCAGCGCATCGCCGGTGAGGGCGTCGGTCACTTCGCCGCGGATGGCAAATTCGGGCTGGTCGCTGTTCGGGGCTGCCAGGCCCAGGCTGAGGGCCAGTAAAAGGATGAGATTGTTCATGATGATCGGGTTTTTCCCTGAGGATGCCCCCGAACGCCTTATTACACAAGCGCTCAGAAAATTTATGCATTTTTGATGCATGCTTCGCGCCCTGCCCCATACCGAGCTCTCCGATACCGAGCTGCTGGACCGCTTCCGCAGCAGCGGCGACAATCACTGGCTGGGGCTGCTTTTCGGCCGTTATCTGGAGCTGACCTACGGGGTATGTCTGAAATACCTCAAGCAGGAAGCCGATGCCGAAGATGCCGTGATGGGTATATTCGAAGAACTGGTAAAAAAGGTGCCTGGGCAAGATATCCGCGAGTTTCGACCCTGGCTTTACGTACTGGCCAGGAATTACTGCCTGATGGAACTGCGCCGCCGGGGGCGCCACCCGAAGCGGGAATGGGAAGCCGGTCTTGTGCATTCCGAGCTGGTGGAGCATCCTGTTTTTGAAGCCCGGGAGAACGGCCGCTTCGAACAGTTGGAGCACTGCCTGGAGCAGCTGGGCCTGCCCCAGCAAACCTGCATTCGCCTCTTCTACCTGGAAGGCAAAAGCTACAAGGAGATCGCCCGGCTGCAAAACGAAGCCCTGGGCCGGGTGCGCTCCCACATTCAGAACGGAAGGCGCAACCTGCGCAACTGCATGGAACGAGACCAAGACGATGCCTGACGATAAATACATACTGCTGCAGAAATGGGTGCGAGGCGAAACTACCGCCCGGGAAGAAGCCCAACTCGCGGCCTGGGCCCGGGAGGATTCCTTCCTGGCCGATGCCCTGGAAGGCTATGCCGGGCTGCCGGAAGCCGACCACGCCCAGCGCCTGGAGCGGTTGAAAAAACGGCTGGCCGATCCAAGGGAAAGCCGTAAACCCATCCTCATCTGGTGGCCCCGCCTGGCCGCTGCTGCAGCGGTGTTGTTGCTGGCTGTGGCCGGTTTCTGGTGGATCAATTCCGATCGCGGGCCGGCGGAGGTCGCCCAGGAAATGCAGGCCCCCGCTTTGGAGCCGGAGCCCGAAATCAAACCCGAAACGCCGGCTCAGCAGGAATTGCCCCAAGCGCTACCCCCGGAAAACGAGCCGAAGGCAGCTTCTTCCGACCCATCCCCCGAGCCCGACGCCCCGGCCGAAAAACCGGCCGCCAAAAAGCGAATGTCCAAAGCGGAAGACCGGCAGGTCGCTCGTACGGAAGCTCCCACGCCAACGGCAGAAAAGGAGGCCGTGGCCGGCCTGGGCGAACAAGAGGCCGAGGAGGTATCTCCTATGGCCGACGCGGCGCCCGCTCCGCTTCCCGATTCTTATCTCTCCGGCCGGGTTGTCAATGCCCAGGGCGAACCGCTGGTCGGGGCAGCCGTTTATCTGGCAAAGCCCAGGCGCCTTGCCACCACCGATCGCAACGGTTACTTCAACCTGACTATCCCCGATACGGCCCAGGTGGCTCTGGTGGTGAGCTACACCGGTTTCCAGAGTCGGCAGGTTACCGTCCCCCGGGATACCCACTTTCTGCAAATCCAACTGGATCCCGGAGTCCTGCCCCTGAAACCCCAGCCCAGCGCCCGAAGCCGGCGGGCGGGAGCCGAACCTATGGGCGGCTTTTTGCGATGGGAACAGTATCTGGAAGCCAATAAGCGCTACCCCGAGCCGGCCCGGCAAAATGGGATTCGGGGGGTGGTCGGGCTGTCCTTTGGCGTGGATGAGGAAGGGCGCCCTGAGGATATCCGCATTGAACAAAGCCTGGGCTATGGCTGCGATGCGGAAGCCATCCGCCTCCTGCAAATCGGTCCGGATTGGGTCCCTTCGAATACGCAGCGCACAAAGCTGAACATTTCCTTTCCTTAACCTTTTGTTAAGCTTTTTTCCGGGCTCGGCGTGCAACCTATCGTCCGTTTGTTTGTACCTACATTGTTTGCTTTCTGTCAAAAAGTCGGATTAACGGATTCGAGCCTATGAAAAAAAGTTACGCCCTACTCACCCTATTGCTCTGTTGCCTTTCCCTGATCCATGCTCAGCGCCCCGGCGGCTCCCGCGGCCAAGGCGGCCCTTCCATCACCGGCAAGATCACCGGCACCGTTTTGGATACCAGCACCAATGTTCCGGTCGAGTTTGCTACCGTAGTTCTGAAGGACGCCAAGACGGACAAAGAAGTGAACGGCACGCTCACTGATGCCGACGGCAACTTCAAGCTCACCGAGATCCCTACCGGGACCTATACCCTCGTGCTTTCCTTTATCGGATACGAGACCAAAAAGGTAACCGGCATTGAGCTGACCCCTAAAAAGCCCGACGAAAACCTGGAAGTGATCTACATGCGATCCACCAGCGTAACCCTGGAAGAAGTGGAGGTAAAGGGCGAGGCGTCGGCTTTCGAAAATCGCATTGACAAGCTGGTGTACAATGCCGACAAGGACATCACCACCCTGGGTGGCGACGCTACCGACGTACTGCAGCGCGTGCCGCTGCTCTCCGTAGATGTGGAGGGCAACGTAAGCCTGCGCGGCTCGTCCAACATCCAGGTGCTCATCAACGGCAAGCCCTCCACCATCTTCACCAGCGGTGACCTGGCCAATGCCCTGCGCACCATCCCCGCCGATCAGATCAAGTCCGTAGAGGTGATCACTTCCCCTTCGGCCAAATACGACGGCGAGGGCACGGCCGGCATCATCAACATCATCACCAAAAAGAAATCCATCGACGGATTCACCGGCTCGGTGAGCCTGTCGGCCGGTACGCGCACCAACCGCGGCAGCCTCAACCTCAACTACGCCAAGGGGCGCTTCGGCCTCAACTTCAACGGCAGCGGCTGGTACAACATTCCGCGAAAGTCCTTTACCGAGTTCTTCCGCGAGGATGTCATCGAAGGCGAATCGCGCATCCTGGATCAGAATGGGGAGGGGCGCAGCAATTTCTTCGGCCCGCGCTTTTCGCTGGGCGCCTTTTACGACATCAATGCCTACAACAGCATTAACACCAGCATCAACTTTCGCGGCTTCGGCCGCAACAATGATCAGACGACCATCGCCACCTATATCGATCCCGTTCAGGATCTCAACCAGTACTACGAACGCATCAGTGAGACCAGCGCTTTTCGCAGCGGCTTCGACTGGACGACCGACTACCGCAAGACCTTCAAGAAAAAAGAACAGGAGTTCAGCGCAGCCATCCAGGCGAGCGGCGATTACAGCAATTCGGTCAATGACTTCGACCAGCGCGACACCTTCCCGGACGTGGATCCTTTTCTCGACATTCGCAACCGCAACTCCAATGATGGGATCAACCTGGAGTATACCGGACAGGTGGACTATGTGCACCCCTTCAGCGACCGAATCAAGCTGGAGACCGGCCTGAAGACCATCATCCGGCGCATCGAAAGCGATTTCGAATCGGAACTTTTCGATTTTGACCAGGAAGAGTTCGTCACCCTACCCAACCAGACCGATGTCTTTTTCTACAACCAGGACGTGTACGCCGCCTACGCTTCCGTCAACTGGAAGCTGGGCGAAAAATACGGCCTGGTGGCCGGCGCCCGCTACGAATTCACCGATATCAGCGGCCGCTTTGAAACCGACCCCACGCGATTCAGCAACAATTACGGCAACTTCCTGCCCAGCATCATCCTCAACCGGAAACTGTCCCAGTTCTCCAACATTAAGATCGCCTACAACCAGCGCATCCAGCGGCCCAGCCTGCGCACGGTGAACCCCTATGTGGACCTCTCCGACCCGCGCGATATCCGTTTCGGAAACCCGCTGTTGGAGCCCGAACTCACCCATCAGACGGAGCTGAGCTACAACACCTTTGTAAAGGGCTGGGTCTTCAACGGCTCGGTCTACTACCGCCACACCAAAGACGAGATCGACCCCATCACTACGGTGGACAGCATCGGCCGTACGGTGACCACTTTTCAGAACATAGGGCGCAACGATGTGGTGGGTATCAACTTCTTCACCTCTTACACCATCAAAAAGTTCCTGACCCTGCGCGGTGGGATGGACGTACAGAACATCACGGCCGCTGGCCTGGTGGACGATGTGGAAACCCGGCGCAACGCCTGGGAATGGCGGGCCAACCTCAATGCCACCTTTAGCCTGCCCAAGGACTTCAAGATCGAGCTGTTCGGCTTCTACAACTCGCCCCGGCAGTCGTTGCAGGGCTCGCGGGGCGCGTACTCTCAGTTCAGTATCGGCGCAGCCAAAGACCTTTGGAACAAACGCGGCAGCATCGGCTTCAGCGTGATCCAGCCCTTTACCAATACCTTGTCGTTCCCGCGCAACATCTCGGGGCCCGATTTCACCCAGCGTTCCAATTTCGAGATCGAGATCCGCTCGTTCAACCTCAACTTCAGCTACCGCTTCGGCAAGCTCGACTTCAAAGACCGCCGTAGCCGACGCAGCAAGATCAACAACGACGACATCCAGAACGGCGGGGGCGGGATCGGCGGATAAACAACGGCTTTTCGAGATGCCCGGGATGTGTTATTTTTGCGGTCGATGAAAACCTTCGCTCTCATTACCGGCGCCAGCCAGGGCATCGGTCGCGCCTTTGCCGAAGATCTGGCCTCCCGGAAAAAGGACCTGCTGCTGGTGGCCCTGGACGAGCCCGCCCTCTACCAGGCCCAACGGGAGGTGCGCGCCACCCATGGCGTCGAATGCCACACCCTGGGCATCGACCTGACCGAAGACGGGGCCGCCCGCCGCGTGTGGGAATGGGCGCAGGAGAACGGCTTTTCGGTAGATACCCTCATCCCCAATGCCGGCTTCGGCCGCAACGGGATCTTCGAGCGGGCCGAGCTGGCGGAATACCTGGCCATGATGAAGCTCAACAACCAGGCCGTGGTGGAGCTCACCTACCACTTCCTGCCGCAACTCAAAGAACATAGCCGGTCCTACCTGCTGTACATGAGCAGTATGGAATCGGCCCTGCCCCTGCCCTACAAGGCCGTGTATGCCGCCACCAAGAACTTCGTGTACAACTTCGCCCTCAGCCTGCGCGAAGAGGTGAAGGAAGCGGATGTCACCGTTACGGTCGTTTGTCCCGGCCCGGTGATCACCAACGAGGACGGCCTCAAGCGCATCCAGACCCAGGGCGCCAAAGCCAGGCTGCTGGTCCTCTTCCCCGATCAGGTGGCCCGCGAAGCGATCCGCGGCATGCTGCGCGGCAAGCAGATCGTGGTGCCGGGCCGTACGGCCAAGGTGCTCACCTTCCTGGGCCGCACCGTACCTGCCCCCTACAAAATGCCCATCCTCGAACGCATGTTCCGCGCCTACCGGGAGGAGTAAACGACACCCTCCCCTTTGGTGAGCGACGGTTGAACCCTGGCGGGCAGTTTGCAGTCCGCGCCAGCGGTCCGCTGCCCGAGGCCAGGCTGTCTTTGATCCCGGCAATCACCCCTTCAGCAAACCGGCCAGGCCCAAGCTTCCGTTAAAGGCCCCCCTTTGCCGGTCCAATGCCCGGAATACATGCTGGTATACTGTCCCCGAAAGGGGACAAACATCTATTGCGGCCGGTGCACACCGGCCGCTAAAAAGCCAAAGCAAGACCAATCCCCGAATGGGGGTTGAATAGGCGGAGATATGCCGCGCCTTGCGTAGAGCCCCAATCCATGGCGCGGCCTCCCGCAGTAGGGTAAGCCGGACGGGATGCCATAGCCTTTTCGACTGTCCTCCACCTTGAGTCCGCACCAGCCCTGCTGACCAGGGATTCTTTTGGTCTTTAAAGCACGGCCCCGAGCTTGGATCGAGGCGGTCGGTCCGGGACGGGCCGCCCGGCGCTGCGGAGGCGGTTCAGCTCCTACGGGGCAGTGCAACGGGGCGGGGACCACGGTTTTACCGATATACAGGCCCTGACGGGCCAGAATACGATCCTCTTTGCCAGTCCAATGCCCGGAATACATGTTGGTAGACTGTCCCCGAAAGTGGACAAACATCTATTGCGGCCGGTGCACACCGGCCGCTAAAAAGCAAAAACAAGGCCAACCCCCGAATGGGGGTTGAATAGGCGGGGATATGCCACATCTTGTGTAGAGACCCAATGTAGAAGGCCCATCCGCGCGGAGGCCAGGCTCGGTGGCACTTCCAGGGCCGCTGAGACTTACCTTATAGTCCTCAGTCTTTAGTCCGCAGTTTTACCCGTCTGCGCGAAGGCCAGGCTCGGTGGCACT
>CAZQSF010000128.1:0-8776 GCA_964595955.1 uncultured Saprospiraceae bacterium
TTCACGGTTTTCAGGATAAAATAGGTCTTGGTAAAAAGGTCATTTTATCCTGAAATCCGTTAAAAAACTTCAGGCTCTCCGGCTGTCGCGACCCAAGCCGTTCCTCCTTCGTCGTCACTCGTGGATCGCTCCTGTAGCCTACGAGCCCGAAATTTTTTAACGGATTTTCGCTAAGGCGGTTACACTAGAATAGAAATTCCGGCTTTTTTTCATGATGCGATGTGGTTGGGGATGCGCTCAAACCGCATCGCGTCAGTATAGGCGGAGGCTCGTTACACCCGGGGCACCACGATCACCGGCTGGGTGAGCACGCGGTTCTCCTGTTGTACGCGCAGATAGTAGGTGCCGGGGGCCCGGTCGCTCAGGTCGAGGCGCTCGTTGTAGTAGCCGTCGAAGCGGTTCTGTACGTCCTCGTACAGCACGCGGCCGTTGGCGTCGATGAGCTGAACGGTGGTGGGCAAGGCCTCGCCCTCGAACTGCAGGTTCACATAGTTGACCGTGGGGTTGGGGAAGGCCTTGTAATTCACCAGTTCGAGCTCGTTGCTCACCGGCGGGATGTAGAGGGGGCGCTCCTCTTCCTCGATGATCCCTTCCTCCTCCACTTCTTCCTGCTCTTCCTCACAGCTTGGGAATTGGGCCTGTATGTCCATTTCCGCTCCGTCGCGCAGTACGGTGAGGGTGAAATAGTCGCCCAGCTCGTGCTTGTCGCGCTCCACCTGCACCTCGTTGTAGGTGTTGACGGAAATGCCGTCCAGGGCCAGAATGACATCGCCGGGCTGCACGTCCGATTTAAAGGCCGGGGTATTGCGGATCACGCCGTTGACGCGTACGCCCTCGTCGCCGTGGTTGTTGCTGAGGTACACCCCGATGAAGACCTTGCAGGGGTCGGCCTCGTATGTATCGCTGGTCTTGTAGCCGCGCCGGGTAAGCAGCACACCGGCTGCCTGTTGTTCCTGTCCGTCGCGCAGGTAGGTGATGTTCACGCGCTCACCGGGCTCGTGTTGCGCCAGTGCCTCGCTCAGGCTGCCGCGCCCCTGCAGCGACTCCCCGGCGATGGCCGTGATGATGTCGCCGTCCTGCAGGCCGGCTTCCTCGGCTCCCGTACCGCGCACGGCGCCGGAAATGCGCACGCCTTCATCGGCCCGGCCGTCGATGTATACGCCCAGAAAGGTTTTGGTCTTCGGTGAGGAGCCATGCCCGCGGCGGTGCCAGCCGCGATTGCCGTTATCCCGCTCTTCCCAGTTCCAATTCCAGTCCCAATCCCAATCCTCATCTTCGTTCTCGTCTTCATCCATGTCCCAGTCGCCGCGGATGTCGATTTTGACCTCGTTTTCGCCGCGCCGGATGATCTCGATCCTTCGTTCCTGCTCCTCGTTCGGTGCATTGCCCATGACCCGGACCATGACCTCCTCGGCATCGTTGGGCTTTTCGGCCTCCAGTTCCTCCAGGGCGTCGGACACGTCCTGGCCACTGTCCAGGCGCTTTTTGATGACGGTCACGCTGCCGTCCTTGTAGGTAATGCGCTTTTCGACGGACCAGCCGGACTCCTGGGCCGTCAGGAGGCTGAAGCTGATCAGCAGTACAGTCAATAAAGGGATGCGTAAAATCAGGTGATTCATACCATTGGGTTTATATGAAAAGAGTAATCGTCACCCGCAAAGACTAAAGGAAGGGTGCAGCGTTGCACCAAAGGGCCAAAAATCACGGCAAACTGCTCTGGAACGCTTCCCATTCGCTCTCGCTGGAGTCGAAGGTCGTATCGCAGCCCCGCTCGTCGGCCTGGGTGTTGATGTTCTCCACGCGATTGTCGGGATTGGGGTGGGTGCTCAGGAACTCGGGCACGGGGGTGGAGCCCATCTGGTCGGTCAGCTTCTGGAAAAAACTGGCGGCTCCGTTGGCGGCGTATTCCGTGCCGCAGAGGTAGATGACGGAGTAGGAGTCGGCCTCGGTCTCGTCCTGGCGGCTGAACTGCAGGGAGACCAGCGAGGCCAGAATGTCGGCGATCTGGGTGTTGGCCTGGTTGCCCAGCAGCACCTCCAGCAGGATGGAGATACCGTAGGCCTTGGTGAGTTGGTCGGTGCTGTGGCGGCGGTCGGCATGGGCCATCTCGTGCCCCATCACGCCCACAAAGTCGTCCTTTTCATCCAGGAACCGGATCAGGCCGGTGTACACGAAGATGTAGCCCCCGGGCGCGGCAAAGGCGTTGAGGGTGCCGGGGTCGTCGATGAGGTACACCTCCCAGGGAAACTCGTGGGCATAGCGCACCTGGCCGGAGGCCAGGATGTCGTCGCGGATGTCTTCCAGGTAATTGTAGGCCTGAGGGTATTGGCTGCGGGGCAGTATGGGATACTCCTGCGGATTGGCCAGCACCTCGTCGCGCAGCTGGGCACCCAGCGCAATGTCGTCCTGTATGGAAAAGAGGTTGATGTCGCCATCGTCACAGCTATTCAGGGTGAGGGTCAGAGCTAACAGCAGGGCAAGGGTGCGCGGCATATCATGTATGTTTTTGGGTCAGACGTTCGGTTGCGTTCTCGGTCTTGTCAAATGGAAACTCTTGATTACAACGTAGAATGGAACGGGCTGGTGCGCCGGGATCTCAGCAAGAGGTTTTCGATAGGTGATTGGGCCAATGCATGACGGGCGCATCGTCTACGCCCTGAAAGAATTGAAACATTAGCGCTCCGGACTTCAAAAGTATCCAAGACTTTTGAAGTTTGCCCGACCGCCTGCTCCTACTCCAGGCCTTCCAGCCAGGCTTCGAAGGATGTGGGCAGGCCCTCAGCCCGGGCGTGGGCGGCGGTGGGCTCGAATCGGAAGGTGTAGGCCAGCACCGCGTCCAGCTCGTCGCGCAGCTCCAGGAAGTAGTCTTCGTGCAGCTTACCGGCCTTGCCCAGGATGTACCTGAGCCGGCCTACCACGTATTTGCTGAAGGTGCGCGAGCGGTGGAGCGGAAAGCGATGCAGCATGTTCTCATGGCGTTCAAAAGCCAGGCGCAGCACCTGCAGGCGGAGCTGTACGTCGCCGAGCTTGTCCTTTGTGGTCTTCACGTGCTCGCTGATGCGGCCGTTGCAGTAGCGCATGTCCATGAGCAGGTAGCCGGGGGTGTAGAAGCTGCCGGCGCCCTTCGGGATCTCCCGGTCGATGAGCTGGCGAAGGGCTTCGGCCCGGCTCTCGGTCGTTTCACCTCCCTCCAGCAGCTGGAATACCAGCCGCTCCACCAGGGCCTCATCCTTGGCCACCAGGCGCAGCAGCAGCTTGTCCTTTTCCCGGCCCGGCATCTGCAGTATGGCCTCCTTCAGGTCCTTGGGGAGTTTGGGCATGAGCATGGGATTTTAAGCTCCCGCGTCCTTCGATCTGGGAATGGATGCCGGGTGTGTCACGCGTGGATCAGGGGTGCCCGGCAACACGACAACCAAGAACCGGCCCGGGCACCAGCCCGAAACCGGCTCCTGATCATTCCTGATTTAGGCTGCCGATACGGAGAAGGGCACAGCCACTTTCTCCCAGCGCAGGATGACGTCGTTCCCCTCGATGTAGAAGTCCATCTTTTCAGCCAGTTCTTCTTTCATCATGGGTTGCGCCATGACGCGCAGGGCGTCCTTGCCTTCCTGGTACTTGTAGGCACCCCACTGCTCGGCTTCCTCGTTGAAGATGACGGTCCATTCCGTCTCGGTGGGGATGGTGAACAGGGCGTAGGTGCCGGCGGCCAGCTTTTTGCCGTTGACCATCACGTCCTTGGAGAAGGTGATGCGGGTGGCCTCGTTGGCGCCGGTGCGCCACACCTCGTTGAGCGGCTCCAGGCCGCCCCAGATCTTGCGGCCGCGCACCGAGGGGCTGCCGTAGTTGACGGTGATCTCCACATCGCCCACCTGGCCTTTCATCTCCTTGCGGGGGCTGGGCTTGCTGCCGTCCAGCACGGTGATCTCGTAGGCATCTCCCTTGGCGGGCACGTTCTGGCTGGGTACGCCCTGCTCCTCGGCAGGCGCCTCTTCGGCTACCGTTTGGGCCGATTCTTCGGCCTTTTGGTCGGCTTCGGCCTGGGTGGAACCGCTGTTGGAACAGCTCCAAATCAGGAAAGCCACGGCGGTCAGTGATAGCATCAGACTCTTCTTCATGGTATTGGGTTTTTTTGATAGCAATAAAAGGTTTTTTCGGAGCCTGAAGTTTAGCTCAGCCTGAAAAGAGTACGGCAGGATGGTTCACAATCCCACCAGAAGCCTGTGCCGGAGGCTGCGTGAATCCGGCACGGGTAGCGAAACGATTTTCCAAGCTTAGCTCATCGACATCGGCACTTCCATGAGCAGCAGGCGGGCATCGGTATCCGCCTTGATCTCGATGCGGTCCGTATCCCAGATGCCGAAGCCGTCGCGGCGGTTGAGGGCCTGCCCGGCGATGGTCAACTCGCCATCCAGCACAAAGGCGTACACGCCATGGCCTGGTTTTTTAAGGGTGTAGGTTTCCGCGTGGCCGGCATCCAGTTCGCCAAGGTAGAACCAGGCATCCTGATGGATCCATACCCCTTCGTCCTCCGGGTCTGGGGAGAGGATCTGGTGGAGCTGGTTCCTGAGCCGGCTTTTGTCCAGGCTGATCTGGTCGTAGCGGGGCTCCACGCCTTTCTTGTTGGGGAACAGCCAGATCTGCAGGAATTTCACCTCCCGGTCGCTGTTCTTGTTGTACTCGCTGTGGAAAACCCCGGTTCCGGCGCTCATCACCTGCACGTCGCCCTGCCGGATGACGGTGGTGTTGCCCATGCTGTCCTTGTGTTCCAGATCGCCCTCCAGCGGAATGGAGATGATCTCCATATTGTCGTGCGGGTGGGTGCCGAAGCCCCGGCCCGCGGCTACGCGGTCGTCGTTGAGCACGCGCAGCACGCCGAAGTTCATCCGCTCGGGATTGTAGTAGTTGGCGAAACTGAAGCTGTGGTGCGTGTCCAGCCAGCCGTGGTTGGCATGGCCTCGGGTGTCGGCTTTATGCAGTACGGTTTTCATGGTCTTGATCTCGTGGTTTGGTAAATGATTGAAGCCCACCTGGTCCATCAGGCGATCGTAGGTGGAAGCAGCCGGCTTCGAACGGGAAACGGCTGCGCCCAGGGTGACGCCCGCAGCGCCCAGCAGGGCTTTTCGGAGAAAGTGTTTGCGGTTCATTAGACGGTAGACAGTTAGTTTTTCCAGTGTTCTCTGCAAAGTTGGGCAGAAAATCATCCTGATGAAATGGGAAAAAGGCAGCTGGGTATGCGGAAAAGGCAGAACGTAGTGGGTATTGGAAAAGGTTTTCTATTTTTCTGATACGAAATTCGTCCATGCAATTTATGGCAAGGAAACCGGTATGCTTCGAATCACCCGTCAAATGCGCCGACGACTAATGGGAGAAGGGAACTTGCGCAAATACCTGCTCTACGCCACGGGCGAAGTCGTCCTCATCATCATTGGCATTTTCCTTGCCCTGCAGCTGAACAATTGCAATCAGGAGCGCAAAGACCGCAGGGTGGAGATCAATGCGTATCGCGAGATTCAGGACGACCTGGTCAAGACCCTGGCCGATGTAGAGAAAGATCGCCTGCGGCATCGCCGCCATCTGGACGATGCGGTTCGCCTGCGGGCTATGTTGTTCCAGTCCCAAAGCGACAATCGGCTCGACTCGATCGGCTTGCTGCTGAAAAGCACAGCCCGGGACTACCAGTTGTACCCGAAAGTGGCGGCTTTCGAAGCGCTCAAGTCCCGCGGCCTGGAGACCCTGACCCGGGACTCCCTGCGGCTGGCCATCACCGACCTCTATCAACTGGGCATCGATAATCTCACTTCCATCGGACGGGAAGAATCGGCGGTGCGCAATATGTCCCGCATCATGGAACCTCACTTGGCCCGGCACCTGGTGCTCACGCCGCGGATCAGCCAGCGCGCCGTGCTGGCGCCCGAGCGAGATACCATTCCCTACTTTCAATACCAACTGCGCGACTACGACGCCATGCTTCAGGATGAAGGGCTGTTGAATGACCTGGAATCAGTCATCGAGATCCGGGTGTTCAAACTTCAGAAACACGACCGGCTGCAGGAGCGGATCCGGGGCACCCTCCGCGATATTGAGCGGGAACTGGACCGGCTTACTTCCTGATCAGGCTTCCGACCGAAAGGAGGTGGGGGATTGGCCTGTACAGGTCTTGAAGAAGTGGCTGAAATACAGCGGGTCCTCGAAGCCCAGCTCCAGCGCGATCTCTTTCACGCTTTTGGCCGAGTAGCGAAGCTCGCGCTTGGCGTTGAGCACGATCTTTTCCTGGATGACCTCCTTGGCTGTTTGCCCCAGCAGCGATTTCACCACCTGGTTGAGGTATTTGGGCGTGATGTGGAGCCGTTCGGCATAATCGGAGGTCTTGTGGAGGGTGCGGAAATGCCGCGTCACCAGTTCCTTGAAGTCGCGCAGGATGCGGTGGCCGCTGTCGTTGGGGTCCTGCTGCGGGCGCTGCAGCACGCATTCCTGGTTGCAGTACAGCAAAAACAGCTTGAGGTAGGCGCTGAGGGCGGCAATGCGAAATGGCATGCCGGAGCGGAAGGTGTCTTCCATGAGAGGAAGTATTTTGGAAAGCTTTTCCGCAGCCTCCTGGCCGAGTTGTACAGGGGGGCGTTCTTCAAACGAGTTGAACAGGTTGATCTCGCGGATGAAATCCTCGCTGATGTGGTGATGCTGCAAAAACTCGGGGCTGAAGATGATCACCCAACCTTGCGGCCGCGTGGCCGGCACTAGTTGATGCACCTGTCCGGGGCTGATCAAAAAGACCGCGTTTTCCGTCAACGGATAAGTCTGGAAGTCGATATGGTGCTCTCTACGGCCTTTTTGTACCCAGATGGCTGTATAATAGGCATGGCGGTGTGGTAAGTCAGGCTGGCCTCCTGCCTGCTTGTGAATATCTTCCATGCGCTGTAGCTGAAAGGATTGGTGGGGGGGGCGCGCGGGTGGAACACATCTGTCGTCATAGATCTCAATCCATTATCATTGGTTCCAAGTGTTCCGCCTAAAAAAGGGGGGAGGCAAAACTGCTAAACCAAGTGCTAGGTGGACCAGTCAGAATACCATTTCAGATCCCCAGTACCTCAGCCGCGGTTTCGTAGGTTTCGGGCCGCACGTAGATGATATAACCGAAATTGCCCTGGCCGGAGGAGACCCCTCTGGAAGCGAACACGTTGATACCGGCCAGGTAGAGTTTTTCGTGAATATCGATCAGGGCACCCACCCGGTCGCTGCGCTGGACCAGGATGGCCGGGTAGGGGCCATCTAGTTTTAATCCTGCTTTTTTGGCGACGCTCCGAAAGTCCAGGGTATCTTCCGGGAAAGTGGTCATCTGGGTGGTTTGCAGCCCAAATGGTATAACGTTAACAGCCTGAAGGTTAATGCCGAAACCGGCCAACTGATGGAGAAGAGTGTAGGATTTGCCGGGTTGGTCCCTGATGGTGGCATAGAAGTAATCTTCGCGCCGGATGGTGTTGGTAGAGGCCTTAGGAATAAAGTTTCATTGTTGCAATTTACCCCAAATAATCCGCCAAATAGCGTGCGAATTGCCCCTGGTCATCTCTACCTATTTCCTAGGATGCAGTATATGCCTTCCCCTGTGTGCCTGCGCAGCACAGCCGGATCACCGACTGACTCAACGGGGGCATCCTGCGGTATTCCGCGGTGCGGGTGGGAGAGCTCCTTAAAGCGGTGTCATCTTTTGCTGATCAACGTCCCAGACTTTGAGCCGAAGGCATGCCCACACTTCCTTCGGGTGGAGGCTGGTCGTCTTGGGATGGTGTAGCTCGGGAATCGCCTGCATAGCTTCCTGGAGCCGATAAAACGGGATCCGGTGGTTGAGGTGATGGACGTGGTGGTACCCGATATTGGCTGTAAACCATTCCATCAGCCGATTCGTTTTCAGTAGGCTGGTGGATTCCAAAGCCGCCCCTATGTAGGTCCAGCCTTCGTTTTCCTGATAAATTGCCGAGGGAAAATTGTGTTGGGCGTAAAAAAGGTAGGCACCCATACCGTGCGCTAATAAAAAGGGGAGGAGCCAGGAAAACAACAAGGTGGCCCAGCCGCCAACAGAGAACAGGAAAGCTCCGATGCTAAAATGGATCACGACAGCCAGCAGGCAATCCAGATGCTTCCGGGGGCTTTGGAAAATCGACTTGAGGTTCAGATCAAACAGGAAGATCGAAAAGTATCCGAACAGGATCGTCAGCGGATGCCTTGAAGCCAGGTAAATACGCTGTTGGAGCTTGGTGAGCTCATAAAATTTTTGCCGGCTGACGAGGGGATAGGAACCAATACCCCGGTTGGACAATTTGGAATTGTGATGGTGATGGTGGTCATGCGTCCGACTCCAAATGGTGGTGGGGGCCAGTATGAACAGGCCGTAAAGGGTCATTATGGCATTCGCGATTGCGGAATCCTGCAAAATGGCCTTGTGCAGATAGTCGTGGTAGATCACGAAAAACCGGACCATGAGGAGGCCCGATAAGAGGCTGAATACCAGCCTTACCACCCAGGGCAAGGGCAGGAATGTACCCGCCAGAGCCAGGAGGAGCAAGGCCAGGGTACTCAACATGTGATACCAGCTCTTCGTTCGGTTTTCCTCCGCGAATGGCTTACTGTCCAAGATGATTTCCTTCGCACTCCGCGTACGCGGGGCAACAAGAGTTGTTCGCGCGTTCATTAGATTGCTTTGACCTTACTTGAAATATGTTCCGTATTCACTAGTGTCCGGTTATAAATCCCACAAATTCAGTTGGTTAGAATCTGGGGGTGT
>CAZQSF010000129.1:0-8747 GCA_964595955.1 uncultured Saprospiraceae bacterium
GTAACCCCGCCGGCCAGCGCGTGGTAGATGGACAAGTCGAGCGGGTCCAGGGCATCGCCTACCCACACTTCGGCCGTGACCGGATTGGTGGCTTCGTTCACCGCATCGATGGCGATATGCGAATGGGCATCGATGATGCCGGGCATTACGTACAGGCCGGTGGCGTCAATTTCCTGCACTCCCTTGGGCGTCTTGAGTCCCTTGCCAATCCGGCGGATCTTCCCTTCCCGGATAAGCACATCCGTGTTTTCCTTCACCCCCTGGGTGATGGTGAGTACCGTGCCGTTTTTGATCAGCACGTCGCCCTTCGTCGTTTGGCCGTTGGCCCAGGGTGCAATCAGTAAAGCGACAAGTATCCAAAAATACCGCATCATAGCTCGCGAATTTCATTCTCTGAAAAAATCAAGATCCTATTCGGGTTCGCCGATCCGCTCTCCTTCTACCGGAAACACACCGAATTGCCCCGCCTCCACTTCGCCTTCGAAGTACTCGCCCTCGAAGATCAGATCGTAGGAAACGGTGATGTTTTGCCCGCCGGCATCGACTGCAAACTCGAAGCGCAGGTTGTTGCCGTCCAGGCTTACACCTTCCAGGGGGCGCATTTCGCCGGTCATGGGGTTGGAGATCTCTCCGCTCACCGCCCCGCCGTCGTCCGTAAGCTTGATCGTGCCTTCCATGGGCTGCCCGGGGATGTCCATGGCGTAGCTCCAGGTGCCTGCCAGGGCCACGACGGCATCCGGATCGCCTTTTTTCCCTTTTTTGCGGACCTCGTACTCGTACAGCTGCCCCTCCACCAAGACGTAGCGCACCCGGGCGTCTTCTTCGAACATGGATTGGGTCCACACCACGGCATTGCCCAGCTTGCCTTTCTCCAGGGTGCCCATGATCGCCGACACCTCCAGGAAGTCGGCCGCTTGGGTGGTGAGTGCGGCCAGGGCGGTTTCTTCAGGCAAGCCACTGGCCACGTAGCGGCGCAGGTTTTCGGCCACGTCCTTGGGTTTGGTCTCCACGGTGGCAAAGCCGAAGGGAATACCTCGTTGGTGGAGCGTGGCCGCCTGTTCCAGATGGCGCTCCATGGCTTCGGCCCGGCGCTTTTCCAGCGCCTTTTTTTCGGGATCTTCGGAAGACACCAGGGTGGTGTCGCCGGATTCGGTGAGTATGGTATCCTGTTTTGCCTTTTTCGTTTGGGATTTGGGCTCCTCGGGCAAGTCCAGCGACAAGAAGAGGGGCCATTTGCCCGCGGCCAGTTCATCGGCCAGGTGCCAGCCCTGCTTGACTTCGGCCAGTGCCAGCTCAAAGCCGAGGTCCTTCTGCAGGGCCAGTACGCGGTGCACGTCCTTGACCTCCTCGGCTACAAACACCACCGGAAGGCGACGCTCGACAACCGGATAGAGGGCTTGCAGCACGGGATCTTTGACCGGGCGCTTCAGTCCCGCCGGCTTGGAAGCGTATTTTACTTCGTGCTGCATAGCCTGCTCGGCCTGGCGATACAGCTCCCGAAACTTGGTCATCACGCCGATGACCGTGGCCGGATACATGCGGCGGGCGCCGCGTAGTTGGGCGGCCAGGGCCGTTTCTTCGCGCACCAGCATCTCGCCGGGAGTATGGCCGTGCAGCAAGATCAAGCCGGCCGTACCCGGCAGCATGCGCCCCTCCGGCATCACCTGGGCGGCGGTAAATCCGGCTTTGCGATACTCGTCCAGGGACTTTTCCGCGGGGTCGAGCAGGTCGACCAGTCTGCGCTGGGGCTGTATGCCGGCCAGCTCGTTGGGCGGATCGCCCGGGTCGTCCACTTTCGGGCGCTCCTCATCATCCTCCTCCTGGCCCCGGGACGAGGGCATGCCGGCATGCGACAGGCCGCTGATGAAACCCGGGTAGATGAACATGGAGTCGGCCTGGATAATCCGGGCATCGGGCGGGATGGCCACCTGGGTGCCCACCTCCTCGATGAGCCCGTCGCGAATGAGCAGGGTGGCGCCTTCCAGTTTTTTGCCGGGTTCGGGAATGATGGTGGCGCCGGTAATGGCCAGGGTGCGCGTGGCGGGAGGCACTTCGTCGCTTTTTTGGGCAAAGAGGAAAACGCCCAGAAAGCTGAAAAAAACAACAACAGCGAGTTTTTTCATGGTGTGCGTGCGTTCGAAGAAGATCAAATTTAGGAAATTCGGTCAGATTGAAAATCGTCGGCCAGCAGGATGGGTCGCCGATCCTGAAAAGCCTGTTAGATTTGTGTGTATTACCCGATCCGATCTATGCGAAAACGCCAAAACCTCCCCGAGCTTCCCAACTGGTTGAGCCGGCCCGTCCTTCACCGGGTAGTGCTCTTCGTATTCAGTTTTCTGCTCTACCTCAACACCCTGACCCACGATTACGCGCTGGACGATGCCATTGTGCTCACGGACAACCTGTTTGTGCAGCAGGGGTTGCAGGGCTTGGAAGGCCTGTTCAGCAAGGATACTTTTTATGGGTTCTTCAAAGAAGAAGGCAAAGACCGGCTGGTGGCAGGTGGCCGTTACCGGCCGTTGTCCCTGGCGACATTCGCCCTGGAGGTTGCCCTGTTCGGCCAAAACCCAGGCCTGAGCCATCTGATCAATGTTTTGCTGTACGGCCTGCTGGTCGTGCTGTTGTACGAGCTGATCCGAACCCTGGCGAGCCGGCGGAAGCACATTCGCCATCCGGCCCTCCTGGCACTGGCCGCCGCCGCGCTATTCGCCGCTCATCCCTTGCACACCGAGGTAGTGGCCAACATCAAAGGGCGGGACGAGATCCTGGCCCTGCTGGGCAGTGCAACGGCGCTTTGGCTGGCCTTTCGCCTCCGCGGTATAGCGGGGGCGCTGTTGGTGGGATTGGTCTTTTTCGCAGCGCTGTTGAGCAAGGAAAACGCCATATCGTTTCTGGCCCTGGCGCCCTTGGCCTTTTGGTTGTTCGGAGGCGACCGGCTGCCGCGGGTGCTTCTGCGCAGCCTGCCTTTTCTGGTCGCTACCGGGCTTTTCCTCGCCATCCGCTTTTCCGTGTTGGGTCCCGGTTTGGGGGAGCCGTCCATGGAGCTGATGAACAACCCCTTCCTGAAGCTGGAAGACGGGCGCTACCTGCCGTATTCCGGGGCAGAAAAGGCCGCAACCATTCTGTACACCCTGGGGCTCGACCTAAAGCTCCTTTTCTGGCCCCATCCGCTGACCCACGACTATTACCCCCAGCATATCGCCCGCCAATCCTTCGCCAATCCCTGGGTCGGGCTCAGCGGGCTGGCCTACCTCATCCTGTTCGGGTTGGGGCTATGGGGGCTTTGGCAGCGGCGGATCTGGGCCTTCGGCATTTGGCTCTATTTGCTGCCCTTAGCGCTGGTTGCCAACATCTTCTTCCCGGTAGGCACCTTCATGAGCGAGCGTTTTCTGTTCATGCCCTCCCTCGGGCTGGCCTTCCTGTTCGGGCTGGGCATCCATGCCTGGGTGAAGCGCAGAGGCAGCTGGAGGGTTCCGCTCGCGTTGGCGGGAGGGGTGGTTGCGGCATTCGGCTTGCTCAGTTTATTGCGCAACCCCGTTTGGAAAGACAATTTCACGCTTTTCACTACCGATATAGCGACCTCCGGCGAAAGCGCCAAGCTCAACAATGCCGTGGGGGGCGCCCTCATCGCCCGTTCGGTGGAGCTAAACGACGACGCCCGAAAGAAGGCTATGCTGGAGCGTGCCGACATGCACCTGGAAAAGGCCATTCGCCTTCATCCCAATTACAAGAACGCCTATCTGCTCAGGGGCAATGCGCTCAACTACCTGAAGCAGTACGATGCATCCATTGCTCACTTTCAGCAGGCGCTCACCCTGGACCCCGAGTACGAAGAGGCCCGCAGCAACCTGGGCATTACCTACCGGGAAGCGGGGAAGTTTTTCGGTGAGCAAAAAGGCGACCTCGCCAAAGCCACCCAGTATCTCGAAGCCGCATACCGCATGCGCCCGGAAGAATACGAGACCGTTCGCCTACTGGGTGTGGCTTACGGCATTCAGCAACGCCACCAGGAAGCGATCCGGTTGTTCGGCCAAGCGGCGCGCCTCGAACCCGAGAATGCCGAAGCCTGGCTCAACCTGGCCAAAGCCCATTTCAATGCGGGAGATGCGGAGCGGGGAAACGCCTTCCGGCAAAAAGCACTGGGCCTCGATCCGGAGGTGGAAAAACAGCCCGGACAGTGACGGCCCGTTTCAGCTCAGATCATTTCTACCGGTTTTAGGGTGAAATACGCCTTGGTAGAAAGGTCATCCCATCCTTGAAATCGTCTTAGAAGCCCATCTCAAAGGCATGGAAGGGGTGTTCACGTGTGCAATCCACTACTCCCATTCAAACGCACACTGCAAAACCTTCGGGTTTGTACTCAGATATCCAGGAACATGGTCATCGGATCTTCCAGGTAGTCGCGCACCTTCACCAGGAAGGTGACGGAGGTACTGCCGTCGATGACGCGGTGGTCGTAGCTGAGCGCCAGGTACATCATGGGGCGGATCTTCACTTCGCCGTCGATGGCCATCGGGCGCGGCTTGATGCCGTGCATGCCGAGGATGGCGCTTTGCGGTTCGTTGAGGATGGGCGTACTGTTGAGGGAGCCGAACACCCCGCCATTAGTGATGGTAAAGGTGCCGCCCGACATCTCATCCAGCGACAGGGTGCCTTCGCGAGCCTTGGTGCTCAGCTCCTTGATCTTGTGCTCGATCTCGGCAAAGTGCAGGCTCTCCACATTGTGCACCGGAGGAACAACGAGCCCGTTGGGCGTGGAAATGGCAATGCTGATATCTGCGTAGTCGTGGTATTCGAGTTCGTTCTCGCCGACCAGGTAGGCATTTACATCCGGCATTTCCAGGAGCGCCTTGGCGCAGGCCTTGGCGAAGATGGACATGAAGCCCAGCTTGATGCCGTATTTCTCCACAAATTTTTCCTGGTACTTCTTGCGCATGGCCATGACCTCGGTGAGGTCCACCTCGTTGAAGGTGGTGAGCATGGCCGTTTCGTTCTTGGCGCTCACCAGCCGCTTGGCAATGGTGCGGCGCATGCGGCTCATCTTTTTGCGGGTGGCGTTGCGGCTGAAGCTTTCGCGAGGCGTGAAGGATACCTGGGGCTTGGGCGCTTCGGCCGGTTTTTCTTCCGGCTTGGCCGGCTTGGGAGGCGGCGCCTGTTTTTTAGCCTCAGCGGCTTTTTGTGCATCCTCCTTGGTGATGCGGCCGTCGCGACCGGTGCCGTCCACCTCACCGGGCGCAATATCGTTTTCCTTCAGGATCTTGAAAGCGGCGGGCGATGGATGCCCGGTGGCATACGTTTGCTCCTTCGCAGCCTCCACTGATGCGGGCTCGGGTTCTTGCCCGGCGGGCTCTTCTTCTTTTTCCCTGGCCGGCCCTTCGTCTTTGGAGGGCGCAGCGCCGTTCTCTTTAGCCACGCTGGTATCGATCTTGGCCACCAGCGCACCAATCTCCAGATCGTCTTCTTCGGATGCGACGTGAATGAGTTTTCCGGCGGCCTCAGCCGGGAATTCGAGGGTGGCTTTGTCGGATTCGAATTCGCAAATGGGCTCGTCCAACCCTACGTAGGCGCCATCTTCCTTCAGCCATTGAGAAAGGGTGACTTCGGTAACGGATTCGCCCACTTCGGGGACGCGCATTTCTACAACGCTCATGAAAAGGTCTTGTGGTTTCTAGTATTTTCTACAACTCCGGGCTTCAAAAGTACGCAAGCTGCCGCATCTATGTACCTCTTTAAACCACCTATTGACCCTTTGGGTTGGGAAGGTGCTCGAATAGGTACAACATAGGAGGCGTCACGCCCTTGCCTTCGTTGGCGATGTACATGCGCCCTTCCTCGTCGAAGCAAAGCCCTTCGGGTTGGCGATGCTGTTGTTTGGGCAGCTTGGTCACGTGCAGGATGCGTCCGCTGCGGTCCATCACCATCAGCATTTTCTTTCCGGCGGAGGAGATCAGATACAGATGCCCGGTAGCCGGATGTACCCCCAGGCCGGAGGGGTTGAATTCCATGTCCGATACGCCGGGTTCGAAGTCATCGATCATTTTGGGCCAATACGGCAGCGTATCGTTGGCCTGGAGAAAAGCATAGATATCGGCTTTTCGGATCTGAAAAGCCGGAATGCTGTCCAGCTTTTTCGCAGGCAGGTCGAATGCGAAGATCAGGCGGGTAAAGGGATCGGCATAGGGCCCCTCGCCTTCCCCTTTGCAAGCGATGAGCAGGCGGTTTCCCCCGGGATCATAGGCGAGGCCTTCGGCATCGAACTCGTCGTTGAGGAACTCGTTGTACTTGGCTACTTCCTGCTGAGGGGTGCCGAAGTGGGTAATGCCGTACAGCGTCCCGGTATTCTTCAGCACATAGACCTCCTCGCCCGCCTGTGCAATGCCCTCGTAATCGCCGTCTTTCCAGAAGGGCACGGACTCGCCCAGGCCGCCATGCGTTCTGTCCAGCTGAAATACCTGGCCCTGCTCGTCCTGTACGGCCAACAGCTTTTTGGGATCCTGGCCGCAGGTAATGCCCGAAATTTCCTGGATTTTCGGATGGAGGGAATGCTGCTGGCTGGGTGCTGCGATCGCATAGGGCAGGCTGAAATCCGGCGCCGAAACGCCCAGGCCAACATCTGCCGCACAGGCAGCCAACCAAAAAGCCAATCCAAGCAATACCGGCATAATTCGGAGGTTTTCCAGCTTAACGCCCACAGACGGTCCTTATTTTGCATTCGGGTTGGGCCGCAAAACGAAAAACAGGCCGATAAGCACGAAGGGAATGCTGAGCAACTGACCGGTGGTAAGCGCGTTGTTGAAGGCCGATTCGAAGCCGCCCTGGCTCACCTTGAACTGTTCCATGACGATACGCACCCCGAAAATGAGCACCAGAAAAAGGCCGAAAAGGAAGCCGGGCTTGTTCTTCAGGTCGGTTTTCCAGTACACCCAGTACAGGATGAAGAATATGATGAGGTAGCTGATAGACTCGTATAGCTGAACGGGGTGGCGAGGCACCTGATCCACCCGTTGAAAAACGAAAGCCCAGGGCACATCGGCCGGCTTGCCCAGGATCTCGGAATTCATCAGATTGCCCAGGCGAATGAAGGAACCTGCCAGAGCCGTGGGAACCACTACCTTGTCCAGGATCCAGAGGATGGACTTTTTGGTCACTACCCGGGAGTAGATCCACAAAGCAAGTATGATGCCGATCGCACCGCCGTGGCTGGCCAGGCCGCCCTCCCAGATGCGAATGATCTCATCCAGATGCTCCCGGTAATACGGCCAGTCGTAAAAGAACACATGCCCCAGACGCGCGCCCACCACCGCACCGGCCACCACGTAGATGAAGGCCTGGTCCAGCCATTTTTCCGGTGCTTTTTCGGCCTTGAACATGGCTTGTACGATGAACAAGCCAACGAGAAAGCCCAGAGCGAAAAGCAGGCCGTACCAGCGCAGGCTGATGGGACCGATATTTACGATTTCCGGGGAAACATTCCACTGAATGGCAAGCGCAAGGAGGTGCATAGGGTCCGTTGTATGAAAGTTGCTCAAAAATAGAAAATTTAAGCTCCCTGGCCTGCAGAGCAACCTCGACCCGATCTGTAGTGTTCCCAGACAAAAACCCAACCTATGCCTCCTTCCCTATCCCCCAATGCCCCGGTGCTGGTGACCGGCGCTTCCGGTTTTATCGCTTCCTGGATCGTCCAATATCTGCTACACGAAGGCTATACCGTACACGGTACGGTTCGAGACACTTCGCGCCCGGAAAAGGTCGCTCACCTGATGGAAATGAGGGACCGCGAGCAGGGGGGCAAGCTCAAACTTTTCGAGGCCGACCTTCTGGATGACGGTTCTTTTGCCGAAGCCATGAAGGGCTGCGAATTGGTCATCCACACTGCCTCGCCCTTCTTTATCAGCGGCATCAAGGACGCCCAAAAGCAGCTGGTGGATCCCGCTCTGCAAGGCACGCGAAACGTGTTGAACACCGCCAGCCAAAGCCCGGACGTAAAGCGGGTCGTGCTCACCTCATCAGCGGCTGCGATCTACGGCGATGCATCCGATAAGGAGCAGACCGAAAACGGCGTTTTCACCGAAGCACACTGGAATACCAGCTCCAGCCTCACCCACCAGCCCTACTCCTATTCCAAGACGGTGGCCGAGCGCGAGGCCTGGAAACTGGCCGAACAGCAGGATCAATGGGATCTGGTGGTCATTAACCCCGTTTTTGTGATGGGCCCCTCCCTCAGCCAGCGCAAAGACGCGACCAGTACCGACACCCTGTTGCAGTTGGCCGGGGGGCAGTTCAAGAGCGGCGCTCCGGCGCTCTACTTTGGCATAGTCGACGTTCGAGATGTGGCCCAGGCGCACATCAAGGCCGGCTTCACGCCCGGCGCCAGCGGCCGCCACATCCTGTCCGACAAAGTGATGAGCTTTCTGGATATGGCGCAAACCCTTCGCCGGGAGTACAATGGCCAGCTGCCCCTGCCCAAAGGGCTTATCCCCAAGCCGCTGGCTTACATTTTTGGCCCTATGCAAGGGCTGACTTGGAAGTTCCTTCGGGAAAACTGGGGCATCCCCATAGCCTTTGACAACAGCCGCAGCCAGGCAGACCTGGACTTGACCTACCGGCCTGCCGAGCAGGCTTTGCTGGATTCGGTTGCCGACCTGAAAAGCAAAGGGTGGCTTTAGCCCGGATTTTTTTGGTCCGAAACGACAAACATGAGTCATCCCGAATTTTGAGCCATTAAAAAGAAAAGGCACACGGAGATG
>CAZQSF010000130.1:0-8710 GCA_964595955.1 uncultured Saprospiraceae bacterium
AATAACCAAAGCTGAGGCGCCTTTCCCCATGCCGGGGGAAGGCGCCTCGCTTTTTGTTAAATAAGTTGTTTCCCTTTTTCTTCGAATTTCTGTACCTTTCGTCCCGGAATCGCGACGGTTCCGGACTTGTTCCATAATCCCATGATATGAAAGCGTCCAGATACCCCCTGCTCGCAATACTTCTCTTGTATGGCATTACCATCCTTCGGGCGCAACCCACGATCTTTATCACCGACTACACCGCCGACCTGAGCTCCACCTTTTCCCTGGATGTTCGCGCCGCCCATTTCGACAATCTGGCGGGCATGCAGTTTGCCGTGCAGTGGGATGCCGGCCTCCTCGACTTGCTGGAAGTCAAAGACCTGGGGTTGGACATCAACCTGGAAGACCACTTCGGCCCCCAGGATGTGGACCAGGGTATTCTCAACTTTTTCTGGTTCGACGGCACAACGCAAGGGGTACCCATCCCCGATACTACCCTGCTTTTTTCGCTGACCTTTTCCAGCCAGGGCAACAAAGACTTCGTTACCGAGGTGGGCTTCACCGATTTGCCGGGCTCGCCCATCGAGATTTTTGACGCGTCCTTCAATATGATCGACGCCACCCTGGACGAAGGCACCGTACAGATTGGAGAGGTGACGGCTACCGGGCAGCCGACCGGAAAGAACGGGTGGGAGGAAGCCCGCTTGTTTCCCAACCCCATGCAGGCCGAAGCGGTTTGGCAGTTGCCCCTGTCCCGGGCCCAGTCCGGAATGCTTTCCATTTACACCCCAAGTGGCAAACTCTTGTCTTCAAAGCGAATCCACATTCCTTTTCCCAATGCCCAAATCCCATTGCAAGCTGCTCAATTTCCGGCTGCCGGTATCTACCTCTTGGATTTGAGGTTGGATTCCGGTCTTCGATGGGCGCAGTACCTGATCGTTGACTAATCCCAAAACAGTTTCCCAAATACCGATCAACATGCACAAGCTGATTTACAGTTTACTTCTACTTCTCTTTGCCTTGGGCTTGCATGCGCAACCCACCTTTTCCTTTTTGCCAGCCTCGGTTTCGGCCGATGTGGGCGAGGAGTTCAGCATAGATGTGACGGTCGATGATTTCCAGAATATCGTCAGTATGCAGTACGCGATCAACTGGAATTCGAATGTGGCCGAATTTGTGCAGATAACCAACGTCAATGGAGGGGCTCTTCCCGGATTCGGACTGGGGTCGAGCTTTGGCTTCCCGGGCAACGGAAATGTTCCGCCCGGAAAAATCACCGTTTCCTGGTCCGAACCCAATTTCAACCCTGTAGATGTACCGGACGGTACGCTTCTGTTTACCATTGTGCTTCGCGGAAAGGCGAGCGGAACGACAGCCCTGGACATTACCGACGAATCCCCGGGCATTGAGATCCTGGATGGGAACTTCACGGATGTCGGACTGAACTCCAATCCTTCGAACCTCAGTATTCAGGGCGGGGGAACGGGAACGGATGACCTGATCCTCAGCCTATCGAGTGCAACGGTCGATGCAGGCGAAACGGTCTGCCTCGAAGTGAGCGTGGAAAACTTCGAAGACCTCATCGGGATGCAGTTCACGATCAACTACAATCCCACTCAGCTGCAGTTTTCCTCGGTGGGCGCCTTCAACCTACAGGATCTCAATGCGAGTGCCTTTGGCCTGCCGGGCCAGCAAACCAATCCGGGCACCGTTATTTTGTCCTGGTTCGACCAAAGCTCGCAAGGGGTAACCGTTGCCAACGGCACTGTCATTTTCGAAATCTGCTTCACCGCTATCGGAAGCGGAAGTTCTCAGGTCAGCATTACGGGCAATCAAACGGCCATTGAGGTCGTGGATTCCTCCAACGAACTGGTGCCGGTAGTTACCAACAACGGCACGGTGACTATACAGGGTGGATCGGGCAGTGATGATTTCACGCTGACCCTAGGCGATGCCAACGTGCAGCCCGGCGAGTCGTTCTGCCTGCCGGTGACCGTTGACAACTACGACAACATCCTTTCCATACAGCTTTCCATCAACTACGATCCGGCTCTCATTCAATTCGACAGCGTAACGGCTTTCAATCTTCCTGGGCTGGGCATCGGCTCCTTCGGGTTGCCGGGTTCCGGGAATAACGATCTGGGCGAGCTTACGTTTTCGTATTTCGACGATCAAAACCCCACCGGCTCTTCCCTGCCTGACGGCACTACCATATTTGAGATCTGTTTTACTGCTCTGGCAAACGGAACGACTACGGTCGATTTCACGGATAATCCCACGCCCATCGAGATCGTAGACGGAATGGGGAACACGGTAGCTACCCTGTTTCAAAGTGGGTTTATCAACATCGGCGGTTCGCCGACGACCGTCTCGCTCGATTTGAGTGAGGAAACAGCCAATCTGGGGGAAAGTGCCTGCGTAGAGCTGCGCGCACAAGCTTTTCAGGAAGTTACGGCCCTTCAGTTCAGTCTTACTTACGATCCGGCCAATTTACAGCTCGACAGCGTGACCAATTTGAACCTGGCCGGTCTCACGCTGAGCGATATCGATACGAATACGCCCGGCCAGATCACCTTCGACTGGAACGCCCCGGGCCCGAATGGAGAAAGCGTACCGCCGGGTACCGTGATCCTGGAACTTTGCTTTACCACCCTGCAGGGCGGTACCCATCCCGTTTCCTTTTCCGATACGCCCCTGCCCGGGCAAGGTACCGGAGCCGGAGGCCAGATGCTGAACTTCAACGGCAGCAACGGGTCGGTCGCCGTTTCGGATATCACCTGTACGGGCGACGACCCCACCTTCATCATACCCAATATCAGCCCTACCGACTGCGAGCCGGTTTGCGTGCCGGTGCAGGTATCCTGTTTTGAGGATATCGCCACGGCGCAGTTCAGCATCGCCTACAACAACAGCGCATTGCAGCTGGATGAGATCACCGGATTCGGCCTGCCGGGCCTGTCGGCGTCCAATTTTAATACCTCCACCCCCGGCCAAATCGGGTTTTTCTGGTTCGATCAGACCACCCAGGGCATATCGGTTTCCGACGGCACGGTCCTTTTCGAAATGTGTTTTACGACCTCCTCCTCCGGCACGACCAATGTGAGCTTTACGGAAACGCCGGTACCTTTTGAGGTTACCAACAGTTCGCTGGAGGAGCTGGATCCCGCATTCGACGACGGACAGGTGGACCTGTCCAATTGCGGCGGGGTGCCCTCACTCACCCTCACGGCGCAAAATGTGACGCCGGTGGACTGCGAAAACTTCTGTGTACCCATCCGGGCCAGCGCATTTACCGATGTGGCCTCGCTCTCTTTCTCGCTGAACTACAATGCATCGGCACTCAATTTTCTCACGGCTCAAAACCTCAACGCCAACCTGCCCGGACTGGATGTGTCCAACCCATCGGATGGCGTGATCACGGTCAGTTGGAGTAGTGGATCGGGGGTAAGCCTGCCGGGAAACGTGGTCTTGCTGGAATTGTGTTTCGAAGCTCCTCCCGGAGGCGGGCTCAGTGCACCCATTTCCTTTTCCAATACCCCGGTGCCCATCGAAGCCACCAACTCCTCCAACGCGGATATCCCCACCGAGACCAACAACGGCAGTGTTTCACTGGCCAATTGCAATCTGGATGGTCTGACGGTGATTGTTAATGACGGCATGGCGGAGAATACGGGCGAGGTGGTTTGCGTACCGGTTACGGTAGCGAATTTCGTGGATGTGGCCGGCGCCCAGTTCACCATCACCTACGATCCCGCCCTTCTCCAGTTTGAGAATGTGCAGAACCTCGGCCTGCCCGGCCTTTCGCCAGGGGGCAGCTTCAACGGCAACACTCCGGGCATCCTCAGTTTTCAATGGTTTGACCTCTCGCTGAACGGCGTTTCCCTGGCCAACGGGAGCGTCATCTTTGAAATGTGCTTTACTGTGCTCGGCAACGAGGGGTCCTGTGCCAATCTGGAATTTTCCGATAGCCCGGTTGCCATTGAATTTGTGGACAACATGGGGCAGGAGATTCAGGATCACAACGAAATCCCCGGTACGATCTGCGTGGGCATGCCCGCAGGGCCCATGATCACCTCTACGGATATCACCGACGTGCTCTGCCCCGGGGATTCGACCGGCATGGTGGATATCGAAGTGAACGGCGGTTCGGGCTCGTATACCTACGAGTGGAGCTATCAGAATGTGACCACCCAGGACCTGGCCGATGTACCTGCCGGCACGTACTCGGTCACCGTCACGGATGCCACGACCGGCCTGACGGTGGAAGGCACCTTTACCGTCAACGAACCGGCCAATCCCATCGTGATCAATCAGGTCAATGTTCAGGACAATACCTGTTTTGAAGGCGAGGACGGACGCATTTCCGTGGTGGCTACGGGCGGTGCCGGGATTCTCACCTATACCTGGAATAACAATCTGCCCAACGGCCCCATCCAAACAGATCTGCCCGACGGCAATTACATCGTGACGATTACCGACCAGAACGGTTGCTCGCTGGTTTCCGATACCCTGGTCGTGGACGGACCGGATTCGGGGATTTCCATACAGAGCGATATTGTCGATGCCGAATGCCTGGGGCAACCTACCGGCTCGATTACCGTGACTCCCCAGGGCGGGCAAGCGCCCTATGATTTTGACTGGGAAGCCCCCCTGCCGGACGGCACCGCTTCGCAAAGCAATCTCAACCCGGGTAGCTACGGCCTGACCATCACCGATGGCAATGATTGTAGCCTGATCGTGGACCTGGAAGTAGGGGCAAATAATCCCGTCGAGGTCGTGGAGGAAAGCATTACGGCCATCAATCCGGATGCCGGTACCGCCGGGGCTATCGATATTACCGCGAGCGGCGGATCGGGCTCCTACACCTATCAGTGGACCGGCCCCGGAGGTTTTTCGGCTTCGACAGCCGACATTGACAACCTGAACGAAACCGGAGAATACTGCGTGACGGTGGACGACGGGGAGAGCTGCCTGGGTGAGGCCTGCTTCATCCTCACCGAGCGCTTCAAGTTTGACGACATCGATATTCTTCGCAGTTGTCCGAACGATAGTTCGGGAAGCATCACCGTCACCATGGCCGGAGGCCTGATGCCTTACAACTATTCGTGGAATACGGGCGATACCACCGCTGTGATTTTCGATATTCCCCCCGGTTCCTACCAACTCACCGTCACCGACGGACTGGGCAATTCCCGGGTGGGCAATTTTGACGTGATGAGTTTTCCGGCCATGAACATCGATGCTAACATCACCCCGGTAACGGGAAATCCGGGCAACGCCAACGGCGCGATCAGCCTGAGCGTGTCGGGAGGTACACCCAGCTACTCCTTCTTGTGGGATGACAACTCCACGAATCCGAACCGAAACAACCTGCCCGCCGGTACCTACTGCGTAACCATTACAGACAACGCGGGCTGTGAGGACTCGAACTGCTTTGAGGTGGACTTCAGCGAATCGGGGCTCTTCTGGCAGGTTGCGCAGACCACCCCCACCCAGTGCCCGGGCGATCAGGACGGCAGCTTTGAATTGCTGATCACGGGCGGTGAGGCTCCTTATACCATTGTCTTTGGCGATGATGTCACCCTCAACAGTGCCGATGGGGTGGTGATCCGCTCGGACCTGTCTGCCGGCACCTACACCTTCACGGTTACCGACAATGCCGGTACACAGGTTTCCGGGCAGGTCATGATTTTGGGGCCTTCGGACTGGATGATCACCCCTACCATCGTCAGTGATTCGGACGGAGGTGATTGCGAAGGCAGCATTTCGCTGGAGATCGAAGGAGGGACCAATCCCGTAACCGTGACCTGGCCCGGGATCGGGCAGGTGGGTCCCGTGGTGATGGGCCTCTGTTCGGGCGATTACGCCTTCGTTCTGGAGGATGCCAACGGCTGTACCTTTTCCGACACCCTGGCGGTTACCCAGTTTTCCAATACCCTGGAAGCGATTGACCCGAGCTGCCCGAATTCCTCGGATGGCCAGATCACGGTCACGATCTCCGGCGGACAGGCTCCCTTCTTTTTCGAATGGACCAATGAAGACGGGGAAGTCATCAGTACCGGTCAGGATCTGCTCGATATCCCCGCCGGGACCTACACCCTTCGCATAACGGATGCGCAGAACACCCAGATCACGAGCTCGGTAACGCTGACGGCCCTTTCGCAGCTGGCCGTTGACACCGACGTACTTTCGGATTACAACGGATTTGATGTGAGCTGCCCCAACGTAGCCGACGGGGTCGTACAGGCCATGGGCCAGAACAGCAGTGGCTATACCTACCGCTGGATTCAGGGGGGCTCGGTCATCGGCACCGGTGATATCCTGGAAGATGCTCCGGCCGGACCCATTTCCATCGAGGTCACCGATGCCGGCGGATGCTCGGTTGTCGAAGAACTAAGTCTGACGGCGCCCGCTCCGGTGTTTCTGACCGCTTCCATTGACGATGTGAGTTGCCCGGGCGAAAAAGACGGGGAGATCGTCATTCAGGCCGACGGAGGTTCTCGTCCGTACTCCTATCAGTGGAACACGGGCTCGACCAATTTCCGGATCAGTTTCCTGTTTCCGGGCACCTACACCGTGTCGGTTACCGACGGTAACAATTGTATGTACCAAGAAGCTTATGAGGTGCTCGAGCCCGCTCCCCTGCAGGTGAGCGTTGGCACCCAGGATACCGAGAACGGAAATGACGGCTCTGCCTGGGCGATCGTACAAGGCGGTACGCCGCCTTACGCCTTCACCTGGAATATTGATGGTGCGCAGGCGAACGATTCGCTGATCACCAATTTGCCGGCCGGCCTGTACACGGTTGTGGTCGAGGACGTACGCGGTTGTTCAGGCGACGGCAGTATGGCCAGCGGCGAGGTGAAAAACGGAAACCTCGAATGTTTCGCGGCTTCCCGAAAAGTGATCACCCCGGATGGCGATGGCCTCAACGACGAGTTTATGATCAACTGTGTGGAATCTACCCGTTCCAACCAACTGGAGGTTTACAACCGGTGGGGGCAGCTCGTCTTTGAGGCGGAGAATTATGCCAACGACTGGGAAGGCACCGCCCCCAACGGCGGCAATCTGGCTCCCGGCCCCTACTACTATGTATTCCGCTACGACGACGGCAGCAGTGAAGAAAAAGAAACGCGCGGCTCATTGACCATTGTGCGGCGATAATGAATCCTCATCCCAAAACAATCCAAAACCGATTACGACATGAAGCGTTTTTTATACCCCCTCCTCTTTCTGCTGGCCGTCTCGGGTCTGAATCGCCTTCAGGCGCAGGACGAGGCGATTTTTTCGCACTACATTATCAACCCCATACTCATCAACCCGGCCGTTGCCGGCTTTCAGGAGGAGTTTCAATTGTTCGGGCATCTGCGCGCCCATCAGACCGGATTCACCGAGTTTCCCAAAACCTATGCCTTGTCCTACAACGGCCCCATCGGGAATACCTTCGGATTGGGTGCTCTGGTGATGTCCGACAACGCCGCCCAACTCAATCGCTTTCGGGTTCAGCTGCAGTACGCTTTCCGGTTTCAGCTGGGTGATAACGTCAAACTGGGCGTGGGATTCAGCACCGATATTCAGCAATGGCGGCTGGACAACTCCATTATGGATGACAGCAACTTTCAGCCCGGCGATGATATTCTGGACGACTATCTGAACGGCCGTTGGTTTTTTGACGCTTCGGTAGGGGCGTACAGCACCTTCGGCGAGAACGGGTTTGCCGGGATCAGCGTGATCAACCTCGTGCAGAATCGCCTCGATAATATCGCCATCGAAGGAGGCTCCGGGGGACCGCTGCAGTACTTTACCCTATACGGGGGGTATCGCTTTGTTTTGGAGAATGAAGGCATTGAAATCACCCCCAGCGCTATGGTCCACCAGGTGCGCAATTCGCCTTTTGAAGTGGATTTCAATGTATTGGCCGGATTTTTTGACCGGCAGTTTCAAGCGGGCCTTTCCTACCGGACCACAGGCACTATGAGTATGCTGGTGGGCACGAGCATTTCCTTCTTCGAGTTTTACTACAGCTACGACTTTCTTTTCGATCAGTTCAGCGATTACAATGCCGGCTCTCACGAGTTGACCCTCGCCTTCCGTTTCAAGCCCCGGCCCAAGGGACCTAAGCCGCCCAAAAGATAAATTTTTGTTGCGTTAAGTCCTTTAGCAACAGGTTTTGAATGCGCCTCTCTTCGCCCTGCGGAGAGAGGCCTTTTGATGGGAAAATACCCCAAAAAGGGTATGTGCGAAACAGGCTTTTCTCCTACCTTTGTAGGTGTACGGAGAACAAATTATAATCCAAAGCCCATGGACGTAACATTTACGCCCACCCTGATCATTCATTCTTTCTTTTCATTCTGAATCCTCAATCAGTATCGAGCTGGTGATGCGCCCTCGGCCTGGTTTTTTTTGTTTTCCCTGTACGTGCACAACAAATTATAATCCTGGCACTCACGGCGTCCTGTACGTGGGGTTCATTCCTGTGGTATAATCGGTTGTGTATTCTTGAGTTGGCTTTATTTGGGCAATTACATAAGGCGATTGGATTGTATGTGATTCACAAGAACCGCTTTGAAGTGTATACTTAAATCGGTTTTTGGGATGGCCTCTCTCCGAGAAATTGGAGGGGGGCTTTTTTTATACCGTTTCAAGTATGAAATGACCTGTCCCGCTTTAAAATAACGTGAGGTTGGGCATGGCAGATTTCGTAAGGTGATGGTAGCCAGGGCCCAAC
>CAZQSF010000131.1:0-8118 GCA_964595955.1 uncultured Saprospiraceae bacterium
CGCTCGTCCGGATCTGTGGGGGAGCTACCGGGCAACCGGTGGCTCTACCCGGAATCGCTGAATATCAAACCCCGGGTCGCAGAAGGCAGAAGGGAATAAGACATGCTGCCGTACCTATACCCCCTACCGGAAGGTTGAGTCCTGACTGACGAAGTCGGCCCTGCCCGGCCTCGCGGTTTTCAACGCTTGTCGGCTGAAGAAAAGATGCGGCCTAGGCGCACGCCTTTGAACAGGTTGCCGTCCTTCAGGGAGAACCAGATGAACAAGGGCTTTCCGACAATGTGGTCTTCCGGCACAAAGCCCCAGATGCGACTGTCTTCGGAATTGTGGCGGTTGTCCCCCATCATCCAGTAGTAATTCATCTGAAAGGTATAGCTACTTGCCGGCTCTCCGTTGATGAAGTATTGCCCGTCGCGCTCCTCCAGGCTGTTTCCTTCGTAGATGGTGATGGCCCGGCGGTACATGGCGATGGTTTCCGGCTTGAGCTCCACGGTTTCGCCCTTGGCCGGAATGTGAACGGGGCCGTAATTATCCCAGGTCATGCCTCCGAAGTGTTCGAGATCGTGCGGAAAGAACTTGCCCTCCCGGTCTTTCGGCCAGTCGTAAGCCGCGATTCGGATATCGTTGCTCATGGCCTGCACCTTTTCTTTCTGCTCGTCGGTGAGCACCAGGTACAGCGTATTACCTTCCTGGCCCAGCATGTCGTTGGCCGAGATACCCCATTCTTCAAACTTTTGCATGTTGAGGTTGCCCGGGGTCTGGACCTGGTAGAGAAACTCGATAAAGCGCGGCTTCTCGGCCGGCTGGCCGTTGAGGTAGATCACCTTGTCTTTGATCTCGAGATCGTCGCCCGGCAGGCCGATACAGCGCTTGATGTAGTGATCTTTTTTGTCCATGGGGCGCACCGTGAGGTCTTTGCGGCCGGTCTGGATCTGGCGGACGTAGTTGGGATTGGAAATGGCGCCTCTCCGGTAATCGTGGATACTCCAGGTACGGTCCGGGAAGACATAGACGCTGTCGCCCTCGGGGTAATTAAAGACTACGGGCTCGTTGCGGTCTACTTCCTCCAGGGCAGGCAGGCGGTGGTAGTCGAGTTGCGGCTTGCGCAGGTAGGATTCCCTATTGATGAACGGTATGCGGTTGTGCAACAGGGGAATCATGGCGATGGTCTGAGGCGTTCGGATGCCGTAATTGACCTTGCTCACAAAAAGAAAGTCGCCCACCAGCAGCGAATCTTCCATAGAGGGAGTGGGGATCACGTAGGCTTCGATGAGGAACATGCGAATGAAAGCCGCCGCAAAAACGGCGAAGATGATGGCCTCGGCCCATTCGCGCGTGGAGGATTTGTGGTAGGGGTTGCGGGCCTGAAGCCGTTTGAGCTTGACCCGGTCTCCTTTCTCTTTGGCTTCCCGGACTTCGCGCTTGTATTCGCGCTCGGCAACCAGGGTGGGACCCAGGTAGCGTTCTTTGGCAGAGGTGCCCAGGTACAGGAAATAAAACGGAGCTGCGACAACGGCCAATACGCTGTCCCAAAAGGAGTATTTGCCGAACGAGCGCACCATGTCGATGGCCATGCCTGCATAAATGAAGATGTTGACGATGGGGACCAGCAGCCAGGCGGCATGCCAGTCCTTGCGGCCAATGAGGCGGCACCAGACCACGACATTCAGCCCGGGGACCAGGCCTTTCCAGCCGGCTTCCCCTGCTTTGGCGAATACGACGTATAGTCCGGCAGACAGCAATAGGTAAAAAACGAGCAAGAATACGGTCATGGAAGCGAATTCAATCTTTAGGTTTGATCAACGGGGGCTGCTACCCTGAAAAACGCTTCAAAGATAAACGAAAATGGGAGGCCGGAAGGTGTGCTGTGTCTAAGCTGTAGGGATGCTGGTCGAAAAGCGGGTCAGGGTCTGGGAATGCCCTCGGCTTCGATGAGGAGCCGCTCGGCCCGGCGCTGGGCGTTGAAGTACACTTTGATCAATCCCTTGTAGTAGCTTTTTCGCCGGCCGTCGTATTCGACAGTAAGGGTGCCGGTCTCGCCCGGAGCGATCTCGCCCTTCGGATACTCAACGATGGTGCAACCGCAGCTGGGCCGCACGTTGTCGATCCAGAGGTGTTCCTCCGTGATGTTTCGGAATGCGAACTCGGTATGTACGGTGTCCCGGTGTTCTACCAGGCCGAAGTGGTGCTCGGTGGGGGTGAGCCATTCCACCACCTGCGCCTGCAGCCCGGCCGTGCTGAGGCCCATGCCGATCAGGAATGTACAGAGGAGGGCTTTCATGAAGGTTGCTCGATGATTTCCCAGGTGTGGTCGGCCAAAAGCTGTACGCTGGCAACAAAAGCGAATGGAGGACGGCCGCCCCATTCGGCAGGGCCTACCAGTGAGAGCACGTATTGGCCGTTGTCGCGCTCGTAGAGATGATAGGTGAGCCCGACCAGGGGTTCGAAGTTCATTTCCGCCTGGTAGATCGACTCCGAAATATTGACCCGGTCCTGGATGCTGCGCGCCTGCTGGGCGAGCAGCTCGATCTGCTCCCGAATTTGGGCCAGCTGCATGTCGGTCTGTTCGTACATGGCCGAAAGGGCACGCCCCTTCACCTTCCCTTTGTCAACCGGTTTGATGGTGACGCCGCCCACGGTGTGCGCATAGGGCAGATTGTGCGGCGACTCTGTGATCTTGTCCTTGTCGATTGGATTTTCCTCCACGTGCTTCTTTTTACCCATTTTCCTTGGCAGATGGTTCGCCCAGGATTTCTAAAGAGGTAACGGGCCGGGGGGCAAAGGGTTCGACCGGGGCCGGATTTACCGGAGCAGGAAGGTTTTTACACCGGCCAGGTAGCCCTTGTTGTAGATCTCTATTTCGTAATTGCCTTCCTGGAAAGGCTGGTTTGGAGACCAAACGATGCAAAGTTCCTTGCCTTCCCGGTTGTAGTCCTGCTGAGCCATTTGGGTGAAGCGCATTTGCTGGCCGCTCACGCGATTGTAAAACACGCCGGAGCCCAATTGATCCTGGGCGAGGGTTTCGCCGTTGGGGCCCACGATCCGGATGAGGAACTGTTCGAGGCCGGGATCGACCACCTCATTGGCCGTGGTCTGAAAACAGACCTGGAGTTGTTCCACATTTTTGGCTGCTTTCCGCGAACTGGTCTTGCCATTGCTGCGCACTTTCTGCCCCTCGGCTTCGATGTCCATCACCCTGATGACGGAGGCTTTGGTCACTTTCTTGGACAGTTCCTCTTTTGTCTTCTCCAGGCTTTCCTTTTCGCTCATCAGGCTGGCCTTGGCCTCGCTGAGTTCTTCGTTGACCTGCTGCTGGCTGGCCAGGGAAGATTCCAGTTGCACCTTGGTCTCCTGTAGTTGTTCGTTGGTGGCTGCCAGTTCCTGGTTCTCGGCCCGAAGCTGGTTGATTTCCGCCAGGTATTGCTCCACCTGTGCGTTGAGCTTTTTGATCTCCTGGCGGGCCTGATTCAGGCGGTTGCGATCGCCGAGCATGCCTTCGATGCGTTCTTTCTGCGCTTTGAGCTCTTCCTTTTGCTGGTCGATGAGCGCATTGAGCTCTTCGTTGCGGCCCCGCTGTTCTTCCAGGTCGGACATGGCCTGGTAATATTGCTTTTCGAGCTCGGCCCGGAGTTGTTCGGTCTCGTCCACTTGAGCGACCAGTTGGGTGTTTTCCTTTCCTTTTTTCAGGTAGTTTATCAACAGGAAGGCATTCACTGCCAGCAGGATCAGAATGATGACAGCTGCAATGGCAATGATGCGTTGGCGAGATTCTTGCTTCGCGCTCTTGGGGGTATTCGGCTGCGGATTGTTGCCAGGGCTCGGGTTGGGAGTAGCCATAATCGCTCTAGATTTGTGGGTATGCAGTAAGCTGAAACGCCGCAGAAGCGTTGAAATTGTTCCGCTTTTGGCACAAAAATACTATTTTAGGAATGCATTACCGGCCGAGCCGGGCATTGCTTCTTCTAAACGATCACCATCCTATGCTCGACAATCTGGACCTGGCCAATGTGCTCTTCCTGGATGTGGAAACGGCTTCGGCCCAGGCTGATTACGGCGACCTGTCCGAAGAATTTCAGGCCCTGTGGAAACACAAGGCCCGCTATCTGGATCGCAGCGGCGATGAATTGCCCGACGATGAGCGGGCGGCAGGTCTGTATCGCGATAAGGCCGGGATCTTTGCCGAGTTCGGCCGGGTGGTCTGCATTTCCGTAGGTATACTGCACCGCGACAAAAACGACGGGCGACTTCACGCGCGCTTGACCTCTTTCGCCGACGAAGACGAAGCGACCCTGCTGAAACGGTTCAGCGAATTGCTCGCCAAACACTACAGCGACCTCAACAAACACTTCATCTGCGGCCACAACATTAAGGAGTTTGACATTCCCTACCTGAGCCGCCGCATGGTGGTGCAGCAGCTCCCCCTGCCCGAAGCTCTGGACCTGGCCGGCAAGAAGCCCTGGGAAACCAAACACCTGCTCGACACCCTGGAGCTCTGGAAGTTTGGCGATCGCAAAAACTTTACGTCCCTGCGCCTCCTGGCCGCCCTGCTGGGCTTTCCCTCGCCCAAGGACGACATGGACGGCAGTGAGGTCGGCCGGGTATTCTGGGAGGAGCGCGATCTGGAGCGCATAGCTCATTATTGCGAAAAGGACGTTCTGGCCAGCATTCAATTGCTGCTGCGCTACATGAATATGCCCCTGCTTTCCGAAGAGCAGGCTCAGCACATCAGCCCTTAGGGCTTTTTCCGAACCATTCCCCGTTTTTTCTTGCGAATGCCGAAAGCGTTGCTCGTTCGGCTGCCCTGGTGATTGCGATTGTAGGCTATGACGAAATAGGTGTACCGGTCGCCTGCCTGCAGGTCCTTGTCCAGATAGGTTCGATCCCGCTCCTCCGGCTGAAACGGGGAGAGGTAAACCAACTCGGCTTCGGACGGGGTCCAGGCGCTCATTTCGCCCGGACAACGGAACAGCGCATAGTAGTAGGGCTGCGACCAGTCCGGCAGCGGAGAGGGATCCCAGCGCAGGCGGGCAAAGCCGCCCTCTTTTTGGGGCTTGTGTAAATGCGGTGCGGCGGGCGGAGATTCGGCATAGGCGTTCCACACCGGCAGTAAGGCCGGCCGGGAAAAGAGTTGACGGAGCGAATCGCGAAGGCCCAGCGCATTGCGCTGCAGCGAAGAGGCATTGTAAAAACAGCTGCCTCCCGAGCGACCGTGGGTGCGGCGCAAACGGATCTGATTGGGAAGCTCGCGTGGATCCAGCCAGGTGGAATCCTTGTCCGCACCTACTTTGTAAGCGGCATGGCCGACGATGAAGTGGGGGCCGAAGAGGCGGGTGTCCCACCAGTCGTGCAGGAGGGCATAGTCGGCCAGAGGGAAGCCGATCGACCAATAGAGCTGAGGCATGAGGTAATCCACCCACCCCAGGCGAGCCCATTGCAGCACATCGGCAAAGAGGTCGTCGTAGCAAGTCATGCCGGCCTGGGTGGGCGAGCCCAGTGGGTCGCTGCCCCGGTTGCGCCACACGCCGAAAGGGCTGACGCCAAACCGGACCCAGGGCTTGACCTCGCGGATCCGCTGGTAAACCTCCCGGATCATTTCACTGACCTGTCTTCGCCGCCAGGCTTGCAGCGATTCCGCAGTATCCGAGGCGAGGTAAAACACCGAATCCTGCAGGGGTGGCCCGCTGGAGGTGAAGGGGTAGAAGTAGTCGTCAAAGTGAATGGCGTCCACCTCGTAGGTGCGGACCAACTCTTCGGCTACATCGGCAATATGGCGACGCACTTCCGGCAAAGCCGGATTGAGGTAGAGTTTCCCATCATACGTCCAGACCCACTCCCGGTGCTGAAAGAAGAGATGGTCGGGGTGCAGGCTGAAGGTGTCGAGGTGGGTGCTCAGCCGGTAGGGGTTCAGCCAGGCGTGAAACTCCATGCTTCGCCGGTGCGTTTCTTCGATCATGAAGGCCAGGGGATCGAATCCCTCCCGGGGAGCCACGCCCTGCTTGCCGGTCAGATAAGCACTCCAGGGGGCATGGGCGCTCGGGTAGAAGGCATCGCCGGCCGGGCGCACCTGAACGATCACGGCATTCATGCCCGTCTGATCAAGCAGGTCGAGCAGGTCTGTCCATTGCCGGCGCAGGGACTCGGGATCCCGGCCGGGCTCCTTGGGAAAGTCGATGCCGGATACCGTGGCCACCCAGGCGCCGCGAAATTCGCGAAGCAGCTGGCCCCGGGCCGGGCCGGCCAAACCAAGGCTAAACAGCAGCAGAAGAGGGACGACCCACATCCTGGGCGCATTCCTGGAGGATCCAGTTGCGGAACATAACCAGTTCCGTGTTTTCCACTTGCTTGGACAAGGCATTCAGTTTGGCTTTGAGTTCGGCTTTGGAAAAGGTGTGCGCCTGGTGCTTGAGCAACACCAACTTGCGCGCAAAGCGTAGGAAATTGGTGTAGGAACGCTTCTTTTCGGTCGTCAGTTTTTTGGTGCGCATGATATATATGCGCAGGGTTTCGATCAGAGAAAGCAGCGCTTCCGTATCCTTGAGGGCATAATAGGTGCGCAGCAACAGAAAGTTGGTGCTCAGGTGGTAGTTTACGTCGGTAAACTGCACGTGGAGCAGTTCCTGAAGGGCCTTGTCGTAATCGGCCTTGCTGAAGTGGAGCATGGCCAGATTGTACTTGTAGGCATTTTCCCGGGAAAGCTCTGGCAGGTACTCCTTGTAGGTCTCGATGAAGTTTTCCGTCCATTCGAATTGCTTGAGCCCACAGCCCAGGGTGACCACGTTTTTGAAATCCCACTCGTGCAGCAGGCCGCTTTTGAACAAGACCCGGCTGTCCAGGCCTTGCTGATACAACTCGAATAGCTCCCACTGGTACTCGGCCAGGCCCTGGTTGATCTGCCGGATACAGAAATTGTAACAAAAGTGGTACAGATCGTGGGACTCGGCCGGAGTGAGGGCTTCGGATTGTTCGGTGAGAATGGTCTTCAGTATGCTGTAATGGTCCGTTTCCCCTTCTTCCCGCAACATGAGCAGGATGTGGTAATACATTCGGATGGATAACTCGGATTCAAACTTGCTCCAGTGAGCGCTGAGGTAGGTCAGTAATTCATCCAGGAAAGAGAAATCAAACTCGGTGTTCAGGATCAGCTGGTTGGCCGTGAGGTGGCAGCTGTTGCGTAGTTTTTCGATGATGAAATATCGGTCCAGGTAGTCCATCATGCGCTGCAGCACTTTCGGGTTGTTGCGGTCTACGAAAATCGTTTCGTAATACCCCAGCAAATGATGGAGCTTGTACTGGGCGAAGTGGTAGGTATTGTCGCGGTGGGCGGATTTCTTGAGTTGCTTTTCCAGGTTGCGGGAACGGTTGAGCAGCAGATCAAACTGGTGGCGATCGTAGGCGTGCTCCATCGTGAGCAGTTGCTCGGTATAGGGCTGTTGCTCGGTATGTTCTACCGCCAAGAACCGGTGATACAGCTTTTTCAGGTAGGACATCAGGTTGTGAATGGGCTGGTCGTCGAAGGTTTTCCCCGGAAAAAGCCGGTGAAAGACCACCTTTTTGTCCAATAATTCCGGATTGTCGGTTTCGAATGCCTCGTAAATGACCTCCAGAAGAGCGACCGTCTTCTCGTGCTGATTGAAGTAAGGGGAATGCACAAACTGCTGAAAGCGGTCCCGCTCGCGAGCCGGCAGGGATTGTAAATGCTTGACTAATCGACTTTGGTTCATGTTTCCTGATCCAGTTTTTAGACCTCCTTAAAGATTAATCCTTTGATAATTAGGCTATTATATATTTGTAGCGGATTTGGCCGGTTGCAGCAAGTTAGTAAAATGTACTTATTCGGGCAATCCATTTCTGCCATTTTTGTACTGTAGCCGGAAAGAACGGTTACTTGGAACTTAGCAAGGAAGATAATTCCTCGAATGCTATACGACCACTACTAACAAATTCCCATTTCCGCCCGAACTCCTTTTCGAAGTTCGGGCCCCAATTTTGGCTTGTTTCTTCTGGAATTATAATCTCATGAGTGCGTTGAAAGGGTGCTGCAATTTGCAGCACCTCTTTTTTTTTATGTGCGCCAGGCATGGCGCACGCCTAACGGGTGCAAGTCCCGAGTCCGCCTGG
>CAZQSF010000132.1:0-7805 GCA_964595955.1 uncultured Saprospiraceae bacterium
CGAGCCAAAAACCTATCTTCATAATCTTGAAAAGCGCGAGTTATCCACAGGGGGGTCAATACTCCGGAACGAGGGGGTCAAACACTCCGGAATACGCAACTTAGAGTTTGGATCAGGCGTTATAGGGCCAGTGTAAAAAACTATAGTCTATGTTAGAAGCAATATTGTTTGTATTAATTCACATTAGCGCTACCCGTATCCCTTTGAGCACTCGAGCTAACGGCCACCAACAAAACGAACGCAACCACCAGGGGGGGGAGGATACATGGCATGATACCAGTAAAACCAGCTTTGCGCTTTGGCATGGTTATGTTCTTTTGGAGTAATAATTATCATTAAAGTTAAAAATAAGCAAATTTAGCTATACTTTTTTTGGCAAAAAATGCGAAATCACTTATTTTAAAAATTGTTAAGCTAACCTTTTACGGGCTCTACCTTAACGATCTTAATGCCACTTACCCTATTCATTTCATTTAGCTCAATCGAAAACTTGCTCTTTGAAAGACAGGATACATAAACCCCCATGCGATCATATGCGTCCCTGAAAATCATCCCACTTCCGTCTTTAAACCCGATTGCCATACCTACATCTGTAGCGTTCTTTAAATCAAGGTCATCCACATGTTCGTCATCTGGCAAAAATTTAATCATCTTTATTTCCTCCACCCCACGAATTGGTACCTGGACATTTATTCTGGCTTCTGCTCGAAGGGGGTAATTATTATCAAAAAATTCTTGGCAGGGAATTGTATTTATCTTCATGCTCATCCTAGAAATAGTATCTATACCATCAATAGTTGTAATGATTGGTCCAAAAACAATATCAATACGTATGAAAAATGCCCTAGCCTCAATCGTGAGCACCAAAGATTTGTTAAAATAGTAATCAACGGAATCAGGGAGCTTGCATACAGATGATGACCTACTTGAGTCTGTGGAAATTAATGAAACAGTTCTTGCAGATGACAAAACACCTAGATAATTGGCCAACAGGTTACTGTCCATAATTTGAACTTGATTTTTCGATCTTCTTCAGCTCCTCAATTAGCGCCAATGTGTTCAATCAAATCGAATTTTAAATTTCTTTTTGTTTTTGATATCGCCCCAATCATTTGCTCCCGCTGGAGCTAAGATAAAAGAAATCGTCCATGAATACCCAGAATGGGAACTTGGATATTGAATCATATATATTGCTAGATCGTTCTGGTTTATATTTAGCTTAAAAACAGGGTTTAAGTCAAAATCCGGGAATCCTGCATAAATTGCTCCAAACTCTTTCTTTAAGTCTTCAAAAAAACCATTTGCCGTAATATTATTGAGTTTTGCACCAATCTTCGTAGTACCATCAGGAGACTTACCAAGCCATTCAAAATTCTCTCGTATCCAGGATAAAGATTTTCCTTGCCTTTCCCTTAATGTATTGTGCAGGCCTTTCAAGAAATTTTCCCCTAAGGCATTTGCCTCTTTATAAGCCTTGTGAAATCTTTGCAGCTGCCTTCCCTTAACGAAAAGACCGATTCCTGTGGATGCTACTTTTGCTGCAGGGAAAAATGCGTCTGCTTCATTCAGTACAATGTCGAGGGCATTGTACATGGCATCCATCCAATTCCCATCCTGCAAGTTATCGAAAAGTTCTGGTCCTAGAGTAGCCAGAATAGCACCAGGAATAAAATCTATTAGAACCTCCTTAAGGATCTCCAATAGGGCCTCCTTCATAATTTCCCAAAGAGGTCCTCCATCGATAAAATTCAGATCCAAAGAGATCATCCCTTCTTCCTGAACTAGCAGAAAGTAAGCCTTGGCGATTGCCCGGGAAGCATTCGCCTCAGATTCGCCTTTGCTTTGTAAAAAGGCATGGATCTCGGTCGCAAGATTCTTTTCGCCAAGAAGCCAAGCAACCTCTTGTTCAGCTAACTCCAGCGCCGGCCCCAGTTCCTCAGTGACCATGCGGTAAAAGTCCAGGAAGTCCTCAAAGCTATTTAGATCCGGGTTCGGGGTCTGGTTCATATAAGCCCGGATGGCAGCCAGGGCCGTTCCACTCCATGGCCCCTGACCCAGAAAATTCAAGATGGCCGGCAACAAGGTCGTCCTTGTATCCCATAGGGCCATCTCCTGGCTGCAAGTTAGACCAGTAAGGCCATCTATGGCTTCCAACTGGTTCATTATCTGCCGGTCGGCAGCAGATAATGGATTTTGCTCGGTTCCCGTCGGGTCAAAGTCCTCATCGCCCAGGCCGACTACCGATTCCGGACCGTACAGGATGCAAAGGGAGGTTTGCTCGTGCCAGTCTGGCATACTATTTTCGGTTTCATTCGCATTCCCATTTTCAGAACCCGCTCCATTTCCTCCAGATGTCATTAACGGCGGCCTGCGCCAGGCACCAAACATTCCGCCCCAGGTGCTTAGACCGGCCGCAACGGGCGGAGACCATCCGTTGAAAAAAGTAGAACCCCATCCATTATTATTCTCGTTGCCACAACTATAACTAATTGTGACCTCGGTCATTCCCGGCGGACAATCCGATCTGGGTTGCACATATGCAATGGCACGCCACATGTCGCCTAAACCTCCTCCGCCCCCGCCTTCGCAACAAGTACCTTGTCCAGGCCAGGTGTGAACACAATACGTTTGGGTGCAGAGATTTCTTGGCATGATCCTATCTAAACTATCCGAATTATTATGCCACCAATCTCTCCAGGGCTCTTCAGCATAATTCAACAAATCGCCATCATAGTAGCTAAAGGCGAGAAAGGCAAAGACAAAGTTTCTCTCATATACCCCGGAAATAATCTGTGCATCAATAAAAACTCTCGGTACGATATGAAAGTCAAAGTAATCACCTTCGGTTTTTACAAAGAGTATAGCTTCGGTAAACGTAGATGAGGTTCGAAAAAATGGGATCATCCAAACTTTCTCATCGAATGACACCCGGGAATAACTCCATGCCGGAAAGCCATACCACCGAGTCAGGTCACCCATGAATTGCTCAAGGCTGTCCTGATAGGCAATCACATATTTGATCTGATTAAACTTCTCAACCATGCCCTGACTTCGGGAACTCAACAGTTTCTCAAAGTCATTTACCTCTTTGATATTCGAATGTTCAGATGAGATAAACTCGTTCGAAAAAAATTTTTTTAAAAATGGAGTGCTATTTATGTAGGCCTCATAGTCAAACGTACTTTTCGGTCCTTTTTCAAGTTCCGTTGGTTCGGTAAGATCCTTCCGGCAAGTGGAAACGAGTAGGGCAAGAGTAAGAAGAAGAAATACCTGACGCATGACCTTTGGTGTTAAGTGAGCTTAAAGAATAGTAAACCGATCTTTAAAAGATGCTCACTTCCCAGCCATGTCAAGTTAATTACCCATCATTACCCATATTTACTCACAATTACCCATTTCCAGGTTTTTCAGGAAAAACCATCCGGTCCGGTCGAGCCTTATACCCAGGCCGGGCAAATGGTATAGGTCAGTTGAACTCGACGGAAAGACAGAGCTCGACGGAGGCCAGGTGAACAGCCCACTCCTCGCTACATCAATCTGAAAGCTTATTTTGAGCTTGTTTGGACTTCACCCTTTGGGCTGTTCTTGCCAAATTTTCTCCTGAGCTACGTTGCTCTTCGGTCACGTAGCTCAACAAAGCAAGGGGAAGGGCCCCCTTGCTGCAGGTGCTCCCTCAGAGCGCCTTGCTCAGAATAAAACCTGCCTTGCCGTCAGGCAGGTTTGGCTGCGTTCGCTCCAAAAGCGAAATCCCAACAAGCTCTTATTCCGATCAGCGCAGGCTACTTTTCACCCACATATTCCATCTCCACCGGACCGGGTATCCATTGTTTTTTTCTTATCTTTTGAAAAAACTATTAAACCCTAATTCAATATGTCTGCTCCCGATTTTCAGCGCCGGATCCTCGACCAGATCATCAGCCGGTACCCGAAAAAGTCACATGCCGTGGAACACCTGAGTGATTTACTGGACATCAGCACCGATGGCATTTACCGGCGCATCAATGGACAAACCGTTCTATCTGCCGATGAATTGGTGAAGATTGCCCGCCATTCCGGCCAGTCCCTCGACCAGATCGCTCTGGAGGACGCTCACCACCTCATTTTCACCTACAACCAGTTGCCGGAACCCATCACCTCCTTCGAGGGCTACCTGAAGGGGGTGGCGTCCAACCTCTCCCAGTTCGTGACCCAGGAAGATATGCGGATCTATTACGCCTCGCACGAGATCCCCGTCTTTCTGTACTACGCCTACCCCCGGATCCTCAGCTTCAAACTGTTCATGTACGGGCTGACGGTCTGGACCTTTCCCGGCCTGGAAAAGAAAAAATTCCATTTCGACCTGGTTTCCCAGGAGGCACACCGCATCGCCAGCCAGATGGCGAACGTCTATGCGGCCATGTCGACTGATGAGCTCTGGTCGGTGGGCATTCTGGAAAGTACGCTGGGACAACTCGAGTACCTGGCGGAGGTGGAGCGATTTGAAAATCCGGAAGACGCCATTACCATCTGTGAGGAATTGCTGGAACTCGTGGGCCACCTCCACCAGATGGCCGAGGCCGGTAAGAAGTTTCCCCGCGGCGGATCACCCGGGCCGGCAAGCGGCAACTTCAACCTGTTTTACAACCAATTCACCTATACCAACAACATCATTCTGGCCATTCTGCCCAGCCGCAAGGTGATGTTCATCACCATCCACCATCCCAATTTTCTGCGAACCACCAATGCCGCCATCTGCGATTGGCAGGCCGCCTGGTTTGAACGAATGATGAAGACCTCCATTTCCATCAGCGTGCATTCCTCCCGGGAGCGGGACCGCTATTTCAACAGCCTTCGGCGGAAGGTGCTGCAGACCCGCGAAAACCTGGAATTGCTGCTCCGGCGGTCCGACTCCTGGTGAGCAGATGCCCCTGCCCGGTGAGGGGCTGGTCATATCGCTGATCGTTTGGCTGGCGGTATATCCAGCCCTTTTTGCGCGATTCCGGAGCATCCCTTCGGGAATTTTGCAAAATGTGCGAAATCCTCCTCTTTCCCTCCGGGTTCCTCGCGCCCGGCTGCAATTCCAACGGAATACGTTCGGTTGCGATCGCCCACTTCGGGTGGTTTCAGGCTGCCCCTTCCTGCATCTTTACCGCATCAACGAGATCCTCACGTATTCACCGTATCCTGATAACCCGTATAAAATGAACTACCAACGCATTTCTCCGTCCCGAGCACTCGCTCATCTGGTCGATTTCCACGAGGTGGTGGAGGTCGACATCCCCGACCCCCACTTCGCTTTTCTTTCCTTCAACCATCCCGCCGAGCAGGGGATCTCCATGTTCTACCGCCTCAACGGACGAGGCCTGCATCAGCAGGTGGGTAACAAACAGGGCCTGGCCTATGCGCAAGGAAAAATCTACGTCCAGTCGGTAAGTACCCGGGGCACCGTGCACCGGGTACAGGGGCAGGTCGGCTACCTGCGCACCTTTTTCAAGCCCGGAAAGCTGGAACACTATCTGGGTACGCCCCTGGCGGAGACCACCGACCGCCTGCTGACCCTGGAGGATTTCGGACTGAAGGGCGTTCGCGCATTACAGGACCAACTGATGGCCGAAAACAGCGTACGGGCTCGGGTGGACTGTATGGAGCATCATCTCCTTCGCAGGTCCCACTCTGTCGGACCCGAAAAGGAATTGATCCAATACCTGACCGATGCCCTTCGCACGGGCAGGAACTTTTCTTCGGTAGCCGAACTCTGCACCTTCTTCGGCTACAGCACCCGGCATCTTCAGCGCATCTTTCTCGAGCAGATCGGTATTGCCCCCAAGGCATTCCTCCGGATGTTGCGCATCCGCCAGGTGATCCGTGCCCTGGAAAGCCGGACCGTCCGTTCGCTCACCCAGCTGGCCTACGAGTTCGGCTTCGCCGACCAGGCCCATTTCTGCCGGGAGTTCAAGACCTTCATGGGCAGCAGCCCCGGACAGTACCGAAGGCGAGTAGATCCGTCCTTCGCCCAACGCAGTCAGGTCAAATTTATCGGCCTTGCGGGTCAGGTCAGGGATTAGAGCTTGCCGGAGCTTACCCTTCACGACATAATCCGGTTTAATTCCTCCCCACAGCTATCCACTACCCCGTAAATCGGCCGGTAGTGGATGGCTTTTTCAACCCTTCTGATCTCGTACGAGGCGCTTCCCTTCCTGCCTGTGTCTGTTTCCTTCAATTGCCTGTGGACCCCTCCGCTTAGGTTTGTATCGAGCTGGTTATCCAGTCGCGTATTCCCGTTCCAAAAGGCTGACGGGCTCCGATGAATCTATATCTGACAAATCCGACAAGCATGAATCTTCTCGATCTTTCCAAGTTATCCCCCTATGCGTTAGCCATTCCTCTTGCCCTGGTGATCATTGGCCTGGAAGTGTGGCTAGACCGGAGCGAGCACACCAATCCGTTCCGCAACCCCCACGAATCCATGGCCAACCTGATGGTGGGCATGATGGACCTGATCACCCGCTCGGTCAGTCAGGTTCTCTTGCTCCTGCTCTATATCCTGGTCTTTGAGCACCTGCGCCTGTGCACGCTACCGAACGAATACTGGATGATCCCGCTGGGGCTGATCATCTACGAGTTTTTCTACTACTGGAAACATCGCATGGGGCACGAGCTCAACCTGATGTGGGCCAGCCACGGGGTACACCACCAAAGCCGGGTAATGAATTTCACGGCCTCGGTCCGGAACAGCTCCACTTCCGGCCTCTGGAGCATTCCCTTTTTTCTGTGGATCGCGCTGTTGGGCTGCCCGCCCTGGCTCTTCCTTAAAGCCCAGATCCTCAGCCACCTCTGGCAGTTTTTCCTGCACACTGAAAAGATAGGCAAGCTCCATCCCTGGATCGAATTCATTTTTAACACCCCCTCCCACCACCGGGTCCATCACGGAACGGAAGAACAATACCTCGACAAGAACTACGGGGCGGTCTTCATCCTGCTCGACCGCGTATTCGGCACCTTTCAGGCCGAGGAAAGCCGGCCCAGCTACGGCACGACCGACGGGATCAGCCCGCGCAACCCCTGGCAGGCGAATTTCCATCACTACGGAAAGATCGCGCGAGCGCTTGCCGGGCAGAAGGGCCTGGCATCCGCAGGGCGCCTGCTGTTCGGCCGGCCGGCAGCGGTGATGCCCGATGGCACGGGAAAAACAAAAGTCGCTGCTCCCTCCCCGGCCGAGGGTCATACCAAGAGCGGGCTCCAAACCTACCTCTATGTTCAGTTCTTCGTGGGTGCACTCTGTGTATTCTTCTATCTATCCCATGTGGAGGCCTTGCCGGCCTGGCTGACGGTACTGGATGTAGCCTGGCTGGCGGCTATGCTGTCGGTGACCGGTGCCCTGCTGGAGGGCCAAGGCCGCTGGATGTTGGTCACGGAAGGGATCCTATTGCTCACCTTCCCCGCCATGATCTGGCTCAATCTGTACCGGATTGATCTGTCCCCCTGGCCCTGGGTCACCGGCGGGTTCGGCCTGGTGGGCTTCGCTCTGGCGGTATTCGTTGCCCGCTTCCGTGCGGTACAGCAAGCTCCTCCCGGCCCCGGTCAACAGCCAAAGAAAGCCCCTTTCGTCCCTCCTGCGGAAGGGGGAAGCTCCGTCTTCCTTCCACTCAATGGCAGTCTGGAATGTCAACTGGACGAGGGACATGGCAGAAAAGTTGTTCTGTAGCTCCGACTATCAGCCGCGAGTTGAACTATTCAAATTTCTACGATCAGTATTATCCTACCGCCGGCTATTTCCGGGTAGAGCCACCGGTTGCCCGGTAGCTCCCCCACAGATCCGGACGAGC
>CAZQSF010000133.1:0-7778 GCA_964595955.1 uncultured Saprospiraceae bacterium
TTTTCAGGATAAAATAGGTCTTGGTAGAAAGGTCATTTTATCCTGAAAACCGTATGAGAATTGAACTGCATTATTCGCAATGACTTGATTTGCAAAATTTTACAATTCGTCAGCCCTTCGGCCGGAAAATTCGGTGAATTTTCCGGCTTAGGCTTTGCCATTCAGCAACTCGCTCAACCTCATCGTATAAGGCTTTTTATGCTTTATACGGTATTAGGAAGAAACCGTTAATGGGGCCAGTCGCCCTTGCCCATTGCCAAGGGCCATGGTGCGCTGCTTCAGGAAGTCAATGAGTTCCTGCCGATCTTCGTAGGGTGCCATCTCGTCGTAGCGAATGGGATCACCGATTTCTACCTGAACGGTCTCACCACGCTTGTTCATGACCTCGTGCAGCAACAGACCCAGACGCAGATTCATACTGAATTTGCTCACCAACTGGAAGAGTCGGCTATTGCGCCCGTGAAAGAAAAAAGGCACCACGGTGCACTGAGTTTCGTGTATGCGGGTGCAGATGAAGCGGCGCCAGGGCAACTCCTCGACCGGCCCGAAAAACTTCATGGCTGTGGCCACAGCTCCGGAAGGGAAAATGGCCAGCACATCGCCTTCGCGAAGGCGATCCGTAGTGTGCTGCTTGGTGGCCAGATTAGTGGCCTGAGCCTGTTCGTTCTGGCGAAAATCTACGGGAAGAAGGTGGCCTTGAAGAAACGGCACATGGGAGAGCACTTCGTTGACGAGCAGGAAATAATCCTTGCGCACCCGCGTGATGAGGTGGCAGAAAATAGCGCCATCCACCACCCCGAAGGGATGGTTGGCCACGAAGATGATCGGCCCTTCTTTCGGGATCTTGGCGAGCTGCTCCTCGGCATATTCCCAACTGATATTTAAAATGCGCAGGCCCTGCGACCATACATCCCAGGGATTGGGATCACTCGCTATGAGCTGGTCGTACATGTCCTGCAGCGTCTTGCGACCGGTGAGGTTTTCGATCGTGCGTATGATCTTTTGCTTGAGCCAGCTATCGTGCGGACTGGCATAGCTGAAATCCTTTCCACTGTAGGTTTTGGCCGGCGTGAGAAAGGGAGTCGGCTTCGAGTCTTTTACCATGGTATGGGTGGACCTTGTTGAATAGACAAAGCTACGGGATTTCAGAGAAAACCATCGGAAGTGCTCAGGGGAAGGGTCGTGCCAGGTTCCCTGGATCACCTTCCGGGCTCAGCACCTCTTGCCGCATAGCCACCCACCCGCAATTGCTCATCGGGGGCGGGCCATTCCCCAATAATTAAAACTGGCCGGCTTCCAGCCGGGAATGTACATGCTTCGCAAATCCGGAACGGCAAATCCGCCCGCTTCGATCAAAGCGGGAATATCGCGATTGAGATGGCATCCGCCGCCGCCGAGCTTCCACAGCGGATTGACCCAATCCTGCCAGCGCCGCACGGCGGCATCCGGCGCACGGCCGTGCTCGCAGAAGAGCAGCTGCCCGCCCGGCTTCAGTACACGCCGGGCCTCACTGAGGGCCTTGGGCACATCGCCTATGGTACAGAGCGTATAGGTCATCAGCACGGTATCGACCTCCTGGCTTTCCAGAGGAATCGCTTCGGCCCGAGCCGCCAGCAATTCCAGGTCGATCCGGTCCGGCAGCGGCGCCTCACGGGCCATGTCCAGAAGCGCTTCCGAGGGTTCCAGGCCCCAGACCCGGCTCACCTGTCCTGGATCGTAATAGGCCAGGTTCAGGCCGGATCCCAGGCCGATCTCCAAAACCCGCCCCCGGGCTTGCGGTACGATCTTGGCGCGCTGTTTGGCAGCCGGGTTCGAGCTGCAGGCAGCGTGGATGATTCTTGGAAGCACAACCCGCTGATACCATCCCATGAGATACTTTTTTCGAAAATAAACCAGCCTACCATTCTGGGCAAGCCCCGCTGTAGTGCTTTTTCTTGTTGCGCCTCAGCCGCCGGACTCGCTTTCGCTTTTTCTTCTGTGAACCTGTACGGCCTCTTCCCTCGCATTGCCGACATTCGCGTCCGGGGTCGCTAACGGCTTTGCCACCGGCTCGGCCACCTGCTTTACGACTTGCACCAGAGCATCTTCCCACATACACGGGCACACACTGCCTTGTGCACCGGCCAGATGGGCAGCAAAAAGGCCAAGACCCAGGATTAAAGGTGTTTTCCAGGACATGATAGGCGGGCTTTATTTTGTAAAGACCGACTATCGTTCCCGGGGTTACCTGAGGTGTTTACAGGCCGCCGGTACCGAAAGCCTCCGTAGCATCCGGGCGGTAGTCTCGGAAAAAACCGATCGGATGATCGTAATCCAGCGGATTTTTCGATGCGCTACCGGAAAACCCGTCCCCGCAATCCACCTGAAAGAAAATCCCCACCAACTTCCCGTCTTCATCGAAGGAAAGTTCCCGGTACACCAGCGATATTCCGTTTGCTTCGGCTACCTCCTGTTTGATATCCAGAAGTTCTTCCAGGGTATAGGGCTTGTTGAAGTTGACCTCCAGGCGCTCCTGAACCGGGGCTACCGAAGTGATCAGGAATAGGCCGGCGCAGGCGATCAGACAAAAAGCAATAGAACGTACCATGGGTTTTTTCTTTTTAAAATAGGCAACATGATGGAAAAAAGCAATACCTCAATGCTTGATCAGCAGACGCTGAGCGAGCAGGCGCCCGCCGGCCGTTAATTGCAATACGTAATAGCCCGCCGGTAAGCCCGCTACGGATAGCTGGAAGGAGCCGGCACCGGAAAGTCCCGTTTTCCGCCGAACCACTTGGCCCTGGCCGTTTACCAATTGCAGGACTTCGGGCGCTGTTCCCTGCCATTGGACGCTTAGCCGGTCCTGCACGGGATTGGGAAACAGCTTCAGGGCGGCATCGGCCTGCGGCGGATTCAGGCTGGAAGTCGGATCCGTTGTCACCCATACGGCATTGCTCCAGGCTGAGGTATCTGCCCCGGCAAAGGCTCGCAGGCGGTAGCCGTAGGTTTCGCCGGCCACGTAGTTCGTATCTGCAAAAAAAACAGAGCCCCCCGGAAGGGTGGCCAGCGGGAAGAAGACGGAGTCGCTTGCCTCTGCGCGCTGCAATTCGTACTGTACCGGCAGGCTGCTGTTGTCGGCCCATTGTAAGAAAACCGTGCCGGGCAATTGCTCTTCACCGGCCAGCAGAACCGGGCCCAGCGAGGGGTCGCAGCCCGATGTGATCCACTCGCTTACATACGTTCGGATATCGGGTAGCAGGGGGTAGAACCGATCACCCGGACAGCTGGTTGCACAACCGTCGCGATGGCCGCTGATGCGTGGCAAAGTAAGGCCGGAGGGGGCATGAAAAGCGGTGTCCAGCGGATCGGCGCCGATGGCGCACGTTTTCCAGGCCAGCAGTTCGGCCAATGCCAGGCGAGCCTCCAGGCTGGGTACCCTATCCGTAAAATCACCCAACAAGCACACGCCCAGGGTGTTGGTGTTCTGCCCGCAGAAATGAGCGCCCAGCACATCGTTACCCCGGCCTTCGTACACCAGGCCGGTGGGATCGATCAGGTAGTTGTAGCCGATATCCGACCAGCCGTTGCCATTGACGTGAAAATTCCAGATGGCACGCACGACCGCAGGCCAGTCATCGGACGAATTGGGGGTATCGGAGTGATGCACGATAAGGTGGGTCACATCCGTAGAGAGCGGATCGGGATTGGGGGGGCATTCATTATTGGGGCACCATGCCTCTCGCGTTGCCCGTTCGGGCAAAGGACAGGGGCAGGCCCGGCCGGCCTGTGGCTCAGCTTTTTGAAGGGCCGGTGCGCCATACTTACCGGGGTGGTAAAAATAGATCGACAGCTTTTGGAGTTGCGGATCCCGGACGCGCAGTTCGTACGCCCGGGTCGCCGGGCCGGCAAAATAAAGCCGGGAAATGCGTTTGCCGGGATTGTGAGAAAAGGGCTCGAGTTGCTGCCAGGGCGTCCAGCCGGAGCCCGTACCGGCCGAAAACCGAATGGATAGTCGAGGAACTTTCGGGCCCTCCCAGGTCAGGTAGTAGCTCAATAGCCCATCCGAAGGCTGAAGAGAATCCAGTTGTTGCGCCCCCGACTGCCAGCTACCGTCCCGAAAGGGGAAGCTTTCCCACACCTTTTGGTCCTGTTGAGCGAAACCGGCATTGACACATAGCCAAACTGCGATCAGAAAGGTCGATGTCCGCACCATTTTTCCCAACAAAGTAAAGCTTTCGCCCTACTATCGCCAATGCGCATTACCCTTTCTTGGGAAACCAGGGTACAATTGCCGGTATCCGCTTCATGATCTGGTCGTAATCCTTCCGGCGCTTCAGCATGCGTTTGTCGATCATGGGAATACTGATGAAGAAGAAGAGCAGGGTCATACTCAAAGCCCCGGCTATGGTCCACCAGGCGGTGGGATCATCGGCCGCCACCCCGAAGAAAAACAATCCCCACCAAAAGGACACCTCGCCGAAGTAGTTGGGATGGCGCGAGTAGGCCCACAGGCCGGAGGTGAGGGTTTCGCCCGGCTTTTTGATCTTTTTAAAGCGATGCAGCTGTTCGTCGGCGATGAGCTCAATCAGAATGGCCCCAAAGGTGAACAGGAAAGCGAAGATGTCCAGGCCGTTCAAGGGCTGGCCAGGCAATACCATAGCGGTGTACAGTGGAATACAGCCCAGGAAAACTAATAGCGTGGGAAACATGTGAATTCCCGAAAAGCTCACCAGCCAGTACCATCTGCCGGTCGTGTGCTGAAAGTCAACATACCGCCAGTCTTCGTGCTGCAAGCCCGTCCATCCTCGGGCCCAATTGTAGGTGAGACGCACCCCCCAGAAGGAGACCAGAAAGACCAGCATGCCGATGCGCACAGGATCCCCTATACCGGTACCCAGCCAGGCAAAATAGGCCACAATGACGATGGGGATCACGCTCCAATAGGGATCGTAGAAACTGCTGTTCTTGAAAAGGTAGCTGAAGATGAAAATGACCACCGTGGCGACCACATCTGCGAGCAGGACGAGCAGCAAGGGATGCCAGCCTTCCTCGCGGAATAGGTAGGCCGTACCGATACCCGCCGCGATGGACGCGATATAAGCCAGAATCACATAGGCAAAAGCGGTGGACCGGGAGGTGGCAGAAGCAGAAGATTGGGTCATAGCTGCATTGGGTTTTGCAGGGCCTAAAATAGGGCTTCCTGCCAAAGATTCAAGTAATACCGTTTCAAGTATGAAATGACCTGTCCCGCTTTAAAATAGGTTGGATGCAGAAACTGAACCTATTTTGAAAGCGGGATTCGGACTCGAAGCGGTATTCACGGTTTTCAGGATGAAATAGGTCTTGGTAGAAAGGTCATTTCATCCTGAAAATCGTATAAAACGGAAAGGCTTGTTCACGAATACCGGCCTTGTTCTTGGCACTTTGGCGGAATACTGCTACTTTTGCCCCTCCTTTATAGTGAAGTGTAAAATCGAGCCGGATCAATGAAAAGGACATATCAACCCAGCCGACGCAAACGGGTCAATAAGCATGGCTTTCGCGCCCGGATGAAAAGCAAAGACGGCCGCAAAGTACTGTCGCGCCGCCGCGCCAAGGGTCGCAAGAAATTAACGGTTTCCGACGAAAGTCGCCTGAAATAGCGTTAGCTGTTCCTTTACCGTCTTTTCTTTTCACCCTTTCCACGAAACAGAAAAGCCCGGACAACCGAGCGCGTTGTCCGGGCTTTTCCCGTTGAACCGGCAGCGGAGCCGTTTACACGTCATCGCCCCGGAGGCGCCGGTAGCGTTTACGAGCTTCCACAGCAAAGGTACTGCCGGAGTACTCGATGAAGAGGCGTTCGTACAAGGCTTTTGCCTTTTCTGCATCGCCCAGCTGGTTCTCGTACAAACTTCCCAGTTCGAACAGCGCATTGTCAGCGCGGATCTCTTCGGGGAATTCGTCCAGAATCCGCTGGTACATGGCCGCCGCCTGATCCCACTCGCGCTTTTTCTTGTGAATGGAGGCTTTCAGATACCACACATCATCCTGCAACTTGTGATCGGGAAAAGCGGCCAGCAGGCTGTCCATCTTGGCGAAAGCCGCTTCAAAGCGATTTTGAAAGACCAGCAGCTCCGCATCGGCGTACCACTGCAGGGCCTGCTCGGTGGTGTCCAACCCCAGGTTATCCATGATGAATACCGACAGGTCCAGCGCGTCGTTGGCAATCAGTTTTGAGGTGGAGGCTTTCAGCACTTCAAACTGGGCCTGAGCCCACTGAAAGTCGCCGGAGAAATAGGAAAGCCGGGCATTGCGAAATCTGGCCTCGTGGCCGAGCACGCTCTCTTTGAAGTCTTTGTCGACCTGAGCGTACAGCAAGGTCGCCTCCCACACCTCGCCTTTCATGAGGTAAAAGTCGGCCAGGTTAAGCTTCCCCTCGGCCTGGATGCGCTTGTCTACATTGGGGTATCGGATCATTTCATCCAGCAGGGCAATGGCCTTATCCAGGTCGTTGAGGTAAAAAGCTTCCAGTTCGGCATATTCCAGCACAATGCCCGCCGTGAGGCGCGAACGACCGAACTCGTCGAGAAAATCCTCGTACTGGCCTTCCAGGGTTAGGAGGTCCTCCCGGCTGTAATCATAGCCGCGCACCAGTTTGTAGCGGCGCGCGCGAAGGGCGTCTCGTTTGGCGTCGAGGTAATAGGTGCTGGCCGGCCCCTTCCGCTCCACGATATAGTCGAAGCCGTCAATGGCCGCATCGTAGTCCTCGTCGTTCAGCGCGATCTCGGCAAGTTGAAATACGCGCCCGCCGTTCTCTCGGAGTTTTCGATCCAGGGCCTTGACCTGCCGCAGCGCGCTGCTGTAATCTTTTTTCTGCACAAACACCCAGCTCAGCAACTCGGGATAGTGCAAGGCTTTGTCGTTTTGCTGAATGCGCGTATACAGTTGGCGCTGGAGCTCTTCGAAATCCTGCTCGGAAAAATACCGCTGAAACATGGTCTTCAATTGGTTGATCCGGGCGGGGTTGTAGTCCAGGCTGTTGAGGTACTGGGTTACCATGTTTTCCGTATCGCCCTGTCGGCGGTACAATTCGGCCAGATTGTAGGCAAAAGCCTCCGGTTCGCGCAAAAGTTCGATCCCGCGCTCGTAGGTGACAATAGCCAGATCGTATTTGGTGAGCATGGTAAACGTATTGGCCAATTTGGTGATGGCGTATTGGTCGCGCGGAAGCCTTTCGATAGCCAGCTGGTATTGTTCCTGGGCCTTTTGGTCCTTGTACTGGCGCTCGTAGAGGCGCCCGTAACTCACATAGAGGTTCACATTGTCCGGGTCGCGGCGCAGCTGCTTCACGATGGCTTTCTCCACCTCGTCGAAGGCTTCGAGATTGAGCATGGCCTCTACATACCGGTTGAAGTAGAAGCTGTTGCGATTGTTTTGTTTGTACAGCTTTTCATACAGCACGGCAGCTTTCTCGTATTCGCCGTCGCGATAATATTGATTGGCCAACTGGGATTCCTGGGCCGACAGACCGACCGCCAATCCGGCGGCCAGTACAAGGGTGAGCAAAAATGCACGCATAGTGTCTTATGTCGTTTAGGTTTTCGGGGCGTTCTCGCGCAGGAGGCATTCGCCTTCGCAAGCGGCCACCAGCGGATCGACCCACTCTTGCCGATCCCTTCTGCGGCCGCTTGGACGTGTAAACATAATGTGCAAGCCGGACGAAAAGTTGAGCCGCGCCTTCGTGATGAAAACGATAAGGCGCAATTAATACCGTTTCACGTATGAAATGACCTGTCCCGCTTTAAAATAGGTTGGATGCA
>CAZQSF010000134.1:0-7734 GCA_964595955.1 uncultured Saprospiraceae bacterium
GGACTTCACCCTTTGGGCTGTTCTTGCCAAATTTTCTCCTGAGCTGCGTTGCTCTTCGGTCACGTAGCTCAACAAAGCAAGGGGAAGGGCCCCTTGCTGCAGTTGCTTCCTCAGAGCGCCTTGCTCAGAATAAAATTTGGCTGCGTTCGCTCCAAAAGCGAAGTTCCAACACCCTCTGTTTCCTGGGGATAGTCTGGATCGGAATGTGCTTCTTCCTCCGGTCGCTTTTTCCGGAGATGGGTGGTGGATGGGCCTTCCTGCTGGTCGCGCCGTTCGGCCTCATCCCCATCGCCCTGGGGCTTTGGGCCCGCTTTACGCTGTCTTTAACCCCTCTGCGCATCGGATTTATTCTGCTTTGCGTGCTGATCGTTAAGCGCTTGTGGGATGTGGTTCTTGTCCAGGGCAAGCTGATATCCCTGGATATGATCGTCCTTGCGGTGATCGCCCTCACTATCCACAGTGCCATACAGTCCGCCCCGCCCCGGAAAAGACAGGTGCGGTACGTGAAGCGGAAGGGCCCTTCAGATGTGGGGTCTTGGTGGTGATGACGATAGGTAGCGAATGCAAAAGCAGGCGAGTAATTTCATGTAGCCTGCTTGCGCTCTTAAACAGTTTTCAGTATAACCCGCCTGCTATACCTCCGGAAGGCCTCCTGGAGGCAGGCAGTCCGGAATGACCTTTTTACCAAGAGTATATTATCCTGAAAACCGTGAATACCGCTTCAAGTATGAAATAACTTTTCGGCCATTTCCTACTCGAAACGGAATTATTTCCGAAATTCTGCCCACTTATCAGCCAGGTCGTATTCTTCTAAATTCTCGTCAAATTCATACCCGACGGGATCTTCTGCTGTGAGTGCGATTTCAAAAAGAATGTAGGGAGGAGTATAATCAGCATAGATCGTTTCGATGCCATCCGTTCTCAGGTTGAAGTCCCGGTCCTCACCGGATCTCCAGGGCTCTGATTTGGATACTTCTGATGTGAACCCGTTTTGATATCCACTTCCGCCTGAAACCGTCTTTTCTTCAAATATGAGTTTAAGCTCCCCTTTGATATCCGCATCGATTATCGTTTTATCGGTATTGTTGACTACCGTTCCTTTAAACTCATAAACGATTTCCTGTGGTGTGCCCCCGGTCAGGAGGAGGGTGTCTGTTTGAATATGCGATATTTTGAAATCCTCGGAATCACTCATTCTGGAAAACCCGTATTTCCTGGACAGGTATTCATTCGAATTTATATGCTTAACTATTTGTTGATCTATAGTCACTTCCCATCGGTGTCCCCAACCTATTTCGTCTGCAAAGGATACGATATACACCCCCTTTTCATCGGTCTCCACAGCAGACCAGTCATATTTTTTATTCGGTTCTTCTTGGGCCAATACATTGGCGAAGTCCAACCAGCTTGCATCCTCATTTAGGCCGACAATACTGAGAAAAATGTTGGTAAAGATATCCTCAGTTAGAAATTTAGCCTTGCCTTTCTGACAGATCTCTATGGCTTCTTTTTCCTTGTTATCCAGCATATTACAGGACGAAACCGTCAAAAAGGTTGTCGTGAACAGGATGGCCAGTACTGATCTCATAGTCGTATGCATTAATTTGAACCTCTTCGATTTATTCTATAGATAAGACGGACAAAAGGGCGTGAAGTCACACGTCATTAAATGGCATTGTCTACCTCAAGCCCACCGAGCCGGTGCAGGGCAAGGAACTCACCCTGCCCGATCACCCGCGCTATCTGCTCATCCTCCACTTCGATGAAGCAGACGAGCTCTGCGAGCTGGAGGTGCTGGACCTGGACCGGGTGGAGGAGGAAGAGTGAGGTTGGGCCCTGAATATCACTTTTTACGAAATCGACCATGCTTCGCCTTTTGTTTTTATTCATTTAGGATCTAAACTTCTTCGTTACTGTCGGGTGGGTGCTCGCCCGTCTGTTTGGTGATGGATCGGAGCCGAACCAATTCCGGTCTGTTTAATCGAAGGGTACGGACGGTTGCTCGCCCGATAGGGGAGCGTCCAATAACGGTTAGAAATTCAGCATCCCATTGGAAATGGGCATGCCAGTTGTCTTTTCGCGGGTGGAAAAGCGGAGCCTCCAATCCAGTAATGGGATCCAAAGCTGCTGTTTTTTGGTATTTATGGCCATTGCATCCGCCACAGGCCAAGGCCAGATTATCTGGTATGGATGATCCTCCCTTGCTAATCGGGATGATATGTTCGATGATAAAAGGCTGAGGTCTATACCTCCTCAGGGCCTTGCAATATTCACACCGGCCCCCGGAGCGGCTCAATACCAGCCTTTTTACCTGCTCAGAAATGTACGGCCTAGCCATGAATGACTTCAGGCGGTTGGATACCCAGGCGCTCCATAACCTCATCAACCGAAGTATCCCATAAAGCGGCCAGTTGGAGCAGGTAGGTGAGTCGTTCAGCACTTTGGGCCTCCGCTTTGGCATTCAGTCGGAGGAGTTCCCGGTGTTCCGATTCCGTGAGGGTCTCATCAGCAGATTTGGCCAGCAGCTCGTTGTGGCGCAGCTGTGCATCCTCCGGAAGGCCTTCGTTGATCTTGACCAGCAGTTCTGCTTCCTCGCGGCTGAGCGAGGGCACGGGGCTTTTTTCCTCCCGCTCTATTTCCTGCAGGAATTGGCGGATGCGTTCCAGGAGCGATTCACTTTGAATATCTGCGATCATTTTGATCAGCTCCAGCTTGGTGGATTGCATATTCATACCCGTCGATTACGCATTAAAAATACAGATTCCACGGCAATGCGTTTCCTTCAAATGGGGCATCCCTTTTTGCCATGGCCGATTGCTAACTGCAAAACCGAAGGTTTTGCCGTGTGCCAGCCTGCCGGCCGGCAGACCTGCCTGCCAGAGGCTGGGGAGGCTGGCGTCTGAGTTTGAGTGTGGGCGTGGTTGATTGCACACGGGAACACCCCTTCAATACTTTTGAGAGGGCTTCTACCTATATCAGGGACGTCCAACGTAGGTCATGTACCATATCAATTCCCATTCATTTCCCCATCCGAACCAATTCCACCTTCAGCTTCCCCTGGCCGCGGCGTCCAGGTCGCGGGCCAGGCCAACGATTCTTTTCCAGCTGGGAAGCCCTCTTCGAGCACAATTTGGATCAGTTGCCGGCTTTGGTGTTGGAACGGACATGAAATTGAGCGCATCTACAGGGGCATCATTGGGGGTACCCCTCTACCGAAAATGAAGGTAGGCTCCCGGAAGCATCTCCTAGCCGGTTTGGCGTCAGACTAGCTCGGTTGGTTGGAACCAACCTTTCTCCTCGAAAAGCTTTTGCACGTCTTTTCGGAAGCGTTGCCAGTCAAAATCCTTAACCTGGTAATTGGATATCGCATCGATGGCCAGGAGGAAGCGATGAGCAAGCATGGCCCGAAAGCCGGCATCATTTGTCCTCCCGGCTTCGGTATAATCCAGTTTTACCTTGCAAATGAATGCTTTCTTACGCGAAGCGTAGGAAATTTCCTCCTCGTGAAGGGTATTAGATGGGGGTAAGACAAACGGGACAAAGTGAATGGAGCGTATCCCTGATCCGTAATCAGAAAGGGCAAAGCGATCATTGAGTGCATCCTCCATGGCATTGACCAGGAATGCCTTATCCCGCAAGTCTTCCCACAGGATGGGTCCGATCCAGATCGGTGGCCGGTTGGTTTCCTTTTCCATGTCAGCGGTCTACTTTATTGCCTGGCGGACGGATCAATGGGGGATTCCGCTTAAGATTTTCGGGCAGCGTCGCATAGTAATAGATCTTGATCTTTTCCCTGCGCAGGCATTCCTGCAACGGACCCTGGTATTGGACCAAATAAGCCAGACGCTTATCCGGCAGCCCTTGCTTATAACGCCCCGTTTCCTTCTTGGTGGTCACACCATACTTCCAGACCTCACCTAAGTTAAGGAAAATTTGGGTTTTCCCTGGGCAATTGAAGCACGGGAAGTATCCGGCACGGCGAGCAAACAATACATACTGTTCTGCAGCCTCCAGTTCTTCCAATTCCCGCTCAAGCTTCTCTTTACGTGCATCGGACAGGTCGGCTTCGCCATCTTTCCATTGCAGAAAATCCGCTTCTCCTTCCATGCTATACAAGAGAACTAGGCCCACAACGATAATTAAGGAAGAAACCAGGAAGAGCAGCCGAGCGTGATTTCCAGGTGGTCCGGCAGGTGAGGAGCCGCTTTTTTCTACTATCGGGGAATAAATAGCGAAGGGCATAGGGCTGCAGGCGTTTTATGGTTTTCTACCTCCCGGATGACAATCGATGGGTGTGTTTTGATGGCAGCACGTTGATCCGGAAACGGAGCAAACTACTACACCCAATTCTTAGTATAAAATATGTTTAAGAAAATAAAAAGTTCATTCCTGCCCGCCGTTCACCTGCTGAAGGCATGGCAGGCGGGTTATCCTGAAAAATACATAGAAATATTGCCTTTATTTACAGAACGATCAAGCTACGAGCGAGGGTCCGCAAATGCATTCGTTCCATCTAACAATCTTCCATCTAACCGTCTAAGATTTGCTCCTCCCTACCCGAACCACTTCACCATCTCGTCCACCTTCAGCTTTTGCTTGGCGGCTGCATCCAGGTCGCGGGCGATGCGGCCCTGCTCCATCTGGATGAGGCGGTTGCCGTAGCGGTGGGCCTGAGCGAGGTTGTGGGTGATGAGGAGGGTGGTGAGCTGCTGCTCCCGGATGATGCGCTGGGCAGTGTGGAGGACCACCTCGGCCGACTTGGGGTCGAGGGCTGCGGTGGGTTCGTCGAGCAGGAGGATGTCGGTGGGGGCCATGGTGCTCATGAGGAGAGTGAGGGCCTGCCGCTGGCCGCCGGAGAGGGCGCCCATGGCCTGCTGGAGCTGGTCTTCCAGGCCGAGGCCGAGGGAGGCGATCCGCTCGCGCACGCGCTTTTTGAAGGCCTCATTGATCCCGATGGTCAGGCGCTTGGGGCGGGTGCGCAGGGCGGCCAGGCGGAAATTGTCGAGTATGCTCAGGCTGGGGGCCGTGCCGCCCAGGGGATCCTGGAAGACGCGCGCCACCCAGCGGCTGCGGCGGTGCTCCGGCAGTCGGGTGACGTCGCGGCCGTGGAGGTAGATGCGGCCTTCGCTGGGCAGGATGGCGCCCGAGATGAGGTTGAGCAGGGTGGTCTTGCCGGAGCCGTTGGCGCCCACCAGCACCGCAAACTCGCCTTCCGCTACCGTTAGGCTGACGTCCTGCAGGGCGATCACCTCGTTGACCTCGCCCCGGTTGAAGATCTTGGATACCGCTTGCAGCTCGATCATGGGGCAGAGCGTTTGAGGAGGCGGGGCAGGCCCACGATGGCCAGCACGAAAAGGGCGGTGAAGAGCTTGAGCAGGTTGGGGTTCACCCCCAGCGAGAGGGCTACGGCCAGCATGAGCTGGAAGAGGATGCAGCCCCCTACGATCAGCAGCAAGTGTAGCCATATGCCCCTTGCGCCCAGCCAATTGATCACCGCTTCGCCGATGAGCACCGATCCCAACCCTACCAATACAATGCCAATACCCATGCTGATGTCGGCATAATTCTGGTACTGGGCCAGCAGGAAGCCGCTGAGGGCGGTGAGGGCATTGGCCATGGCCAGGCCGATGATCTTCATGCGGTCGTTGGGGATGCCCAGGGCGCGGGTCATGCGCTCGTTGTCGCCCGTAGCGCGCATGGCCAGGCCGAAGTCGGTGCGCAGCACATAGGCCAGCAGGCCGCTGAGCAGCAGGAGCACCGCCACGCCCACGGCCAGCTCGTTGTAGAGGGGGGTGGCAAACAGCCCCAGCCGGCTGAAGACGGTCTCCACCTCAATGAGCGGGATGTTGGAGCGGCCCATGATGCTGAGGTTGACGGAGTACAGCCCGGTCATCACCAGGATGCCGGCCAGCAGGGCGTCGATCTTGAGGCGGGTGTGCACCAGGCCGGTAAGTACGCCGGCCAGGGCTCCGGCCGCCATCACCAGCAGTACGACCGGCCCCATCGACCAGCCCTGCGTGAGCCCCACGGCCGTGACGGCAGCCCCCAGGGTGTAGCTCCCGTCGGTGGTGATGTCGGGGATCTTGAAGATCTTCAGGGTGAGGAAGATCCCCAGGCCCATGGCCGAGAGGCAGAGGCCCTGCAGCAATGCCGTGAGGTAGAAGGTCATTCGGTGATGGGCAGGTAGTGTTCGGGTACCGCTATACCAAACCGCTCAGCCACTTCGGGGTTGACCATGTGCCGGTGATTTTCCACCAGCTGCCAGTCCATGCCCTCCAGCGATCCGCTTTCCAGGTAGCGGGCCGCCTGCCTGCCCGCCTGCCGGCCCCACTCGTAGAGATCGGCCCCGTAGGCTGCCAGGGCGCCCCGGGCCACCAGGCCCGCCTCGCTGGTGAAGACGGGTACCCCGGCCTCGTCGCAGGCCTTGACGATGGTCTCGAAAGCGGTGAAGACGGTATTGTCGGGATTGGCGAAAAAGGCGTCGATACCTTCGTTGAGCAGGGCGGCGGTCACCAGCTGCACATCGGCCGAACTGCTCACCGGCTTGGGTACCAGCTCTACCCCCAGCTGACCGGCCAGCTCCTGCAGGCGCTGCAGCGCATCGGTCGACTGGGGCTCGGCCTGGTTGTAGAGCAGGCCTACGCGCAGGGGGCGGCCATCCGCCGGCAGCAGGCGGGGGATGAGGGCAAAGGAGGTGTCGATGTAGTCCAGGTTTTCGCCCACGCCGTAGAGGTTGGACGGCGCCTGCCCCTGCTCGTCCAGCAGCTTCATCAGCTGCGGGGTGGGGGAGGTCATCATGAAGACGGGGATTTCTTTCGTGCGCTGTAGGGCAGTGACGGTGGAGAGGGTGGGGTTGGTCGCCATCAGGTCCACCTCCTGGCTGATCATGTAGTTGACGATCTGGCTCAGGGTGGGGATGTCGCTCTGCGCATTGCGGTAGATGAGCCGGATGGTGCCTTCCGCTTCCGAGAAGCCGGCCTCTGCCAGCGCGTCGAGGAAGCCTTCCTTGGCCTTCTCGATGGTGTCGTCCTCGAAGGCATCCACAAAGCCGACGGTGGGGCGGTCGTCCTCCCGGCCCGGGCTGCAGGCGAAGAGAAAGGCGAGCAGGGCGATCATGAAAAAGGGCGTAGCGCGCATATCGCATCGGGTTGAATGCGTCAAATGTAGCGGTTTAAGGGCATTTGGCAAGATCGGCCGGAAGGGAATCCGCAGTTGCGCTCGGGGCCGGATGCGGGTAGGGAAGACTCGTTTCGTTGATGTCCTTGCCTTACGGCCTTGAAGCATGTTGGGTAACAGCTCTTGGCGAAGGTCAGGTGGGCGGGCCTGTGCCAGCGGCCCCTGTCTGAGTCCTGACAAGCTTTGCTTGGTCAGGGCGAGTTTGGGCCGCGAAGCCTGACCAAGCCTTAGAGCTGTCCAACAGGCTTCACAGCCTTGACTTTTTTTGGTTCTTTTTTGTGTCAAGACAAAAAAGAACAAGACCAGGTAGAATAGGATGAAACATACCGTTCCGTTCCTTCGAACCAGCCTTCTGTCAAATAGATCTATTTCCGTTTTGATTGGGGTTTTTGTCCGAATGCATCGCTGCTTTCCAGCCTGCCCGCTGGTAGTGGGCAGGGGCGGCCCAAACGAAGAGGAAAGAATGGCCGTAAACCCCAACGCTATCCGGCTGCTGCGGCTATAACCATCTGCATTGAGTGGTAGGTGAGCAAAACCCCTGCAGTTGCGCTCGGGGCC
>CAZQSF010000135.1:0-7566 GCA_964595955.1 uncultured Saprospiraceae bacterium
CGGGCCTGGCAGATCCGGCCGCGCATGCTGCGCGATGTCTCCCGGGCGGATACCGGGGTGGAGCTCTTCGGGCGCACCTTGCCGTATCCCCTGCTGCTGGCGCCCATCGGCGTGCTGGAGATGGCCCATCGCGAGGCCGACCGGGCCGTGGGGCGGGCGGCGGCCGGGCTGGGCCTGCCTTTCATCTTTTCCAATCAGGCTTCCGTGCCCATGGAGGAGGTGGCCCATGCCATGGGGGAGGGGCCGCGCTGGGTTCAGCTGTACTGGAGCAAGCGCGACGAGCTGGTGGCCAGTCTGGTGCAGCGGGCTGAAGCTTGCGGCTGCGAGGCCATTGTAGTTACCCTGGACACCACCATGCTGGGCTGGCGCATCCGCGATCTCGACCTGGCCTACCTGCCCTTCCTTCGGGGCAAAGGCATTGCCCAGTACACCAGCGATCCCGTCTTTCAGCGGCTAATGGACGAGCCCGGGCCGGAAAACCTCACCCAGGCCAAACGCAAGCTCACCCCCCAGCTGCTGCGCAGTGTGTACCAGCTGCTGCGCAACTATCCCGGCTCCTTCTTTGGCAACCTGCGCTCCGGCCGCCCCATGAAGGCCGTGCGCACTTTCATCAACCTCTATACCAATCCCAGCCTGAACTGGGACCAGCTCGCTTTCCTGCGCGAGCACACCCGCCTGCCCATCCTGCTCAAAGGCATCCTCCACCCAGACGATGCCCAGAAAGCCCTCGACCACGGCATGGACGGGATCATCGTGAGCAATCACGGCGGTCGCCAGGTGGACGGCGCCATCGGCGCCATTGAGGCCCTGCCCGCCATCGCCGGGCGGGTGCAGGGCAAGGTGCCCGTGCTCATGGACAGCGGCATCCGCAGTGGTGCGGATGTGTTCAAGGCCCTGGCGCTGGGCGCTACGGCCGTCTGCCTGGGGCGACCCTACGTGTATGGCCTGGCGCTGGACGGCGAGGCCGGCGTGCGCGCGGTCCTGGAAAATCTGCTCGCCGATTTCGAGCTCACCATGCGACTGTCGGGCTGTACGCGTATTTCAGCGATCGGCCCCGACACCCTTCAAAAAACACCTTTCCATGGCTGATTCCGGGACCGAACTGCAGGACCTTCTCCGGCGGGATTTCGAGCTGGAGGAACTGCCCGGGGGCATGAGCGAGCAGGAGCTCCTGGACACCCTGGCCGATCGCATTGCCTGGCTGCTGGAATACCGCCTGGAGTATTTCTTCAGCCTGATGTACCGCCTGGACGTGGCTGAAGAGAAGATAGATGAGGCCCTGCGGCCCGGCGGGGATGAACCGGCCAACCTTGCGTTAGCCCGGTTGGTTGTTCAGCGGCAGAAGGAACGCCTGGAAACCCGGAAGAAATTCAGGCAGTAGGTTCTTTCTAGGTTTTTCCGCACCCCTTACACTTCCAGAACCTCCTCGCCCGCCACGACGAACACCCGATCGCCGTTTCGTGCCAGCAGGATGGCCGAGCCGGTAAACGCTCCGAAGGCGGGCAGGATTCCCCCGTACTCTCCGAAGAAAAAACAAGGTACCTTCTTCCCCTGCCGTCCTCGCCCTCGCAGGAATACGCCCGGGTGGACGTGTCCGGCCAGGTTGTAACCTGCAGGGGAGGCTTCCTCCAGCGGATGGTGGGTAAATAAAAATGGCCCCTCGACATAGGCTTCCTCCCGTATGAGCAACCCAGCCCGCTCGTAGGCTTTTACCGGCAGGATGTCGTGATTGCCGGGCACGAGCTCGAACTGAACCCCGGAAAACTGCCGGAGTAAATCGCAGAAGTCCTCCCACTCGGCATTGTACTCGCTATGGAACAGATCGCCCAGAAAAAGAACGCGCCGGGGAGAAAAATCCATCAGCAGGCTGAGCAGCTTGTCCCAGTTCTGTTGGCTTACCGATGAAGGCACGGGAATGCCTTCGCGCCGGAAATGACTGGCCTTCCCCAAATGCAGATCGGCTAAAAGAAGCATGTGGGCTTCTTGCCAGTAGGCTGCCTTGAGGGGATGAAGCACCAGGTGTTGGTTGTGTAGGTCAATTTGGAGCATGGAGAAAAATAAATACGGGGTTAGATACCATGGCAAAGTACTTATATCAAGAGAGTAAACAGCTTCGATTCAAATCCAACCAAAATGTATTGGGCAATTACCATTTTTTTGCAAAACGGTTAGTTTGAGATTGCATTTTTTACACAGAATATCATTTTTCCTGATATGCCACCCTCTTTGATCTCCTTCTGGCACACCCTGTTTCTCCTCATCCTCCTGCTCGGTGCCGTGCAGGGAGGGGTTATGGGTTGGCTGCTGTTGCGGGGCTCTTCGGCAGATACCCAGCGCCTGGCCAACAAGATCCTGGCCGTCCTGCTTTTCTTTTCGGCCTACCGCCTGGGGGTAGTATTTCTGAAGGTACAGGGCCTGGCCGGGGTGGATCACTGGAGCTATCACCTGCTGATCGAACTCAACTGGGTGTACGGTCCCTTGCTCTACCTGTATGCCATGGCCTTTGCCCGTCCTGGCTTTACCCTGGGGCGCGGCCATGCGATTCACTTTTTGCCGGCCCTGGTCGAGTTTGCATGCAGCAATTTCGTCAAAAGCCAAAACTTCTACTGGGACGGCACCCGCGAAAGCCTGAGTTGGGCAGGCTATTACGGTTACATCCTGTGGATGCACACGCCTTTTCCCTATCTCATTGCCATGGGGCTCATCCTCGGGTACAGCGTGTATGCCCTTGGGCGAATGAAAGCCTTCCGGCAATCTGCGCCCTTTGCGCTGACCCCTGCGGCTGATCTTCGCCTGTCTCGAATCCTCTGGGGCTATGCCGGATTTGCCGCGTGTTTTACCTTGGCTTCCCTGGCCGATTACCTCTTCTTTGACTACGCCTTCGATCCCTGGTTCGAATATCCCGGCTTTACCGTCATGGCTTTGCTCACCTACTGGCTCGGCTTGCAAGGGGTGCTCCACCGTCAGGATATCCAATTTGAGAAACTTCCCCCACCAGGCGATGTCGACCCCAGGCTTCAGGAGCTGGCTGCTCGCCTGGAGCAACTGATGAAAACGGAGAAGCCCTACCTGCAGCCCGAGCTCGGGGTGGCCGATCTGGCCTCGCAGCTCGAGGTGAAGCCGTTTATGGTATCCCGGGCGCTTAACACCGTCCTGCAACAGTCTTTTCCCGAATACGTCAACACCTACCGGGTAAAAGAACTGCAAGCCCGGTTGCGTGACCCCCGGTTCGCCCATTACAGCCTGCTGGCCCTGGCCTTCGACTCGGGTTTCAACTCCAAGGCCTCCTTCAACCGGGTGGTAAAAAAGGTCACCGGGAAAGCACCCAGCGAGTTGCGGGAGCTCTAGAAGGAAGAAATGATCGAACACCTACGCGCGCTGCAGGGCTCAATTCCGAAATCGAGTCGACTGCCCCCGCTGCGGGGTCCATTTTTGGGGAAAAACACGGATAATGATCTTCCGACTTTTCCCACTTCTTCCGGGCCTTTTGTTTTGTCTGTTTCTAAAGGGGCAGACTCCGCCCGAAGCCTCCCTGCCTACCCCCCTGGCCAAGCTACCCCGGGAACTGGTAATTCATCACTTCCCTTCCCCTACGTATGCCAGCGAGGAGCCCGATCAGAAAAAATACCGCTACTTCTGGAAACACCTTACAACGGTCCTTTCGCCAAGCGAAGCGGTTGAGGTGACCGAATGCGGCGCATACATCTTTTACGATGGCCAATGGAACCTGCGGGTTCAGCACACACCAATGGAGTTTGCACGCCTCTTTCATTGTCCGAAAGCCAAGCTGACGCCCGGCCAGCCCTACACCTTCCCCGAGAACTGGCGGACCGACAACCGGCTGCAAGGCGGATGGGCATTGTGGTATGTCATCGGCATTGCAGAGTCCGGTCGAAAAGTGTGTGGCTTCGGAATACTCGAAACAGCAGGCGAATTACTGATCAATCAAAATACTCATTGACATGAACGCACCATTTTTTCAATGGATCTTCTTACTGTTCGTTGGTTGCTTTCAACCCCCGTTTTTGTCCGGGCAAACCTACATCCTGGACGTGGATCGCTGTACCGTGCAATGGACGGGGAAGGCCGCCTTCAGCGCTTACAGCCTATCCGGTAGCCTGAAGCCGGCTTCCGGACAGATCACCGTAAAGGAAGGTGAAGGGATCTCGGCCGAGTTCAGCATGGATATGCAGTCTCTGGATTCGGATATCAAGAAACTCACCCGCCATTTGCGCAGCAATGATTTTTTTGCGGTCAAAACCTATCCGGAAGCCGACTTTTACCTGCGTGAGCCTTTACCCTTAACTGCAGGTCCTCACCAAGTTCAAGGCCTTCTTCGCATACGCGACAAGGAATTGCCTCAAGAGGTGGAGATGGTCGTTTCGGCTAACCCGGACAGCTACCGGGTAGTCGGATCAGCGGTAGTGGATCGCACCCGGTTTGGCATCTATTACAATTCGCCCAGCTATTTTGAAAACCTCAAGCAGGAGGCCATTGCGGACGAGTTCGTATTGGAATTCGAACTGATATTCGTACCCGAGCAGTGAGCGAACAGCTATTTTTTTTGCGTTGAGCCTCTAACCGCGCACCAACTGCAGTTTCATCTTCCGGATCCGGTCCTCCAGCTTTTCGGTGCTCATGCGCTCGCGCAGGCGATCCACGATGATGGGGAACGAAAAGGGCGTGGCTTTCTCGGGGGTGCTGAGGATGATCTTTTGCCGGCCGATGCGTTGCAGGGCGGCCCGCAGACGGCTTTCCTCCAGCTGAAAGGTCATCACCTCGTCGTAAGCCTGCAGGTGGAGGAGATTGTCGGGCTCGTAGTCGGCAAAGACGTCGAAGAAGAGCTGGGAGCTGCTCTGCAGGTGGCGGTCCTTTTTCTGGCGGCCGGGAAATCCCTTGAACACCAGCCCGGCGATGCTGGCGATGTCGCGAAAGCGGCGGCGGGCCAGTTCCGCCCCGTTGATGCTGGCGCGGATGTCGTCGCCCAGGTTCTCCGTGCCGAACAGCCCGTTGGCCAGGCCCTCCCGGATGGGGATCTCGCTGTCGCTCAGCAGCTCGAAGCCGTAGTCGTTCATGGCAAAGCTGAAGCTAATGGGCCGGAGCTGCGCCAGCCGCCAGCCGATGAGGGCGCCCAGGCCCTCGTGTACGTAGCGCCCTTCGAAGGGATACACCAGCAGGTGGTAGCCCTCGCGATCCTGGAAGTACTCGATCAGGAACTCGTCCTGTCGCGGCACGAAAGAGCGCTCCATCTGCACGGCCACCAGGGGGGCCAGGGTCTGCAGCTCCACGTCGGGGTATTCGCCCCGGCTCAATTCGTCCATTTTGAGGCGCAGAAAGGCCGACAGGCTGCTCGACAGCGGCATGCGGCCCCCCATCCAGGCCGGCACCTTGCCGGTCTTTTTGTTCGTCCGGCGCACCTGCACGGTCATCTCCTTGATGCGCACCAGCTCCAGGGCCCGACCGGCAAACCAGAACACATCCCCCGGCTTGAGCTGGGCGATGAACCACTCCTCGATGGTGCCCAGGTATTTGCCGCCCACGTACTTGATCCGCAGGGCGCCGTCGCCCACGATGGTGCCGATCTGCAGGCGGTGACGCATGGCGATGCGGCGGCTGTCTACCTTGTACAGGCCGTTTTCCACTACCACCTTCTTGTATTCGTCGTAGGCGCGCAGGCTCTCGCCCCCGCTCACGATGAAATCCAGCAGCCAGGCCCATTCGTCCTCGCTGAGGCTGCGGTAGGCGAAGGTGCCCTTCACTTCGGGGTAGATCTCCTCCGGGCGGAAGCCCTCACTCACGGCCAGGGTGAGGAGGTACTGGATGAGCACGTCCATGGAGCGAATATGGGGGATGCGTTCCTCCAGAGCCTGCTCGGCAATGGCCTGGCGCAGGGCGGCGCCTTCCAGCAGCTCCAGCGAATGGGTGGGCACAAAGTAGATCTTGCTCACGGCGCCGGGCTGGTGCCCGCTGCGGCCGGCCCGCTGCATGAAGCGGGCCACGCCCTTGGGGCTGCCGATCTGTACGATGGTCTCCACCGGGCGGAAGTCCACGCCCAGGTCCAGGCTGGAGGTGCACACGACGGCCTTGAGGGTGCCCTCATGCAGGGCGTTCTCCACCCAGTCGCGCAGCTCGCGGCTGATGCTGCCGTGGTGCATGGCGATGGCACCGGCCAGGTCGGGCGACACCTCCAGCAGGCGCTGGTACCAGATCTCGCACTGGGCGCGGGTATTGGTGAAGATGAGGGTGCTCCGGCTGCCCTCGATGATGGGCAGCACCTTCTCCAGCAGCCGGATGCCCAGGTGGCCGGCCCAGGGGAAGGTCTCGATCTCGTCGGGCAGTACGCTCTCCACTTCGATCTGCTTGGGTACCCTGGCCCGCACGACCTTCACCTCCTGCCGGTGCAGGGTGTCGCCGAAGAGCACTTCCAGGGCCTCGTCCATATTGCCAATGGTGGCGGAGATGCCCCACACCCGGAGCCCGGGCAGCATGCCCTTGAGGCGGGACAGAGCCAGCTCCATCTGTACGCCCCGCTTGGAGCCCATGAGCTCGTGCCACTCGTCCACCACTACGGCTTTGAGGTTGGCAAAATACCTGGGATAGCCTGTATTGGCCAGCAGCAGGTGCAGGCTCTCCGGGGTAGTGATGAGGAGCTCGGGTGGTTTGGTCTTCTGCTTTTTGCGCTCCCCGGTGGAGGTGTCGCCGCTGCGGATGGCCACCCGCCAGCGGAGCCCCAAGGCTTCGATGGCTTCCTGAGCCGCGCTTTGGATCTCGCGCGTCAGTGCCCGAATGGGCGTGATCCAGATGGCTTGCAGGCCGTTGTTTTCCCGGCCCGGATCCTGCGGATGGGCTTCCAGGAACTCCAGCAGGATGGGCAGCAGGAGGGAGTAGGTCTTGCCGCTGCCGGTGGGCGCATTCACCAGCCCGTGATGGCCCTCCAGATAGGCCTGCCAGGCTTCCCGCTGGAAGAGGAAGGCCTTCCAGCCTTTCTGCTCAAACCACTGCAGGGCCGGACGCAGCCGATCGGTATGCGCTTTTTTAACCATTGCAAAGGGGAACAGAAAGGGGGTGGAGGTGGTTTAGGGAATTCCCCCCCGCATCGCCTCCCGGCCGCAGGGAGGGGACGGTGTGGGCGATCCGAATGGCGAAAAAGGATTATACCCGTTGCGGAGTGGTTTGGGAATTTTCACTACCCCAAATCCTGCGCAATGGGGAATGCTGATCCATGACGGTCCTACAGATGTCAGGACAGGGTACGAAATGGTTATCGCGTCATGTATAAACCACCAATTACGGGAAATACTTGTAGATATCCTTGCGATGCAGGCATCGAACGAATTGAAAGAGCCCCTCCTGTTCGTCGATGGCTATTTCAATGCTAATGCCAAGCCGGTAATCACCTATTCTTATCCGGTAGTGGTGTTCATACCCCCTTAATTTCTCCATTCCGGGGATTTCAGGGATGCTCTGTTCTTCTGTATGTTGTAACACCCATTCTTCAACCTCTTCAATTTTAGCCCGAATTATTCACGGATTACCGTGAATAATGACGATAGGTGGCTGAAAACA
>CAZQSF010000136.1:0-7514 GCA_964595955.1 uncultured Saprospiraceae bacterium
GGTTTCCGGGGTCTTTTACCCCTTCCCCCTTCTCAAGGCTTAACTTGGCGCGATAGCCCGGATTATTCATGGGTTTTTCGTAGTGAGCGGCGCAAATGGTTGTCAGGCCTGGTCTCTCACAGGAATAAGCTGCGCAGGCGTATCTCCAGATACGTTGAGCAGCGAAGGACGAGGACGGCCGGAAATGGCTTGCCCTGTGAAATACCGGAGGCATTTTTCACAGGGCTTCGCGTAATAGATCAATTCGTACATAATCCGGGTTGAGTATATATCTTGGATGAATATACATAATGCTGCCAAAACGATTGAGGGGAGTGGTGTTTTTTCTGTTCCGTCTTTTTGGTCGGTGGCGTGCTTGTTGCTCACAGACAAATTTTGTTTATCTATCCTTCCAACAAGTTCTCCATTGCTGTCCGTACATAGTTCAGTGGGATGCGCTCCTGCTCGAGGCGAAGGTGGTGGGTATTCAGGTACTCGTACAGTTCCTGCTCGGAGGGAGTGAGTTGGGGTCGGAGGATGGTCGGGCTTTCGGGAGCCTCGACGTGGTACTCGGGGAAGGCATCGAGGGTAGGCCGGTTCATCATCAGGGGCTGTACGTGGGGGAAGTAGTTGCGCAGTTGGGCGAGGATCTGCAGTCCGTGGGCGTCGATATCGCCCCAGTAGTAGAGATCGATGTGGTGAAGCCAGGCGGCATGTTTGAGGAGCCCTACCCGGAAACCGCTGCCCCAGATGCCGGCTGTGGCACGTATTTGCGGCAGCGTCAGGAAAGCCGCCAGGTTGTTGTAGCTGGTCTTGTTCTCCAGGATAATCGCCCTTTTTAGCGGAAGCGATAACTGCTCAAAATCACGCAGGGGAATACTCCAGTCTTGCAGGCCGGAGAAATGCTGCCGGGCCAACTCAGCATCCAACAAGCGCAGACGGATCAGGGGCTCGTCGTAGCGCAGCCCGTACCGTTGCTCAAACAGCCGCTTCCCCTGCACATCAGCGCGAATGTACTCCCCAGGTACCACCTTATCCAACAGGGGCCGCAGGATGGCCTGGTGCGACTCGATGAATTTGGTAGGCACCGCGATGGGCAACTCCCGTATGTAGTAGCGGTCCGGTTGATAGTCGTGCTTGAAGTACTGGAGCACCCGCAGCAGGTCGGGCCACTGCCCGTGGTAGCGCACGATCTGCTGCGGGTGCTCCCGGCACCAGGTCCTCAGCTCGGGCAGGGCGTCAACAATCTGCTCATAATCGGTGCAGTAATGCTGCCATGCTTTGGTGCGCCCCAAAAAACGCAGGTAGTCTTCCAGAGACGCAAAGCTGATGCGGTCGATGAAGCGGTTGCGGCCGACATTGCGCGCCTGCCGCTCCACCCAATGTAGCGTATATCCGTAGCCGAGGCGTGATTTGCTGTGGGCGATGAGGTCGTCCTGCGCACTGCGGATGCGCTCAAAAGCCCGCAGGCGCTCGGCAGGCTTCACCTTGCCGATGCGAGGTACATCCTGAGGAAAGAAGGCCTCCCCCGCCTGATAGCTGCGCAATACCTGGGGCCACCAGCGCTCTGCTTTTTTGCGTATCTCGGCGGGGCTGATCATGGATTAGCGGATTTAGCTTTCGCTAAAAATTGTTCTTTATCTTGCAGGTAGCGCTGCTTGCTGATGTTGCGCACCATCGATTTTTGCCCGGAAGGGTTCGATACGTAATGCACCGCTTCAATATAGTTTTCGATTACATTAATCTTCTGCAAAGGCGTCACGATGAGTAGTTGCAGGTCCAAACGACCGAACAACTCTAGCCCGTAGCGGGTACTCTCATCACTACCGCGCCCGAAAGCCTCGTCGATCACTACAAACCGGAAGGAGCGGTCGTGCACCTGCCCCCACTCCAGCCCAAACTGAAAGGCAATAGCCGAGGCCAGGATGGTATAGGCCAGCTTCTCCTTCTGCCCGCCCGATTTGCCCGACGAGTCGCTGTAATATTCTTTCGATTCTCCGGTTTCGCGGTAGCACTCATCGGCACCGAAGGTGTACCATTGCCGCACGTCGGTGACGCGCGCTGTCCAGCGGCTATCGGCTTCGGTTTCGCCGGAAAAGCGATCGAGCAGCTTTTTGACCTGAAAGAATTTCTCCTCGGTATAGATCTCATCCGAGTCGCCGTAGATGTTGTCCAGGCAAGCTCGCAGGTCTTGCTTGAAGCCCATGATATCATCGGTGCGTACCGCCTCGCTGATGATCCGGATATAAGTGCCTTCATTGTAATTGATCTCTCGTAAGTGCTGGTTGATGCTGTCGATCTTCTCTCCAATCTCCCGCTCATAATCCTCCAGCCTGGTCTTAAAACTGAGTATTCCGCGGATAGCCCCTTGTTTGAGCAACTTGCGAAAGCGCTCTTCGTGCCTGGGTATATCATCCTGCACCAAGCGCTCGTACAAGGCAAGAAACTCGGGTATCGCGTGAACATCCGCATCGATCTCACGTGCTTCTTCGGGATAGCGATTCCGAAAATCAGCCATCTTCTGCACGATGCGCCGGTCTAATGCCGATAGTTCCTCCTTCTGCCGGGCGATACTGCCGCGCTGCCCGTCGATCGACTGAATCAACTCTTGCTCCTGCCTGTACAGGTGCTGCTCATCGCCCTTTACATCGATCTCCAGTCGGTGCAAGCGTTTTTCCAACAAAGAGGAAGGCGGCTGAGAGGGCAACTCCACCTGTAGAAAAGCCTGATAATGCTGCTCCATATCCGTGGGCAGGCCCTGGGCGTTGAGGGATACGGTGGGCAGGGTGGCTTTCAGAAGTTCCAACAGTTGGTACATCTGTTGGGTGGTGTGCAGTAGTTCGTTGCGAATGGCGCCGCGCTGCTCCGAGGCCTCTTCGTTTTTCCGGCTGAGCTCGTCGATGGTTGCTTCCAAAGCACGAATACGCTCCTGAATATCCCGGAGCTCGCCCGATTCCTGTTCGAGAGCGACTTGTTCGCGCTGTAATTGTTGGAGGCGTTGTATGCTTTGCGCAAAATCTATTTCCGCGAACTCTTCGAAGCGTTGCAAATCGAGCAAGAGCTGCCGCCGGGTATCTAGTTGGGTTTGCCGGTTCCTCAATTGCTTTTCCTCGGCCTCAACTTCGGCCAGCTCCAGCCGATCGTTTTTTTGCTCTTTTTCCAGAGCAGCGATCTTTGCTTCATTGGACCAGCCCAAGATGTAGCGGCGACGATCTCTGACCTCGTAGCGGTCATCCTTGGTGTGGCGAATCCTGCTGCTTTTGATCTGGCCTGCTTTGGTCAGAGCGCGGGGCTGCCGGTGAAAGTCGTCCATCGTATCGCAGCAAATGTAGTTGTAGTGTTGGGCCAACTCGGCTTCCAGCCAATCGTAGAAGGGCGTATCGCCTTTAATATCCACTTTGTGGACCAGCGAACGCTCTTCCGGCTCCTGATCGGATCTTTTGTGGTTGTGCGGTAGCGTGCGCAGGTATACCAGTTTTCCCTTGAGTCGGAGTCGGTCGACCAACCGGCTCACGGCCCGGTAATGCTCATCGGGCACCAGCAAACTGAGCCCGAAATTGTGGAGCAGCCGCTCGATCGCGCCTTCCCAATCGGCCGCAGACTCGCGCACGCGCAGCAGTTCGCCCGCAAACGGCAAAGCCCCGGCATTTAGGTTGAGCTCGTGCAACAACCTTTGCCGTAGCTCTACATTGCGTTCGGGAATCTGAGTGGGTCTTTTGCGCAAAGAGTCCAGTTCGCGCTTCAGGCTCCGGAGTCGATCCTGTATGCGTTGACTGCGGACATGGATGTCGGGCATGGCCCGGTTGAGTTCTTGCAAGGAGTCCTCGGTATCCGCCAGGGCATCTTGCAGGGCGGTACGCTGGGCTAAAAACTCGTCGAGCGACCGCGGAAGCAGCCACTTTCTATCCTGCTGTTGGTTGAGGACCTCAATGACCCGGGCATAGCGTTCGGCCGTTTTTTGCCTGCGCTCTTTTTCCAAACGCAGTTGCTGAATTTGCAGTTGCAAACTCTGTAGCCGGCGGCTAACATCGAGGCCGGCCAGCAGGGCTTGCTGCTCACTCAAATCGCGCCTTTTATTCGCCAACTCCCGGGAGAGCTGTTGTCGGCAGGCTTCATTCTTTTGCCATTGGGTGTAATGTTGCGTCAGCTTTTGCCGTAAGGCGGCCGAACGACGCTGTGCAAAATAGCGCGGAATTTCCTCCAGCAGGGCTTCCAAGGCTGCTATCTTATCCAGGATCTTGCGGCGACGCTCCGCATCTTCTACCAGTGGCTGTAGGATTTCGTATTGTTCACGAGCGATCTGAACGGCCCGATGGGCTTCGGTCAATTCATGGTAGCGACGCACCAACTCATCGATATTCTCCTGGATATTAGTACGGCCAAGCATGCGCTCGCGCACAAAATCAGTGAGGTTTCCTACCGATTTCATGGAGATGGTCTGATAGAACAGCTCCAGAGCCTCCGGCTGTTTGATCCCGAAGCTTTGGCGAAAGCGAATGCTGTAGTCCGTAAAGCTATCGAAGATTTCTACCCGATCGGTATTACGCAGTCGTTTCTTGAGGTTGTTGATGTTGGTGCCGAAATCCGAAAAGTCGCCTTTGATTCGCAGACTTTTTTGCGCCAGCACGAAAAACTTGCGTACCTGGTCGTTTTGCATCCACAGGACCTGCGCCAAGCTGACCGTTTCATTTAGTTTGTCGTTGTGAAAGGCGGCCAGCAAAACGGTGTAGTGGTCGTGACCGGGACGCAGGTACACATCGCGAGCCTTCCCCGATTGTTCTACCTTTTCGTTTTTATAGGCTCCTTTGACGTAGCTGCGCAGATTACGCTCGCGGCTTTCCGCTCCGGCCGCCTTGTTAAAGGTGATCTTGCGGGGAGGTACCAGTAAAGTAGTGACCGCATCGACCAAGGTGGATTTGCCAGAGCCGATATCACCGGTCAGCAGGGCATTTTTACCTTGAGGTTCAATATGCCAGATTTCCTGATCGAATGTTCCCCAATTGAGTACTTCCAGGCGGGTGAAGCGAAAGCCCGGCGGTATTGGTATCGATTCGTTGGGTATCATTTTCCTTTGCTTTCAGCGTAAGCCCGGAGCTTATCGGCCACTGTTTTTAATTCATCAATCGGCAGGTAAGCTTTGATGATTCGATTCACTTCGTACCGGTTCGATTCGGCTTTCAGCGGAAGGAGGAAACCGTAATCCGTCAGTCGTTTTATGTATTTCAGGATGAGGTCCTCGCGCCTGCGCTCGTTGGTCTGTAGGCTGTCTTCGTAGATCCGCATCATGTCGACCATATCGCGATCGGAAAGAACCAGCCGGGTTTCGTTGCCGGCCATTTCAAATTGCAGGAGACGCTTGCGCAAAAGGACCAGCAACAAAGTCAGCGAATAGGACAGTCGACGCCGGCTCATCAGCGTAGGAAAATCATCTGGGAGGCCGGCTTCGACAGCTTCTTCACTTTGGTACTGCCGCAAGTAAGCGTAGCCTTCTGCTTCGTCGATCAGTAATCGGAGCCCCAGTACAGCGAAGTATTCTTCCAGGCGTCCCCGGTAGCGAATCAGCGCTGCCCAGGCCGATTCCTGGTCGCGGTACAGAACCCCGCGCAGGAGGAAAACGGCAGCAGCACCGAAATCAGTGGAATAGGTATCGTTCATCATGCGATAAAAATCGTTTCGGGCAGATCAATCGAATAAGTTTCTTCATCCTTGGTGTAGAACAGACGTTGACGACGCTCGTGATTGATGACAGCCTTGCGTTTGCCTTCCCAGTCGGTAGCTATGCTGAAGTAGGCCACCAGTTCGCTGAGGCCTTTTTCGATGGGCATCGCTTCGATCACCTCCTGCAAGCTGATCTGATCGCGGCCACGCAGCAAGGTTTTAATCCGGCCCCGGAGTTCAGCCGGATCAATATACAATTGGGTATAAAGGGCACCGGTCTGCACCTGTTCACCCTTTCCGGTTTTCAGCCCGCCGGTTTTCAACCTGGGGGCCTGGGGCGGCTCGTAAGGGGCGCGGTCCATGACCAGATGGACGGCGGGCTGGTGCTCGATGGAAAAGAACTGTTTGTCTTTCGGCGGTTTTTCTTTGACTTGGATAGCCAGTTGCTCAATCTCAGCAATGATCTGTGCGATCCGTTTGTTTTCCAGTACAGCCCTCGATTGCAGGAAGCGGCGCAGTTGTTCCACCAGGCGGTCGGTAGTCTTATTGACCCGATCACCGGCAGTGACGAGCGACATTTTCAGGCGAGGGATGTCCGATCGGCGGCGAAATTGCGACAATTCCGGTAAGGTAAACAACTGCCGGATCCACTCTTCCAGTTCGTCTTGTCGTTGCTGATTCATCAAGAAGGCCCAAAAAGCGTTGAAGGTACGGCCCTGGTCGGTCTCCAGAATGGCATCTTGTGCGTCGAAAATATCGTCCAGGATTGCTCCGCGGCTGGCGGCTTTCGTAATTTGCTCCTCCCGGGCCTTGGCATTCAGCAGGCGAAAATTCTCCTCGATCTGGCGGAAGTCGGACAGCAGTTTAGCGGTAGCCTCCTCAATCAGGAAGTATTGCTCTCGCACGCGGGTGGAATCGAGCCGCTGGAATTCATCGTTTTTGAGGTCCTCGATCTCCTGTTCCAGGCGTGCCTTTTCTTCTTGGAGCTGTTCCAGTCGCAGGTTTTTATCCTGTGTAGTACTCAGCGCCAGATCACGCAGCAATTGAAAGACTTGCAACAAGCGCGACTCGGCCCCGACGAAAGCGGTCTGATCCAACTCCGTGATCCAGAGCAGGGCCCGTTCCGTCGCTGGCGTCAGTTCGAAAGTGGCTTCTTCGGCATGCTCCTCGTAGTACTGACGCAGGAAGCCTTCCTGGGTCCAATTCTCGAGATAATAGCGGGCCGGACGCGGAAAGCGCGGCTCCGGTTGGTTGATGCTGAAGAGCAGGTCCGACAGGCGAGTAGTCAGTTCGCTAGCCGGATAAGCCTGCCGGTGCTGCTCTTTGAAGCTGCTCCACAAAAAAGCAATAATGAGCGGAGCGTGTTCCTTTCGCAGCAAGCGCACCGCCTTGTTTTGGGACAAAACAAAGTCGACGTCTTCAATTCTCGAAAATCGGATGCTATCCATTGTACTGATTAACCCAGATCATGCATTAGCCTGGTCAATATTGGTCAAGATAGCTGATTTTACTACTTTGTAGCAACCTGTCAAGTGGAAGAAAAAGATGCACGACCTGGCTCACGAATTTACTTCTCGAAAGATTAGTCCTTGGGGTGGATTAAAGTTCTTTTATCGCACCTATGTCCAGAGCGGACTTCGCACCGTTCTGGAGGGCCTGGATCTTCCTTACCCCGGATCGAATCGAGGATACGACCCCATTGACCTCATTGAGGGATTCATGGCCAGTGTGGTGCTGGGTGCCCGGCGACTGGAACACAGCGGAATGTTGCGCACCGATGAGGTCATCCGCGAGATTTTCGGCTGGGAAAGAGGGATGGCCAGTGCCAGTACCTTCAGCCGGTTTTTTCGCAAGTTCACCATCGAGCGCAACGATGC
>CAZQSF010000137.1:0-7391 GCA_964595955.1 uncultured Saprospiraceae bacterium
CAGCCACTTATCGTCATTATTCACGGTAATCCGTGAATAATTCGGGTTAGGGCGTCGTCCTCTTAGGCGTTCCATAATGTTTTTGGGTAAAGTTGGGTAAAGTTGGGCAAAATTGGGAAGTGCCCTTGATCTTTTTCAAAAAGGCTACTATATTCTCACCTAATTCATTTGTATTGGCAATTCAGGATGTTTCTTAGTCATTTTCAATTCCAACTTTCTGATTCGTCTGAGAACCAAAGTATAGGTGGTTTGTACCGCCAACGAAGTGGGTTGGCTGCACTATTTTAATATTGTCACGGCTTCGCGCCGGAGCGTTACCATTCGGAATTCCAGCAACACGAGATATGGGAACGAAGGGCTGCCCAAATCGAACTCGATTCCCGCTTCTTCAACCTCGCTCAGGCTTAAGCGGGGTCAGCAAGAAAAGGGGAATCCGGCCGCAGGATATTCATTGCAAACAGACTCTATATCTGCCGGCAGGAAAATATGTGTTGTTGATTTTATTTTCCTCTATTTACACTTTTGCCAGCGGGCAAATATCCTTTGGACCGGAGCTGGGCACATTTATGTTCGCGTCAAGAGGGCTTAATTTGGTGGACAGCGTCTTTGTCGATACCTATAATGGAAAGGATGTAGGGGAATTGATGGGAGGCGTATTTTTTGAAGCCGATATACCTTATAACTTTTCTGTATTGACCAGCCTTAGTTACCGCAAGACTTACATATCCAGCCTAATTTATAATCCTTACGATACAACAACGGCGCCATTTGTCATCAGAAAAGGGAATACCACCAGTATCCAGTCCTTTCTCCTAAATGTTACCCCTACCTATGCTATTCCGCTTACGAAAGACTTTCGGTTAAAGATCCTGGCAGGAATATCCCTTAGTTTTAACATCGTGACTAATCCGGACAGCGGGGGGTATGACAATGAACGGCACCCAAAGGTGTCGGCAGTCATCCGCCAAATGAATAATGGAACAGTTCGGCCGGTAAGTGCAGCTTTCACGTATGGCTTCGGACTGGAATACTGGCGTTTTGCATTCTGGGCTAAGTGGCAGCATCAGTCTTCTTACACTCGCTTTATGACCCTGGACGGCAATCGCTACACCTATCGAAATACCTGGCGTTTTCTCAACCTTTCCCTGGGCTACAAACTATTCAACTGGGCGAAAGAATAGAATAATACCGTTTAAAACATAAAAAAACTACGCTACTCCACGAGCAATCGGCGGTGCACGACCTGCCCCCGGCTGCGCAACTCGAGCAGATAGACGCCGGCGGGCCAGGCACTTACATCCCACTGTACGGACCGCATGCCCGGCGATATGCGCCGCTCGGTCATCAGCTGCCCGGGCAGCTGGTACATGCGGATCAGGCCGCCCTGCAGGGCAATCCCCGGCCAGGAGAGCTGCACCCGATCCGTGGCCGGATTCGGCGACAGGCGGAGAGACGACGCCCAGTGAGGCTCCCGCACGTTCGTGAGCAGATCGATGGTGTACAGCACCAGGCTGTCGCAACCCAGGCTGCTCGTCAGGGTATCGAGGATGGTGGTATCCTGCCGGATGAGGAGGCCCTGCCATTCGCCCGCTTCGTCCAGCGTAACGGCTACCCGGGTCGTGTCATCCAGGGTGAGTACATCGACGGTGTGCCAGATGATGCTGTCCTTTTCGGGCCATTCGAAAACCTGCTGCAGGACGGTATCTTTCTCCAAAGGCTGCCCCAGGTAGATGTCGCCGGGGCAGAGCATCGCGTACGCCGTTTCCACCACGACGGGCTTTTCGATGCGGTGGACCGTTCGGTTGGTGATGATGGGCGGATTGAAGTCGAAGTAGATGGCCGCCTCGTTCTCGATAGCGGTATAGGGCAGGAGACTGGCCACCGGCTGTATGGTAAAGGAGAAAAAGCCGCGACTTTCCGCTTCGTTCTGGCTGCTGTCGGGGAGGTTGATGTCGGGAAAGACAACGGAAAGGGTGCGATCCGGCAGGAGGGTCCACTCGCAGGAATGGGAAGACGCCCCGGCCCGGAAGGTGGCCAGGTCCAGATGATCGGAGAGCCGGTCGCGCAGGGTCACCGTCCGGGCGGCGTCCGTACCTACGTTCTGAAAGTGAATGGTGTACTGAATGGGCTGATCGCCGCCGATCAGCTTTTGGGGACCGAAGCCCTCCGGCACCGGCATCTTGATGTTGGGGTCGTAGGGGCCGATGACGATGCCGCAGCGTTCAACAGAAAAGTTGTTGCCGTCATCGCCGGGGAAATCATTGACCAGGGCCGTGTCCAGAGGGCCCAGGCAGCCGCCAGTGAGCAATTGCACCGGCTCGGGCCGGGGATGGGCATCCGGCTGATCCACTTCGAGCAGGAAACCATCGGTACGGGCAGGAGCACGTATCGTATCGGACTGCCCCACGCCCAGCTGCACATCGCCGGCATCCAGCAGGACGATATCGTCGTTGACGATGTGGAGCCGGTAGGTCTCCGGGCTGGCCATCGCGCCCTGACCGGCATTTTCGATATAGAAAGCGATAGAGTCGCCCTGGCAAACGGAACCCGCCTGCAGGCTGGCGCCGTCCCAGTCGGAAGAAGAGGGGTTACACAGGGAATCGGGCGTAACGAAGGCCTGAAAACAAAGCACCTCGCCGAATATGAGGTTCTGGCAGTCCGGCTCCACCTCCACGGCGATCTGCCCCGCTTCGCCCACCCCCACCTCGGCCAGCTCAAACACCAGGCTGGTATCCGTAATACTGGTCCAGGGCAGGCTGGCCTGTACGGGGGTCAGCCGCTCGTCGTGAACCAGGGTGATGCGCACCGGGGCGGCGGGAACGGTACCCGCATTTCGATAGGCCAGACTCACGGTGGACGGAAAGCATTGCCGGATCGGCGTATGGCTCAGGTCCAGCTCCATCAGGGGGCAGAGGGTTTCCGGCGAAGCCGCAAAGAATACCTCGTGGGGGCCGTTGCCCGTCAGTGTAGTGTCTGGCGGACAGACCTCCCAGTACGCACTCATGGGCAGGGCGGTGAGGAGGTGCTCCGGTGTATCCGGCAAATAGAAGGCGTACTGCCCATCGGGGGCCGTCCTGGTCAGTTGCTGCTGCGGACCGCTTCGAAGCGTGAGCCGCCCATCCGGAAGGGCCGGAAAGAGCGAATCGTAGGTGCAGGTATTGGTGGTATCCCACACGTAGCGCCCTTCGACGTAGTTGTTCTGCAAAAAATCGCGCCGGTAGGCTGCCAGCGTGGTCGAACCGGCGAGGAGTTCGTCCTCTCCGTCGCCGTCCAGGTCGATGCGTTTGGGATTGGGGTACACTTGTAGCCTCAGGCGATCGTCAAACGGCCCGGGCAGGTATCCCTCCGTGAGCTGTCCGCGCTGGCCGAATGCCAGGCGGTAGCCTTCGGCCGACATAAGGTCCGGCAGGTCGTCCTCGTTGAGCCGGAGCTGCCACCAGTCGGCATTGTAGTGGGTGGGGCCCAGGTTTCGGGGCCCGGAAAATACCCCGGCCACCGGATCGAACTCCTGCATGAAGAGATAAGCCATACCCCCCACGGAGCTTCGATAGCGAATGTCCGTGAGGCCATTGGCGTTAAAATCGCCGATGAATACCCGAACCTCCGTAGATACGCCCGGCAGGAGCACCCAATCCTCAAATCCGCCCGCCGTGTCTTGTTGCAGCGAAAAAAAGACCTCTCCTTCTGATCGCAGCAGCAGATCGCCCAGGCCGTCCTGATCGAAGTCGGCCAGGGTGAGTTGGTCGATGTCCAGGGCAGCGCTTCCCGGCGGCAGGCTTTGCAGGGTGGTAAGCAAGGCAAAGCTGCCGCCGCTGTTCCAGTCATTTCGCAGGGCCGCGACCTCGCCCTCCTGGGTGACAAAAAGGAGGTCGGTGTCGCCGTCGCCCTCCAGATCGCCCGGGGTGAAGCCGTCGGGCCGCCGCAGCCGGATGTCTGGAAAGAACAAGGGGCTGCCGGGTGTCTGGCCCATCCAGACTACCGGCTGCCGGAATGCGGTGCCGGGTTCCGGCAGTATGGCCAGGCCGTCCTGGAGGCTATCTGTATCGAAATGACTGAAGCGAAAGGCTTGCAGGGCCGAAGGTGCCTGCCAGAGCGGTACCGGCGGGGCATAATCGCTGCCGCCCAGTGCCCGCATCCACCGGATGCCGTCTTCCACAGCCAGGAGCAGGTCGGTCCGGTCGTCGCCGTCCCAGTCGCCGGCTGCATAGTCCCGGATGAAACCGAACGCCCCCGTCAGCGCTGCCGGCGGGCCAAAATTACCCGGGCTGCCCGTGGCAAAGCGGCAGAACAGCTGGGAGTTGTCTTTTCCGTCTTGCACTTCGCCGGTCACGGGCCAGTCGGAGGTGAGCAGGTCCGCGAGGCCATCCTGATTGAGGTCTCCGGTAAACAGATGGCGACCGGTGAAGACCGAATCGATCGGATGAGGAAGGAGGGTGAAGGTGCCGGTGTTTTCCAGCCATTCGTAGCTCCGCAAGGGAGGAGCGGTCGAATCCTCTTGTTTCAGTACCAGCAGGTCCTCGTCCCCGTCGGCATCCACGTCCAGCAAGGTGTGGCGGCTGTAGTCCGGCATGGTTTGCTCCCGGGTGAAAGCCCCGGAGCCACTGTCGTTGCGCAGCAGTACCAATTGGTGTTCTTCCGGAAAGCCGGTCCAGTCCATGCCGATCGCCAGATCGGGATAGCCGTCCGCGTCGAGATCGGTCGCGGAGGACTGAAGCTGAAAAGAACCGCCTTGTGCGGTGTAGTACTCAAAATCCAGGCCGGTCGAAGCCGTAAAGCCGCCTGCATCGCGGGTGAGCACTTCCAGCCGGATGTATTTGGGCGATCCGCTCAGGGGATCATCGCTCTGGGTTGACAGCAAAAGCACGTCCAGGTCGCCATCCTGATCGTAATCGTTCAGGACCATGTCCTGGAACTGATGGAATGGCGGCTGTCCGAGCGCGATCTTTTCCTCGAGTACAAAGGGCTGGCCTGCTCCCTGCCGGCGGTTGATGTACAATCGCCTGGCCGACGTATGGTAGTAGAAAATGTCCTCCCAGCCATCGCCATCGCAATCGCCGACCCGTATGGCGCCCGTGCTGGAAACCGGCGGTGTGTTCGATGGATCCGGGTGCGAAAACTGACCTTGACCGTCGTTCTCCCAATAGGGGAACGAACTGGTGGAGCGGCGCCAGTCCACGATGTCCACATCGCCGTCCTTGTCCATATCGGCCGGCACGTATTCGTAGCGCCCGCTGGGGAAGTCGGCCCATGCTGAATCGCCGAAAGCCTGTGGCCAGCCGAGATCACCCTGGCCGTCCGTATTGTCCAGCCAGGCCAGGTGGCCGTCTATCCCCCGGCGGCTGCCCAGGATGTCGTCGTCGCCGTCGCCGTCCAGATCGGCGGCTGCCGGCATGGCGAGTTCCGTCACATCCAGCAGGAGTACGGCCGAATCGCGCGGCAGCTGGGCGTCGAGCGAAAGAGCGGCGCCCAGGCTTAAAGCGATGAGCCAGGGTCGGGTAAACACATTTCTTTTCATAGCACGGGATATTTCAAGCTGTAAAATGAGGGATCACAGCACACCGAACAAGAACATTTTTTTAACTTTATACAATAAATTCTAAGAATAAAGTATTGATTATCATAGATTTAATTGTGTGTTTCTACTCATGAAAACTCCTGCTGCCTTTCAACTTCTGGCGGCGCTTTCGCCGCCGGAGCTTCGTCAACTGGCCGTATTTCTGAGCAGTCCGGCCTTCAACCGGCGTCCGGAGATGGCTCGCCTGCTCGATTGGTGGATGGCCCACCGGCACGAGCCCCCGGACCGGCCTGCCCTGTTCCGGGCGGTGCTGCCGGGCAAGCCCTACAAGGCGCGGGATTGGTACCTGCTGCTCAGCCGCTTTACCAAGCAGGTGGAAGCCTTCATGCTTTGGCAGGAGTTAGAGGCGGAGGATTTGGAACGCTACGCGCTGCTGCTGCGCAACCTGCGCCGGCGGCAAAAGGCGTCTCTCTTCGAACGAAGCATCCGCCAGGCCTGGGCCCGGTACCGCAAGCGGAAGGCCCACAGCGGACACGCCCTCTATCGCGGCTACGACTTCGAGCAGGTCTATTACGATTACATCGCCAGCCACGACCGCCAGTCCCGGACCAACCTACAGGCGATGAGCGACCGGCTGGATACCTTCTTCCTGGCCGAAAAGCTCAAACAGGCCTGCCTGGCCTATAGCCGTCGCATCACCAATCAGGAGACCTACGATATCCGCTTGCTCGAGGCTGTCTTGGAAGAGCTGGAACAAAGGCCCGAACTGCTGGAGGTGCCCGCTGTGCAGGTATACTACGCCTGTTACCGGGCCGTGGTCTTCGGCGGGGATGAGCGAGCCTTTCAGCAGCTGCGCCGCGCCATGAAAGCCCACCGGCAAGGCTTTCCGGTACAGGAGATCCGCGACCTCTACCTTCTGGCCATCAACTACTGCATTCGCGCGCTGAACCAAGGGGAGGAAGCCTTTGCACTGGAAGCCCTGACCCTCTACCGGCAAAGCCTCGAGCAAAACTACCTGCTGGAGGACGGCCATATCCCGGAAAGCGCTTTCGGGAACATCGTATCCCTGGGGGTCAAGTTGAAGCAGTTTGAGCGCACGGAAGCCTTTATCCGGGAATACGCCTCTTTTTTGCGACCCGCTTTTCGGGAGTCCTTGCCCCGCTACGCCCTTGCCCGGCTGGCCTATGGCCGCGGACGTCCGTCCGATGCCCTGCGGCTGCTGGCCACAGTGGATGTGCGGCAACCTTTTCTCTATTTCGGTACCAAGACCCTTCAGCTTAAAGCCTTCTACGAACTGGGGGAATGGGATGCCCTGGACAACCTGCTCGAAAGTATGCGGATGTACCTGCAGCGGCATACCGACCTGGGCTATCATCGCGAGCACTACCTGCTCCTGCATCAGTTTGCCCGCCGCCTGCTGCAGCTGTCGCCTTCCGATCGCAGCGGCCGCGCCGAACTGGAACGGGACATCCTTGGGGCCCCTGCCTTTCGGGAGCAAGAATGGTTCCTGCAGCAATTGTAGGAAGTGTGCAGCAATACTCTTCTTGCGATATCCGGGTAGAAAAAATCCCGCGCTTCGGGGTATGTTTGCTAGGGGGGAGCGCGCTACTTCCCAACGAATAGACTGAAAACGTCGATCTTCATCGATCGAGATACATCTTTTTATCTTATTCCCAGGCTGAGGCCACCTTTTTCGATTATCGCCATTCTGTATATAAAGAACCTAAGCAGGAATGACAACAGGGTGCAATTCAACACCGTCTGATCGCCCGGTGTCTCCAGTATGCGCATCGCTTTTGCAGTCCAACCCAAACGATTAAATAGTCAGCCCTGATAAACAATATTACGAGATACAACCCCTTGACAATTATATTCT
>CAZQSF010000138.1:0-7118 GCA_964595955.1 uncultured Saprospiraceae bacterium
TAATCCGTGAATAATTCGGGCTAAGGCTATGCCTGCGTTTTTCGCCTCGATCAGGCCCAGCATAAAACGGTTTTCATCTACGACCTCCTCATTTGAAAACAGTATTATGCAAACGGGCCCGCGCAAAAGCACGGGCCCGTTTGGGTATTCATTTGACCTTCGGCAGGATCGGAAGGGATCCGGAGGCCTAGTCCACACCTAACTCCTTCAGCAGGCGATCGGCTTCGTAGATGTACTTCATGGACCCCACAATAGCACCGGCGTGAACGCTCACGGTGCGATTGGCCGTAGACTCATAGATGAAGTTGCCGGGCAGGGATTCGATGTTGCCGTCGAAGATGAGCCCGATGAGCTCCAGTTCCCGGTTGATCATGGGACTGCCGGAGTTGCCTCCAATGATGTCGTTGGTGCTCACAAAGTTGAGCGGGGTTTTCAACAGTTCCATTGGCGGATCCATCCATTTCTCCGGCAGGTTCCAGGGGAATTCCTGCTGGTGGCTGTAGTGGCGGTCGTACAGGCCGAAATAGGTGGTGTGAACGGGGGCCTCCGTACCGTTGTATTCATATCCTTTCACAACCCCGTCGGCAAGGCGAAGCGTAAAGGTGGCATCGGGCGGAATGTCCAGCCCATAAATCTTGTACACTTCACCGCCCACCTTGCTCTCCAGAGCGCGACGGCGGGGTGCGGAAGCCTGGAATTGTTCTCCGGCCGCTTTGTACTCCGGTATGAGCAAGCGGTACATTTCCATGACGGGATCCTTGTCATTGGCGATCTTTTCCGGCTTTTTCTTTTTGAAGAGCTTATCCAGATACTTCTCCTCGTCCATTTTGGTCTTGTCGAGAATACGCCGGGCTGCCACGGCCGGAGAGTCACCGTCCAGGATCTTGGACACGTATTTGTCGTCTGGGCTTGCAAATTGTTGCAGTTGCTCCAGGAAGGCCGTAAAGAGTTTCTGCTGGCGATCCGAATTCAGGTCACCGGCCGTTTGGCGGATCTGCTGTTCCAGGGTGGTGAGATCCGCCTCGCTGCTGTTCTCATCCATGGCGGCCTCGAGATAGCGATCCCAATAGTGCGTGAGCAGCAGGGCATTGCCACCAAAGGGGTTGGGGGCCAGCAGGATGACCTCCATGGCTTCCGGCCCAAGTTCGCGGTACAGGCGATCCAATTCGGCCCAGTAGTCGTTTTCGGTGCCTTTCAGGCCCGACTGTTCGCGGATCTTTTCCTCCATGGCTTTCTTGCGCCCCATGAGGTAGGGATCGTGCATTCCCTTGATAATGCCGGTGCGGGCTTTTTCTCCGTTCGCCAGGCCGAAGATCTGCTCCAAGAGTTCCGGATCGGGATTTTCGTAGTATTCGGCCCAGAGGATGTCCAGTACATCGCGGGTGCGCTCCAGCTGAATGTTGTACCGGTAGTCGCGGTCGTACTCCAACTGGGCAAGGGTGCGGTAGCGCTCGGTGCTTCCGGGGTTTCCGATGACGAAGGTGGCCACATCTTCGGCCACGCCCTCGGGGTTGATCTTGAAGTAATGATTGGAGGTGTTCAGCGGCTCACCGTTTTCATCGTAGGCGCGCCAGATCGTGAAATCCAGGTTGTAGCGGGGGTAGGTGAAGTTGTCGGGGTCGCCGCCGAAGTAGCCCAGGGCCAGCTCGGGGATGAGCACCAGGCGGATGTCGTCATATCGTTTGTAGCCGTACAGGGAGTAGCGGCCGCCGTTGTAGTACACTACCGGTTCGATCTCCAGGCCGGCCCATTCGGGATTGCTCTGGTATTCCCCGATCAGCTTTTCGAGGGTTTGCTGCCGGACTTGCTGCATCTCCTCGGCGCTGGTCGTTGCTTCCACAAGGGGTACGACCCGGTTGGTGACATCTTCCATCTTCACCAACTGTTTGACGAACAGCCCCGGCACCTGGCGCTCTTCGGCCCGGCTTGCTGCAAAGAAGCCGTTTTCGTCGAAGTTCTCGCCCGCTTTCATCACCTGGCCTACCACACCCCGCGAGCAGTGGTGGTTGGTCAGGATGAGGCCGTTGGGTGAAATGAACGAAGCCGAACACCAGTTTGCGAAGCGAAGGCTGCTCATGCGGGCTTTTTCCAGCCAGGAAGCATCCGGGCGAAAGCCGTAGGTTTCTTCAAAATAGTCGAGGGGTGGGTGCTCGAAGGTCCACATCCGACCGTAGTCGAAGCGGCTGGCTTCCACCTCCTGATAGGTTTGAGCCTGGAGGGAAAACCCAGCCAGCACAAAAAGTAAGAGGACAGTAATTCGGTGAAGCATGCGATCTTGTTTTAAATGGTGTAGTTTGGTCAAAAATAAAACTTGCAATCGGAATGCCTAAGGTCGGTTTATTGTGGAGCGGGGGCAAGGATGCGCTTAGGGCGCTGGAACAGTTAAAGGGCGATCCGGACTGGCAGCCGACTGCCCTGCTTACCACCTTTACTCTACCCGGGCGGCAAGTGAGTATGCACCGGGTGCCGGCTGCCCTGGTCGAGCGACAGGCCGAAGCCCTGGGCCTGCCGCTGTACCCGATGTACGTGCCGGAGCAAGCCGGCAATACAAGCTATGAACGGGCTTTTGCCGAAGCAGCCCATCGGCTCAGCGCAAAAGGGATAACCCACTTGGCCGCCGGCGATCTTTTTTTGGAGGACGTGCGCCGCTATCGCGAAAAACTCATTCGCCGGACCGGTTTAACACCCTTATTTCCCTTGTGGGAACAAGACAGCCGAACCCTGCTGGAAACCTTCTTCGCCCGGGCATACCGGGCCCTTACCGTCTGTATTCAGACCGAAAAACTGCCGGCTGAATTTCTGGGCCGTAGGCTGGATGCATCCTTTCTCCGGGACTTGCCGCCGGAAGTGGATCCCTGCGGGGAGCGAGGAGCGTTTCACACCTTCGCCTGGGACGGGCCGCTTTTCCGCGAACCGGTACCTTTCCGGTTGGGGCCACAGACCTATCGCCGGCTGGGCGGACAGCGCTTTGGTTTCCAGGCCTTGATCCCCGGCACCTGACTGCCGCGTTCAGGGTGCGAGGCGCTCGATCTTCCAGCTATGGTTCTCCAGGCTGTAGAGAAAGCGATCGTGGAGCCGGTTTTCGCGCCCCTGCCAAAATTCGAAGGAATCGGGCCGCACCCGGTACCCGCCCCAGGAGCCGGGCAGGGGCACCTCGCCGTGCCGGAACTTTTTCTTCAGTTCTTCGAATTTGGCCAGCAGCAACTGCCGGGAGGATATGATGCTGCTTTGCTGCGAGACCCAGGCGCCGAGCTGACTACCCCTGGGGCGGGTGGCAAAGTACCGCATGGACTCCGCGGTACTTACCTTTTCGGCCCGCCCGGTGATATGTACCTGCCGGGCCAGCTCTTTCCAGAAAAAAAGCAGGCTCACCCCGGCTTGGGTGGCCATGTGCCGGGCCTTCCGGCTTTCGTAATTGGTGAAAAAGACCAGCCCTTCTTCGTCGAAGTATTTGAGCAGAACCATGCGCTGGAAAGGCCGGCCGGCCTCATCCACCGTAGCCAGGCTCATGGCGTTGGCCTCTTCCAGCTGCGCCCGGCGAGCTTCCTGAAACCATTGTTCGAACTGTTGCACCGGATTGGGTTGCAGATCTTTCCGCTCCAGGGGGTGTTGGCGATATTCGCTGCGAAGGTCACTTAGGTCCATAGTGAGTAAGCCAGGGTCAAATCCGGATATTCCGGTCTGCTAATGAGGCAATTTTTTTAATTTTGAGCAAACAAAACACGAATGAAAAACGCGCTCCCCCTTTTCGGCCTCTTCCTATTGGTTGCCTGCTCGGCCGATACGGCCGAACACCAAGACGCCTTGGAAAACCTGACCTCCGAATGGAAAAAGACCACGGCTGCCCTGGGCGAACTAGAAGCGGCCTTGCAGGCAGAACGGCAGGAGTGGAAGGGCATGTACGCCGGTATGGAGGCGCCTGAAAAGGTCCTGGCCCAGTTGAGCGAGGAACAAATCGAGGAATTGGCCGACCTGAAGGAAGCTTGCCGGGGCCACGGAGATGCTTATTCCGATATGCTGAATGATGTGGCCGATCATCGCGCCGATTGGGAAGAAACCCGGGCCGAACTGGAGTTGCTTCGGGAAGAACTGGAGGCCGGCAAGATCAAGGGGAATGCAGAAGAACGCATACGCGACCTGGAAGAGGAAGTGCGCGAGATGAACGAGGAAGTGAAGGTCATGCAAGAAGAGCTGAAATTCACCCTGGCCGAGTGCGTCGAAACCTGTAAGAACTACGCGGATATCGTCACTTCCGTGAACGTACAATGAATCGGTGCCGGTTAGCCCCGGATGCTTGTAAATAAAACCTGACCCATGAAAAAGCAATTCGCCCACTGGCTTGGGCTTCTCCTTCCTTTTGGGCTGTTGGCCCAGCAGGTTCCCAGCGTATACTCCAATATGGGAAACGACGATAAGGGGCTGTTCGTCAATACGCCGCAGGGCAAAGCCTACGAGATCGTCGGGCAGCCGGTCTACACCCTTTCTCAATTTGCCGATGCGGCCCGAGGCACAGCCGACGGCCTGGCTTTCGATTTCGGCCCCGGCTTCGACGGCCTGCTTTACTACGGATTTATTCCCTACGGCGATTCGCGCCATCCGCAGCCTGTCTTTTTCAAATATTCGGCTCCCATTCGCAACGGTAAGGCCGAGCTGCGCATCAAGGGCCGGCTGAGCGGCAAATACGACATGATCGGCTGGGCCGAAAAAGAGGGCGGTACGATGGGCTATCGCGTGGTGGACACCTCCGGTACCCTGCTCTACGATGGGCGGGTGCGCTTTCTGGGCACCGGCCCGTTCACCGTCGGACCCACCATCATCGAGGGGCCCATGCTCAGCCAGCCCGCTCCCGACGGCTGCGTGATCTCCTTCCTGACCAACCGGGCGGTGACAGCCCAGGTACAGGTAGGGCCCTACACCTTTCCCTCGGCCACCCCGGCCCGGAAGCACGAGATCCGGCTCAGTGGGCTCAAGCCCAATACAACGTATGACTATACCCTGACCGTAGGCGATCAACGGCAGACCTATACGTTTCGAACGGCGCCTGAGAAGGGCTACCGAAAAGCCTTCACCTTTGCCTATGCCAGCGATTCGCGAAACGGTCAGGGCGGAGGGGAGCGCAATCTCTGGGGGGCGAATGCCTACATCATGAAAAAGATCATGGCGCTGGCCACCCAGCAGGGCGCATCTTTTTTTCAGTTTTCCGGCGACCTGATCGACGGCTACCTGCTGCATCCTGAAGAGATGGACCTGCAGTACGCCAACTGGAAACGGGCTGTGGAGCCCTGGGCCCATCACCTGCCGATCTACGTGGGCATGGGCAATCACGAAGCCCTGCTGCGCAGTTTTCAGCTGGAAGACCGCCACATCCACCTGGAGCGCTTCCCCTTCGCCACCGAGTCCGCCGAGGTGGTCTTTGCCCGCCAGTTTGCCATGCCCACCAGTGAGCTGGCCAGCGAAGACGGCGCCGACTACGACCCCAACCCCAATGCCGTGGATTTCCCCCCTTACGACGAGACCGTCTATGCCTATACCTACGGCAACGTGGCTGTCGTTGTGCTCAATTCCGACTATTTCTACGCCCCATCTACGGAGGCGATCCCCCTGACCAGTGGTGGGGTGCATGCCTACATCATGGACCGGCAGATCGAATGGCTTCGCCAGACGATCGCCAGACTGGAAGCGGACCGTAAGATCAAACACATCTTTGTGACCCAGCACACCCCCTGCTTCCCCAACGGAGGCCATGTAGGCGACGACATGTGGTACCGCGGCAACAACGAGATCCGAACCTATGTGAGCGGGAAGCCGCTGAGCAAAGGCATCCTGGAGCGACGCGACGAGTACCTGGACATCCTGATCAATCAGAGCCAAAAGGTAGTTGCGATCCTGACCGGCGACGAACACAATTACGCCCGCACGAAGGTAGGGCCCGGTATGCCCATGTACCCGGAGGGCTATACCGGCGACCGTTTGGCGTTGAATCGCTCGATCTGGCAAATCAACAACGGGGCCGCCGGGGCACCATATTATGCTCAGGAACAAACCCCCTGGTCGGAATGGGTTCAGGGCTTCACGACCCAAAATGCCCTGGTGCTCCTCCACGTGCGCAACAAGCGCATAGAGGTGGAGGTGCTCAATCCGGATACCCTGGAAGAGGTGGATTCCTTCCGCCTGCGATGACCCTTTCGCCCGTTGTGCTGTTGTGCTGGTAAAACATCCTACATGGAAAACGGAAGCACCCGAAACGTGCTGGGCGGACGGTTGCAAAGCTGTTCGACCGATCCCCTCACCGGCTTCTACCGCGATGGCTGTTGCCACACCGGCCCTCAGGACAGCGGGCGGCATGTGGTATGCGCCGAGATGACCGAAGCGTTCCTCGCTTTCACTCGCAGCCGGGGCAACGATCTGAGTACGCCGAAACCGCAGTGGCAGTTCCCCGGCTTGAAGCCGGGCGACCGCTGGTGCCTATGCGCGCTGCGCTGGCGAGAAGCTCTGGAGGCCGGCCTGGCCCCGCCCGTACATCTGGAAGCCACCCATGAAAAAGCGCTGGATTTCGTAGCCCTGGACGACCTGAAAGCGCACGCCCGGACATCTGAAAAATAGCCGACGCATGTTCCCACTCCTTTTTTTGCTGCTCCTGAGCATGCATGCATCCTCCGAAGCCGACGAGCCCAAGGCCAAGAACGTGTTGGGGGATCCTTTGCAGACCTGTTCGCTGGATCCGCTCACGGGTTTTTACCGCGACGGCTGCTGCCATACCGGACGGGAAGACCGCGGTACCCATGTGGTATGTGCTACGATGACGCAAGCGTTTCTCGATTTCACCCGCAGCCGGGGCAACGATCTGAGCCGCCCCAACCCCCGCTACCGATTTCCCGGCCTGAAGCCGGGCGACCGCTGGTGCCTGTGCGCGCTGCGCTGGCGAGAAGCCCTGGAGGCCGGCCTGGCCCCGCCCGTACATCTGGAAGCCACCCACGAAAAAGCGCTCGAATACATTGCTTTGGAGGTCCTTCAGGACCACCAAGCCAATTAACCCGGAAAATTCACCGAATTTTCCGCCCGAAGGGCTGACGAATTGCAAAATTTTGTAAATCAAACCATTACGAATAATACAGTTC
>CAZQSF010000139.1:0-6640 GCA_964595955.1 uncultured Saprospiraceae bacterium
GAATACACCGGCAGCTGGCTGGAATTTCTCAATGCCTACGCCCTCATGGTGGGCGTCACCACTCTGGCCATCTGCATGATGCACGGGGCCATCTACCTCACCATGAAGACGGAAGGGCGCCTCTTTGCTAAGGTGACCATCCTGCTGCGGCGGGCCATCATCTTTTTCATCGTCAGCCTGGCCATAGTCACGCTCTACACCCTCATCTACATTCCCCATCTCACGGACGACTTCAAGCAGGCTCCGGCCCTCTTCGTCCTGCCTTTGCTGGCCTTCCTCAGCATTGCCAATATCCCGCGCCTGGTGCGCAAGCGCAAGTATATGCAGGCATTCGTATTCTCCTCGCTGACTATGGCCTTTCTGCTTATGGTAGTCGCCTTTGAGCTGTACCCCACCATCATCCTCTCCACCCTGGACGAAAGCTACAGCCTGACCGTGCACAACGCCTCCAGTTCCGACAAGTCTCTGGGCATTATGCTGCTGTTTGCCGCCATCGGTGCGCCCCTGGTGCTGCTGTATACGGGCTTCGTGTTCTACACCTTCCGGGGCAAGGTACAGCTGGATGAGACGAGTTATTAGCAGGTAGCGGGTAGGTAGTAGTGGGTAGTGGGTATGGGTTCCAGTATCGTCTCCCGGCTGCCGCCGGGTAGGATGAAGGACCTGTGGGGCCATCGTCCCTCGCAGGACGGAGGCGATAGTGGGCGGGAGCGGTCTTTATACTGCTTTCAAATGAAAATGAAGTATGTAAACCGTTTCTTTTGCGCCTGCTCTTCGTTGAAAATACTCGCCGTAGCTAAGGCTATGCCTTCGTTTCTCGCCTTGATCAGGCCCAGTATAAATCGGTTTTCATCTACGACCTCCTCATTTGAAAACAGTAAGATCTCTCTCGGGCCTGGATAGGGGGCAAAAAATGCATTCGGAACCCTAATGCCGCTTGAAAGGTTTACCTTGTACATATGAACGCTGAATTTATGACTTTACGAGTATCGGTAGATTATCAAGAATTGAGGAATCTGGTCATGCAGCTGCCCGCTGGTCAGTTAGCGAAATTAAAGACTGAACTGACGAGTGAAGTGATCGAAGCAAAATTCAGAGAAGAACGTTCGGCTTTGCGCGCCCTTCTCCTTCGCGGACCGGTAATGTCCGAAGAAGGGTATCAAAGGGTTTTGGAAAACCGTAAAGCTTTTCAGGAGTGGAAAACAAGTTAATTTGTCTGGATAGCTCGGTATTGATCGACTACTATCGAAAAACCAACAAAGCCAAATCCTTTCTGTATCGGCTAACCGAGGATCATTATCTTTTTGCTGTATCGGTCATCACCTCCTATGAAATTTATGTGGGTAGCAAGCCCGGGCAGGATGAATTCTGGGACGAGTGGTTCGACCATGTTTTGGTGCTGCCTTTTGATGCCAAGGCCAACCGGGAAGTAATCCGGATTTACCGGAAATTAAAAAGGGACGGAAGCCTAATTGATATACCGGACCTTTTCATCGCTGGCACGGCAATAGCAAATAACCTTAGGCTGGCCACATACAATGAAAAGCACTTCGGGAGGATCCAAGGGTTAGACTTGATTCTGGATTCTGAAGTCTGAGGTCCTTCCCTTCGCCCTTTCCCTGCGACCGGAGGAGACGATGAAGGCTCGTTTCGGCCATCGTACCTCACCGGCCCGGAGGCAATAGCGGGAGGGAGCAAAATCAGTCGTGGCTAGCAAGGATGTGAAAAAAAGCGTATTTTCAACACATAAGCCGTGTTGCTATGAAGAATATTACGCTGTCGATTCCCGAAGATCTGCTGGAAAAAAGCCGGGCCTACGCGAAGGAACGGGGCACCAGTCTGAATGCCCTGGTCCGGGAACTGCTGCGGAGATACGTCATGACGGAACCTCGCCATCCCATCGATCAACTCCTGGAAGATAGCGAGCAGATCCAGATATCGACTGCCTCATGGAGATGGAATCGCGATGAATTATACGACCGGCAAGTTTTTTCTTGATACCAACTTTCTGGTTTATCTCTTCAGTGAGCACGAAAAAGAAAAGCGTTCCATTTGCAGAGATATTCTCCAGCAAGGGAGGGAAAAGGCCGTATTTGTGCTATCTACTCAGGTGCTGAAAGAGTTCGCTCACGTCATGCTGGGTAAGTACAAAGTCCCTTCCCAAAGCGTGAAGAAGCTGGTCACAGATTTATCCCGTTTGGAAGTGGTGCAGGTTGATCCGTCGTTGATCCTTCAAGCCATGGATACTCATCAAGCACATGGTTTTTCGTTTTGGGATAGCTTGATCCGGGTATCTGCCCGATCGGCGAGATGCAATGTATTACTGACCGAGGATATGCAGCACGATCGAGCCCTGGATGATCTTCTCATCTGGAACCCATTCCATACTCTTTAATCGAATAGATCTTGTCCGGGATAGTTCCTCAGCACGGGGATCAGGAAAATAACATCCTTTTGGAGCGGCCATCGTCCCTCGCAGGCCCGGAGGCGATAGCATTAGGGAGACCATGCTCAAAAGGCCGGCAGCTGGAACGGGAACACCCGGGCCGTATCGGATCCGGCCTGCACCAGGAAGAGATCGTTGAAGTCCGATTTGTCCAGCGGGGGGTATCCCTCCGAGCGGGTGAGCGCTTTGAGCATGCCGGGTACGGTGGTGGAATGGCCCACGAGGAGGATGGTCTGGCCGGCATGGGCTTGCAGCAGACTGTCGGCCAGTACCTGCAGGTCCAGGTCGGGATCGTAGGTGCGCACGGGCAGGCCGTGGCGGCGGGCAATGGGGGCGGCGGTCTGCCGGTTGCGGCGGTAGGGCGTGCTCAGCACAGCATCCAGAGGGATGTTGGCCAGCAGGGTGTCCAGGTAGGCGGCTCGTTGTTGGCCCCGGAGCGACAAGGGCGGGTCATCCCCGGCACCGGCTTCCTGCTCGGCATGGCGGAGGAGGAAGAGGTGGGTGGCAGCCGATCGCTGCTCTTCGGCGGGCGGCTCCGAAGTGCAATCCAAAAGGAACGGGGACAAAGCGAGCAAGACCGAAAAACGCATGCCGGTTTTGAGCGAAAGCTAAGCCGTTTCGCCAAATTCCGCAAGCGGAACAAGCTCTTGTTGCTGTGCCTATCACGGATTCCAATAGGCCTGAAACCGTCCGTTGGTAAAATGCAGCACATTGGGCCGGTCGGGATCGTCCCAGCGTTGCCGCTCGCCGGTGAGGAATTTTTTGCGAATTGAATTCGACCCATGCTGAAACCGACCGGATTGCTCGGGGTATCGCTCCAACGGCCTGGTCAGGGATCGCATCCTCTTGTCTTACAGGGCTGAACCTTCCGCTACCTCCTCGTTGTTTCTGTTGAAAATCCATCAGCTTCATGGAACGCTCCTTTCTCAAGCTCCTGTACGAAGAATACCAGAACCGGCCGCGCGTGCCTTCCCCCCGCCAGGTGGTGGAGTGGGTGCACGGCGCCCTGGGCCTGCTCTTCCCCGACCTGGCCAACCATCGCTGCGGCTCCTTCCGGGAGTTCGAGCTGCACGCCCGCCACCTGGCCCTGGAGCTCAACAAGATCCTCGACCTGCTCGACGACCGCATCGAGTCCTCGGCCGACGAGCTGGAGCGCGCCTTCATTGCCCGGCTGCCGGAGATCCGCGAGAAGCTGCTCAAGGACGCCCACGCCATCTGCCAGGGCGATCCGGCCGCCGTGAGCGATACCGAGGTCATCCGCACCTATCCGGGCTTCTGGGCGGTGGCCGTGTACCGCATCGCACACGCCTTTTACGAGCTGGGCGTACCGCTCATTCCGCGCATCCTGGCCGAACACGCCCATAGCGAAACGGGCATCGACATCCATCCCGCTGCCGAGATCGGCGAACACTTCTGCATCGACCACGGTACGGGTTTGGTCATTGGCGAAACGGTGGTGATCGGCAATGAGGTAAAGATCTATCAGGGCGTGACCCTGGGCGCCCTCAGCGTGCAAAAGGAAATGGCCCAGACCAAGCGCCACCCCACCATCGAGGACCGGGTGGTCATCTACTCCGGGGCAACCATCCTGGGCGGCGATACCGTCATCGGCCACGACAGCGTCATCGGCGGCAATGTGTGGATCACGCAGAGCATCCCGCCCCATTGCCGCATCTACTACACCGGCTACGAGCGCCAGCGGGCGAAGGCGAAGGGGTAGGGGTAGGGTTTAGTTGGCAGTCCGCGGGCAGGGTGGTACTGACCGAGGCGTCTGACCGTAGTTGGCAGTTGACGGCAGGCAGTTAACCGTTTTACCCGCCGAAGCCAAAACAGCTTTGGCACAAGTAGGCGGTAGTCTACCGCTGACCGTCAAACGATCAACGGTTTATGCTAACCTTGCGCAAATCCTTGGCCGGAGAGCCTTTTACAATGAGACCAGCACCATACGTCAGAAGGCTTTTCGCCAATGAAGAAGCTGTCTGACAGACAAGAATCTAATGGTTTAATGGCTCTAACGAGGGTTTTCTTTCTGCCTGACATGAGCTACTTCGTCGACTCCGCATCTTTTAATTCCGGATCGTGAACTGACCTTTCTCATTGCAAAGCTTCGGGGAGGAGCGTACCTTCTGCAAGCCTAACCAAAACAGACGCTCATGAGAAGCGAAGTGCTCATTCCCTTTCAGGAAGAAGTAGACCGTTACGAGCAGTGGTTTACCAGGCACGAGGCCGTATTCGAATCCGAACTCCTGGCCATACGCGAGCAGCTCCGCAAGCTGCCCGAAGACATCAGCGGGGTGGAGATCGGCGTAGGCACCGGGCAATTCGCCAGCCGACTGGGTATTGTGGACGGCATCGAGCCGGTGGAAGCCATGCGCGACCGGGCCGTTGCCTGCGGCATCGAGACCATGGATACCGACGCTGAGCACCTGCCCTACCACGACCTCCATTTCGATTTCACCCTGTTCGTCACCATCTGTTATCTCGACAACGTTCAGCTCGCCTTCCGGGAGGCCTACCGCGTACTGAAGGACGGCGGCTCCATCCTGGTAGGCTTTATCGATCGCGACCGGCCCATCGGGCAGGCATACATCGGGCGCCAGTCCGATAGTACGTTCTACCGCCATGCCCGCTTCTATCCAGTGGGTCGGGTGGCGCACATGCTGGAGAAAGCCGGATTCCGCGACCTGGAGTACGTACAGACCCTCTTCGGCGAGTTGGAGGAGATCACTGAAGTACAAGCCCCGAAGGACGGCTACGGCGAAGGCGGATTTGTGGTGGTGAAAGGGCGGAAGAAGGTGTAGCGGATACGGAACGCCTTAGTCCACAGTCTTTTTAGAGCGCTCCACAGGAGCTGCCAGTCTTTTATGTGGGCTTGGTTTGCTCAGTGAGCAGTGTAGCCCCTACGGGGCAGCGTATCTTAACGTGAGGTTGGGCATGGCAGATTTCGTAAGGTGAAGGTAGCCAGGGCCCAACCTCCCGGTAGAGGGTAGCAGGTAGAGGGTATAGGGACGTCAGCATGTCTTACTAGCATTCTACAATCTAGCTTCTACAACCTGAGGTTTTGACATTCATCAATTTAGCGACTAGCTTCAACTCCAACCTCACGTTATCTTAGCTGAGTTTTGGTTTTACCGGTGTAAAGGCCCTGACGGGCCAGTTTTTAAAGGTGCTCCGGAGGAGTTGTACCCCGGTAAAAACCGGTAACTTGGCATCCAACCATTTATAGATCTGCATGACTGTTTCCGATCTCATCGGCAATACGCCTCTCGTCGAGATCCGGCACCTCATCCGGAAGCCGGGGGTGACGGTCTACGGCAAGCTGGAGGGCCACAATCCCGGCGGCAGCGTGAAGGACCGGGCCGCTTACGGCATGATCCAGGGGGCGCTGGACCGGGGCGAGCTGCGGCCGGGCGTGCGCTTCATCGAAGCCACCAGCGGCAATACCGGCATCGCCCTGGCCATGGTCGCCCGGGCCTTCGACATACCCATCACCCTGGTCATGCCCGATACGGCCACCCAGGAGCGGGTGCAGACGATGCAGGCCTTCGGGGCGGAGGTCATCCTCACGCCGGGGGAGCGCACCATCGAATACGCCCGCGAGTATGTGGAAGAGAAAGCCCGGGAGCCCGGCTACTTCATGCTCAACCAGTTTGCCAATCCCGACAACTGGGGTATGCACTACCGCACCACCGGCCCGGAGATCTGGCGCGATACGGAGGGCCAGGTCACCCACTTCGTGAGCAGCATGGGCACCACCGGTACCATTATGGGCGTGAGCCGCTACCTCAAGGAGCAAAACCCGAATGTGCAGATCGTGGGCGTGCAACCCACCGACGGCAGCCGCATCCCCGGCATCCGGCGCTGGTCGCCCGAGTTTCTGCCGGACATCTTTGAGCCGGATCGCGTGGACCGCATCATCGACGTGAGCCAGGCGGAAGCCACCGAAACCATGCGGCAGCTGGCCCTGCAGGAGGGCGTCTTCGGCGGCATGAGCAGCGGCGGCGCCTTGGCGGCCGCCCGCAAGCTGGTGGACAGCCTGGATGAAGGCGTCGTGGTTTGCATCGTCTGCGACCGGGGCGACCGCTACCTCTCCTCGGGTATCTTTGAGTAGTAGCTTTGCACGGCCTGCTCGGCCTGCCGGACCTCGCTGAGCAGGGCAGCGCATCTTTCCCCAAGCGCCTTCCAGTCTGGCGCCTG
>CAZQSF010000140.1:0-6589 GCA_964595955.1 uncultured Saprospiraceae bacterium
CGAGAACGAGCTGATCGACTTCCGCAAAAATCACATCGGCTTCCTCTTTCAGTACTTCAACCTCATCCCGGTGCTCACGGCCCGCGAGAATGTAGCCTTCGTCATGCTGCTGCAAAAGCGCCCCAAAGCCGAGCGCGAGCAACGCGCCCTGGAGCTGCTGCATGAGGTGGGCCTGGACGACAAGATCGACAAGCGGCCCAACGAGCTCTCCGGCGGCCAGCAGCAGCGCGTGGCCGTGGCCCGGGCCCTGGCGCCCAAGCCCAAATTCGTGCTGGCCGACGAACCCACCGCCAGCCTGGACTCCGCCTCCACGACCAACCTGCTCGACATCATGGCCGAGCTCAACCGCAAGGAAGGCACCACCTTCATCTTCAGCACCCACGATCAGCGGGTGATCGACCGCGCCCGCCGGGTAGTCACGGTAGATGACGGAAAAGTAGTGGACGATGAGGTCCGGGCGTGACATGGTGCCCGCTTGCAAGAAAAAACCGACGGCATCATGATTCCCTTGCCAAAGCCTGTGTATGCAATCCGTAGCCTGCTCATCGCCCTGGCCTTTCTGCCCATACTCAGCCATGCCCAGGACGACCCGCCCAAAAACTGGCAGCTCACCGGCTACCTGAAGGACATGCAGACCCTGCTGTTCTTCAACGAGTCCTATCCGGCTATCCAGAACGGCAGCTTTGCCCTGGTGGATACCTTTCTGCTGGACAATCTGGTGCACAACCGCCTCAACTTCCGCTGGTACATCAGCGATCAGTTTACCTTCCGGGCCGAGCTGCGTACCCGCATCTTCTACGGCGACCTGGTGAAAGCCTCCCCCGACTTTGCCGGCCTGGTGGACAATGTGAACAACGATTACTTCGACCTCTCCCTGGTGTTGCTGGACGAGAATGCCGCCGTCATCCACAGCATGCTGGACCGCCTCAGCCTGCAGTGGGTCAAGGGCGACTGGGAGGTGACCGCCGGCCGCCAGCGCATCAACTGGGGCATCAGCAGCGTGTGGAACCCCAACGACATCTTCAACGCCTTTTCATTCACGGATTTCGACTACGAGGAGCGACCCGGCAGCGATGCGGTGCGCATCCGGCGATACACCGGCTTTTCGTCCAGCATCGAGCTGGCCTCGCGCTTCTTTACCGATTTCGACGAGGCGGTAATCGCCGGCAAGTACCAGTTCAATCAATGGACCTACGACATCCAACTGCTGGGCGGCTACGCGCGGGAAGACCTCGTCTTCGGTCTCGGCTTTGCCGGCAACCTGGGCGATGCCGGCCTGAAGGGCGAGGCCACCTACTTCCTCGCCCTGCCCGACAGCCTGTACGAACACAACGGCAAGCCCGCCCGCGATGCCTTCGCGGCCACCCTGGGGCTCGACTATACCTTTGCCAAGGGCTATTACCTCAACCTCGGCTACCTCTACAACAGTATGGGCAGTACCAGCACCAACATCGCACGGCTCTTCGCCTTCGAGCTCAGCGCCAAAAACCTCTACCCCTACCGCCACGCCATCTTCCTGCAGGGCACCAAGCAGATCACCCCCTGCTCTTCGCCGGCCTGGCCCTCATCTACAGCCCGGTGGAGGTGCACGGCCTTTTCCTCAACCCTACCCTCACCTACAATGTAGCCACCAACTGGGACCTCGACCTCATCGGCCAGTTCGGCTTCGATCGCGAGAACGGCCGCTACCGCAGCCCCATCCAGTCGCTCTTCTTCCGGATCAAGTGGAGCTTTTGACTATCAAGTGCTCTAAAAGTCGACTGCAAAAAGAGAATAGCCGGTCATAACTTCCCTACCTTCGCAGCGCCATGGTCAAAACAGCCCCTGCTGCCCGAAAGAAGCTCGCCAACAGCCCCTGGCTGCCCTGGCTCATCCTGCTGGGGCTCAGCCTGGTATGGGGCAGTTCCTTCATCCTCATCAAAAAGGGCTTGCTGGTCTTTTCCGGCACCCAGGTGGGTGCCCTGCGCATCGTGATCTCGGCTCTGGCCTTTCTGCCCATCTTTCTGTACCGCCTGCAACGCATCGACTGGAGCAAGCTGCGCTATTTCGCCATCGTGGGCCTGTGTGGCAGCGGAGCACCGGCCTTTCTCTTTGCCATCGCACAAACCCACATCAGCAGTTCGGTAGCCGGCATCCTCAATTCGCTCACTCCTCTTTTCACGCTCTCCCTGGGCATCCTGCTGTTCGGCAGCCGTACCGGCTGGATGAAAGTGGCCGGCGTACTGCTGGGGCTGGTGGGTGCCGTGCTGCTCATCCTGCTCAACCGCGGCGCCGGCGGCCAGACGGACTGGGGCTACAGCCTGCTGGTCATTCTGGCGGCGCTCTGCTACGGCATCAGCGGCAATACCGTGGGTGCCTACCTCAAGGATCAAAGCTCGCTCACCATCAGTTCGGTTTCCTTTGTGCTCTTCGGCGGGCCGGCCCTCCTCTACCTGCTCAGCACCGATTTTGTGCCGGTCATGGCGCAGGGCTGGGCCAGCTGGCAGGCCTTGGGCTACATCGCCATTCTCGCCCTGGTGGGCACGGTGCTGGCCTCCATCATTTTTTTCAGACTGATCCAGCTCACCCAGCCCGTCTTTGCCTCTACGGTGGCCTATCTCATTCCCATCGTAGCCGTCGGCTGGGGCTTTGTGGACGGCGAACTCATCAGCTGGGGGCATCTGCTGGGGCTGGGCTTTATCCTCGGCGGCATCTACCTGAGCCGGAAGCGGTAGGACACCGGGCAGGCTGAACATACGCCGCCCCTGTAGCAGACCATCCGGATACCCTAGCGCAAGCGATGTATGGCCTGCCGTCTGCATGCGGAATACCCAAAAATCATATTATGAAAAACCCCCGGCGCCCATACAGGAACCGGGGGTTGTATTTTTAAAGTCGGCCGCTAATGACGCTACCCCAGCCAGATCGCCAGGGCCATGGCCAGGCTGGTCAGGGCGCTCAGGGCAATGGTGTTCACATTGCTCTTCACCAGGCTGCGCTCGGCATAATGGGCGCGTATGTGGCGCACGATGGCCAGACCGGCTCCCAGGCAGGCAGCCGCCACGATCAGCAGGGGCCAGTTGAAGCCGGGCAGCAAGAGCACCAGGGCTACGATACCGGCTACCGCTGCCAGCAGGATGCCAGTATAAATGCCGATGCTTTTCTTCTTGCCGTATGTGACCACCAGATGGTTCTTGCCCGTGGTGGCATCCGAGGCTGCATCGGGAAATTCGTTGATGAGCAGGATGTTGGCCGTGAGCAGGCCGGCGGGCACACCCGCCAGAAAGATGAGCGGATCCAGCTGCTGGGTGAGCACCCAGCCCATACCCAGGGTCACCAATGGGCCAAAGGCCAGTGCAATGCCCAGCTCGCCCAGGCCGCGGCGGGCCACCAGCCGGAAGGGCGGAGCGGTGTAAAAATAGCCGATGGCCATGCCGGTCAGCCCAATGACCAGAGCCGGCCAGCCCGTGGCCCAGGTGAGATACAGACCGATGAGGGTGGCCGCGCCCAGCAGGACAAGCCCCAGGCGCTTGGTGCCTTCCAGTGTGATCAGCCCCAGCTCAATGGCCCGGCTGCCGCCGGAGTATTGCAGAAAGTATTCGTTGTTGGCTTCGTCCGTGCCGTCCTTCACATCGAAGTAGTCGTTCATCACATTGCTGCCCAGGTGGAGCAGCGCTACCCCCAGGGTAGCCAGTGCAAAGTGCAGCCAGGGGAAAGCTGCGCCCTCCGGCAGCAGGTATACCGCGCTGAAGGCCGCACCGATGAAGGCCGGCATGAGCACGGCCGAAAGAAAGGGCATGCGCGTGATGGCCAGAGCCTTGATCAGCTTGGTACTCCAGTGGATGGGCACCTCTACCGGCTCGTCAATGATCTCCGTGACGCCGCAATAGCCCGTCTGTCCGTGCTCCTTGCCTTTGGCAAAGGTGGGCGTGATGCGGATGCGCGCGTTGAAAGGCGTGCCGTCCTTGCGCAGGAAGACCGTCTTGGCCACGTACTCGCCCTTGTCGGAGGCTTCCTTGAGCCATTTGGGCACATTCTGCAGAACGATCTCGCCGGGGGAGAAGACCGAGACCCGCTTTTTGCCGACAACCTCTTCGGAATCATAGCCGAATACAGACTCCGCGCCCTTGCTGAAGGTCTGGATCACCCCCTCCATGTCACAGGTGATGGTGCTTTTCATTTGCTCGATATTTACGACAAATTTACAATAACTTTCAATTCTTTCTGAAAGAAAGAACAGTAAAGATTTGCGTTGGGTTGTCGCAAAGGTAAAGCAAGGCTGGGAATCTAGCCGGCTGGACCATTTCGTGCAGGGCGGGTGCCTGCCTTTTCCCGACTCAGTGGATCAGAGGGTTAAAAAAACGGTCAGTTTCGCCCGCGAGGATTTAGCCGGCTGCGGATCCACTTGTCGCGGGCGCGTCGTACGACTTCTCGCTTGAATTCTTTTTCGGCGATGGGAAAGAGCGCGATCTTGGCCGGGCTTAGCACCTCCTGGAAGCGGGCGTAGTATTCCTTTTTCAGGTTGAGCAGATCCTGATCTTTTTGGAAGGTGGCCCGGATGTAGGCGTCGGCCTCATCATCCGTCATTTGGCTTACCGGCTTGCCGGGCTTGTACTTGTCGTTGATCTTTTCCTGTTCGAGCTCGTATTCGTTGACCACGGCCCAAAACTGGCCGGACTCCTGAGCGGTCAGTCCCAGGCGATCGGTGATGTAGGCCACCCGCTGGGCTTCCAGGCGAGCCAGGGAGGGCAGGTTAAAGTCGTCTTCGGTGATCTGGGCTTGGAGCCCAAGGCCGGTCAGGAGTAGAATACTCAAGCCGAGCCAGCGTGTTTTTGTGTTCATTGGTTTTGCGATTTAGAGCAGTTCCTCCAGTTCTTCCAGTTCGAGTTCTTCCAGGTACTCGTCCAATTCGTCATCCGGCAGAGATTGCGTGTCGTCGGCCGGAGCGTCCAGCGCGGCGAGCTCAGCCAGCAGAGCCAGGTCGAATTCCTCGGCATGCGCCTCGAGGTAAGCGGCGGCATCGCTTTGGTGAATCTCTACCCCGCCCATGGCATAGTCCTCTGCCGGGACGGATTCGGGCCGGAAGACCCACCAGCCGGCGATGAGCAGCAGGGCTACGGCAGCGACAGCGGCCATCCAGCCCAGACGCCGATGCGCCACGTGCAGGGGCGGACGTGTAGCCGCACCCGTCTTGGTGTCTTCTTCCCGGATGCGCCGAAGCACCTCGGCCTGCATCTGCTCAAAGTACCCGTCCGGGACCTCCATGCCGTCGCCACGTTCGCGAAGGCGATGAAGGAAGGGCGAAAGTTTCCGGAGTTCTTCTTGTGTTTTCTTTTTCATGCCTTATTCCTGTGTCATGAACTGTTCAATTTTCTTGACCGCGTGGTGATAGGAAGCCTTCAGCGCGCCCTCCGAGGTGTCCAGCACCTGGCTCATCTGCCGATAGGGCATCTCCTCGAAATATCGAAGCTGGAAGACCAAGCGCTGCTTTTCAGGCAGCCTTTCGAGCGCTTCCTGCAGTTTGATCTGCACCTCATCTCCATTGAAATAAGGGTCCGCGCGCAATGTGGCTGCCAGATCGTATTCCTCATCATCCAGGTCAGCCGAGGCTTTTCGCTTTTTCTGCTTTAAAAAGGTCAATGCTTCATTAGTGGCTATTCGATACAGCCAGGTGTACAAGCCCGAACGCCCTTCAAACGAGCCAATGTTGCGATATACCTTGATTAGGCAGTTCTGCAACACGTCGTTGGCGTCTTCGTGCTCCACCACCATACGCCGAATGTGCCAGTAAAGCCGTTCCTGGTAGGTTTGCATCAGCAACCGGAAGCCGCGCTCCGTAGTATGGGGCTGGCGCAACTGAGCCAGAATCTCATCGTCCGTAGTCGAAATATTCATCGGCTTTGACACAACAGGCGCAATAGGCGTCATAGGGTTTTGAATGCGTGAGCGGTCATCGTATTTCTTGGATGTCCAACCCAGCAAAAGGTTTAACGGGCGCTTTTTCAACTGTCACACAGGTAGGCAGTGGTGTGGGGGTAAGCCTTTTGCAAGGGTAAGACGTCTATTCCCAGATCGAACCCGCTGCTCGAAGGTAAGGATTCTCAAAAAAGCAAATCAGATGACCCCGGACCGAGCACGTCAAATGCTCCTTTACCTCATATCATGGCCGCCTGGCAGCAGCCCGATCAGCCGCTCCAGATAGGTCCGGCTCTTTCGGCCTTTGATGTATTGTTCCACCTGCATGGCCAGGCTGCGGCTGGGAACTTCCATCCACCACTTCAGCTCCCAGGGCCGATAGCGAGATGTGTACGATCCACTTCCCAGTTCGTTGTGTACCAACAGCCGATAGGTCAGATCATCGGTCTGACCAACGTAGTACTTATTCCCCGAAGGTGAATACAATAGGTATACGTAAAATAGCATAATCGAGTAGAGTGAAGTAAAGGCAACTTTTAGAGCTTGTTGGGACTTCACCCTTTGGGCTGTTCTTGCCAAATTTTCTCCTGAGCTACGTTACTCTTCGGTCACGTAGCTATGGCTATGCTCCCTCAGAGTGCCTTGCTCAGAATAAAATTTGGCTGCGTTCGCTCCAAAAGCGAAATCCCAACAA
>CAZQSF010000141.1:0-6582 GCA_964595955.1 uncultured Saprospiraceae bacterium
ATTTGGGTACGGATAATAACAGTAAGAATTGAACTGCATTATTCGTAATGGTTTGGTTCACAAAATTTTGAAATTCGTCAGCCCTTCGGGCGGAAAATTCGGTGAATTTTCCGGGCTGAGGTTGGGCATGGCCGATTTCGTCAGCAAGGGCCCAACCTTGCGGTAGAGGGTATAGGGACATCAGCATGTCTTGCTACCATCTCCTTTCTCCGACCGGAGGCTTTGCCATTCAGCGGCTAGCTCAACCTAAAGCGTATACGGTATTCACGGTAAAATGGGGATCATCGCGGCTTTGAAACGATCGAGGCATGTCCGGTCTATTTCCAAACGGTTTGGCATCGGCACTGCCCGGAGGGCAGCGAACTCCGTGAATATTCCGGGCGGTCCCGGGCGGGTATGGCAGATCTGAAACCCAGCAAATCCAAAGGGCGCTCGGACCGGGATGCTCCCGATTAGCGGATCACTCGGCGCTTTTCAGGAAATCGATGAGGAGCCGGTTGAATGCTTCCGGCCGGTCCAGCATGAGCCAGTGGGAGGCATCGCGCATGAGGTGGTAGGTCCAGGAGCCGTCGATCATAGCATCCGACTTTTTTACGTGATCCTCCAGGAGGAAGGTGTCGTGCTCTGCCGCTATGCCCATAGCCGGCAGGGTGATGCGCGGGGGATTGGAGCCGGTCTTGTTGAGCGAAGAAGGCGGGAAATTGGCGCGGTACCAGTTCAGCCCGGCGGTGAGGGCACCGGGTTTGTCCAACTCCTGCATGTAGCGTTCCAGGTCTCCCTTTTCGCGCGTCCAGGCGCGCAGCCCCTGCCAGTCGTCGCGCCGCATCCATTCTTCGGCTACGCCCTCGTTCTGGAAGAAGAAGACGTACCAGAGCTTTTCGAGCTGAGGCAGGGCCCGCCGGCCGGGGGCGCCTGGAGCGCCTACGGTCAGGCCGGTCACGCTCAGGCAGCGCTCCGGGTGGAAGCCGGCGAATAGCCAGGCGACCGTACCGCCCCAGTCGTGGCCGACGACATGAGCCTTCTCAATGTCGAGGGCGTCCAGCAGGCCGGTGAGGTCGGCCAGAATATGGGGTATCGCGTAAGCTTCCACTCCTTCCGGCTTGGGTGCGTCACCGTAGCCGCGCAGATCGGGCGCAATGACCCGGTAGCCGGCATCGGCCAGCGGCTGAAGTTGATGCCGCCACAGATACTTGGAGTCCGGGAAACCGTGCAGCAGGAGCACGACCGGGCCGCTGCCGTAGTCGTAGTAGGGAAAGCGGAGGTCTTTTACGTCTGCATATCGGGTAATGACGTCCAGATCCATGGGTTGGGGGTTGGGTTGGGCTCCCGCCGGAACGGACCACGAGCCCAGAAGTACAAAACAAAAGAGGAGTCGAAGCATGAAAATAAATATAACAGTATGCTGTTAACTGCACTTTAAATCCGCCCGGTTTTCATGCCCGGGACCGGGCCGGTTTTGGGTCATTTTTCTGCGCGAAGCCGTATTTTGTGGGCATTGCTTCCATTAAACCCGGAACTTATGATGCGTTTCCTCCTTCCTGCCCTTTTGCTTCCTTTGTTGGCTACGGCCCAGCCAGTGATCCTGCTGGAGAGCGTTCCGGGCAACACACCGCCGGATGAGCCCATCCACATAGCCGGCAATTTCCAGGGCTGGGACCCGGGCGATACGGCCTACATTCTCCAGGATCTGGGTGGTGGACAAATCGGAATCACCCTGGCGCCCTGCTCCGACCTGGGCGTCGATCCGCTGGAATTCAAATTCACGCGCGGAAGCTGGGCGACCGTGGAGGGCAATGCCACCGGCGGTTTTCTGCCCAACCGGGTGCATCCCTGCCTGGATGGCGACACCCTGCGGCTCAGCATCCTCAGCTGGGAGGACGTTTCCGCAGTTCCGAGTACGGCCAACGAACAGGTCCACATCCTGAGCGACAGTGTGTATATGCCGCAACTGGACCGCTACCGCCGGGTATGGGTGTATCTGCCGGTCGATTACGACAGCAGCGACAAGCGCTACCCCGTGCTGTACATGCACGACGGGCAAAATGTATTCGACCTGTCCACCAGCTTTGCCGGCGAATGGGAGGTAGACGAGACCCTGACCCGGCTCCAGCAGGAGGAGGATGACTACGGCATCATCGTGGTAGCCATCGACAACGGGGGAGTGCACCGGTTCGATGAGTACTCCCCCTGGGCCCATCCGTCTTTCGGGGGCGGTGAGGGCGATGCCTATCTTCGATTCATGGTAGAGACCCTCAAGCCCCGGATCGACAGCTTGTATCGCACCCGGCCCGAACGCGAATACACCGGCCTGATGGGCTCCAGTATGGGCGGGCTCATCTCGTATTACGGTGCACTTGCGTATCCGGAAACCTTCAGCCGGGCCGGACTATTCTCGCCCTCTTACTGGTTCAATTCCGCTTCGCAGGATCTGCTCCGTGAGGAAGGGCACCGCGAGCCCATGCGCATTTACCAGTTGTACGGTGGTCAGGAGGGCCCGGTCATGGCATTGGGTGCCGAAGCGGTGGCCGACACTTTCGAAGCTTACGATTTCGGGCCGGATGAATTCCTGCACCGGGTGAACCCCCAGGGCCAGCACAACGAAGCGTTCTGGGCTGCCGAATTCGAAGCGGCTTACCGCTGGCTGTTTGCCGACTTGCTGACCTCGGTGGCAGAGCCCCGGCGCCCCGAGGCGGATGATTTCCGGGTGTTTCCCAACCCGGCTTCGAGCCGCATTCAGATTCAAAGCCGCCGGCCCGGCCAGTTGCTGGTATACGACAGCAAGGGAAGCTTGTGCCTTCAGCGGGCTTTGCCGGAAGGAACATCCAGTCTTTCCACCCTCGATTGGCCGGCCGGAGTCTATTGGATCCGGCGGGTAAGCGGGGGGCAAACTGCCGTGCGCCGATTGATCCTTCGCTAGCACTACCGGCCGGTGAAAGGGGCTTTCCGCTCTTTGGCCAGCGGGTAAAGCCGGGCTACCATCCTGGTCTGTTCGGTCCCGCCGGGTTTGGGCCGGGGCCACGGCTTCACCGGCGGCTTTCCGTGCGTTCGACAGCCGTTGAGCACATATTTGTTACCGTTTAGCCCAAAGCCTGCCGGGCAAGCCCACTTTTCCGGCTAGAAACAGCTATTTGCGTGCTGACTCAGCCAGCCTTGATTCAAGCCATAATGGCAATCCGGCTGTAGTTGGATTCACCGGGTCAGGCTGAGCAGAACGCATTCACAATCATTTAATCTTTCTATCATGAAAACAGCTAAGTTCTTTTTTTTCGCCCTCGCTGTCGGCGGGCTATTCATTACCGGCTGCGGCAACGATGATGACGACGATGGCGGAAGCCCCTGTACCAAGAACGATTTCATCGACACCTTTACCGGCACGAACTGCGATGGCGAGGTGATCATGACCCTCACCGACGATCCCGATGGACTGAACGTGGAAATCCGCGAAAAAGGTGGAGCCACGACGGAGTTTCTCGTCACCGAAGGATCCATCAACGGATGCACGGCACAGATAGAAGACCCATCGGGGCTTGCGAGCTACGAACTCACCCTGGACGGGGATGACCTGACCGGCGAGTATGTTCTTTTCGGTGATGCCTGCGAGTTCGATGTTATGCGGGCTGATTTACTTTGCACGGCGCAGGACTTCCTCGGCACCTACACCGGCAGCAGCAGTTGCCAGGAAGCCGGTGATATGATTGAAGTCACGATCCGGGAAGATAATTTTGCAGGCTTTGAAATTGAAATTGAAGAGACATTCGCCGGCGGCGGCTCCTCCTCTACGACCCTCGGCTTCTCCGAGAGTAGTTTTTTCAGCTGCGAGCTGGAAGTAAATAGTTTTGGTACGGATATCGACCTCGTGCTGGACGGAGACAACCTCAGCGGTATCCTTACGGAATCCGGCGACGACTGCACCTTGAATCTCACCAGGAATTAGGGGTCGTCGATTTGACCGCCAGGTATTATTAAAGGCTAAGCATACGTGCTGATCCTCCTATCTTCGTTTTAGGCGGGTCAGCACCTCTCTTCGCCGGCTTCGGCTGACGGGGATGGGGTGATCCTTTACGAACAGGCAATCTTTGCGCCAGCTTTGGATGTGCTTCACGTTGACGGCATAGCTGCGGTGGGTTCGAACAAACCGACCGGCCGGAAGTTGCTCCAGGAGTTCCTGCAGCGTACTGCGTTGCAGGATCGGCCTTTTGTCCAGCAACTCGACCTGTATGTAATTGTGATCGGCTCGAAGAAAGAGAATGGCATCGACCTTAATCTTGTGGTGTTGCTTGCCGTCGTATAGCTCAATGTGCTCTTCCTGGTTGTCCTGAATGCGGACATTGTGCATAACCACTTCAATGGTGGAGTACAGCGTTTGTTTTTGGATGGGTTTGGTGAGGTAACCGGCCGGCTGGGTCTCCTTGGCTTGCTCCAGATTGTGGCTGTCGACCTGAGAGGTCAGGTACAGAAACGGTATGGGCTGGGGTTGCCGGCGGATGAAATGAGCGAGGTCGATGCCCGATCTCGGGCCGCTCAGGCGAATGTCGATCAAGACCAGGTCGGGCCGGTGGTGAAGAAAGAGTTCCCTGGCCTCCTCGTAGGAAATGGCCGAGCCGACGATCTGATACCCCTGCCTCTCCAGGTAGCGGGCGATGGTATCTGCGATCAGGACTTCATCCTCCACGATAAGAATACGAACCGGACGCATAAGGCTGCTCTCTGTTTTTTTCCTGAAAGAAGATTTCGATTACGGCGCCCCGGTCGTTGTAGGTATGGAGATGGCCCTGGAGTTGACGCACCATGCTCTTCAGCAGGTAGATACCCAGGCCGCCCCGGCGCTCCTCCAGGTGGTCGTGCCGGAAGCCGGGGCCGTTGTCGCGGTAATGCAGGTGAATACCCGTGGCGTCTGACTCCAGCCCGACCCGAACGGCCAGCGGCTTGCCGGCTTTTCGGCCGTATTTCAGGCTGTTGGTCAGCAGTTCGTTGAGCATCAGCCCCACCGGCATGAGGGTTTCCAGATTGAATGTGAGCTGAGGCGCAATGTCCAGGGCAAAGCGCATCGGCTGGTCCGGTTCGGCCATTTGCTGGAAATGCCGGCAGAGGGTCTGTACGTATTCGCGCACCGGTATTTCCGCCGTGCTGCTTTGCCGGTAAAGGGTGTCGTGAATGGCTGCGATGCTGTAGATCCGGTTGGCCATGGCCGATAGGCTGTTCAGGGCCTGGGGATCCCGGATCTCTTCCTGTTGCAGATCGAGCAGGCCGATGATCACCTGCAGGTTGTTCTTGACGCGATGGTGGATCTCCCCCTGTAGCATGATCTGTTGTTCGAGGGACCGGGTCAGCTCGGCATTCGTCTGGCGAATGGTCTCGGCCTGGTCCTTCGTGTGCCGATTGGCTTTCCGCAGCCGGACATACAAATAAGCAAGCAGGGCCAGGAACAGTACTGCGAAGGCGATGAGCACCAGCAGGCCGTTTCGCTGGGTGCGCTCGAAGGCGATCTCCTTCGCCTGCTTGTCCAGTTGCCGCGCTTTCTTGTCGTTTTGATACCTGGCTTCGATCTCAATGACCTTTTCCTGGTTGGCCTGTTTCAACCAGGCAAGGCGTCCTTCGTATTGGAGGGTTTGGTAGTGCAAAGCCGAGTCCATCTGTTCCATGCGTTGGAAAATGGCCGCCCGTTGTTTGTAGTTAACCGGCAAGAGATAGGTACTGTCGTAGCCTTGTTTAACGGCCATTCGGGTCGCCCAGAGCGAGGAATCGTTGTGCTGCAGGGCTTTCGCATAATCCTTTTCCAACAGGTGAAGGCGGGCTATCCCATAGAGCAGGTAACCGTAATGGCTGTAGTTGCCTATTTCCTATTTGCTTGTATCCCCGGGCGCCTTGTTCGTAATGCGCCAGGGCTCGTTGGGGGGCTTTTTCGCGGAGTAGATGGCCCATGAGCAAATAGGCGGTGGACTCGTATTCCGTTTGGCCAAACGAAGCCGCTGCCCGGATGGCCCGCCGGGCGTGAACGAGAGCCGAATCCTGGCGGCCTGTCTGGCGGTAGAGGGAAGAGAACCGCAGGCACAACCTTGCGTAGAGGACATCCAGTTCGCGAGCCTCAATGAGCCGGGCTGCCCGTTGGAGATAGGCCTCGCAAAGATCCCATTGTTCGTGCTTCTCGTACATGCGCCCCAAGAGGATATGCGCGTGCGCCTTGATCTTCCAGTTTTTTGCCGCTTGGCTTTCCTCGATCAGGTCCAGTAGAGCCTGGATGGACCGTTCGTCCTCGTCGTTTTTTTCGAGTACTTCGGCATGCCGGAGCCGGATCTGCAGGCCCAGCGGCGTGCTCAGGGCTTCGGCTTCGTCGAGCTCTTCGATCAGGCAGCTCAGGATCGCCTGGGCGGAGTCATTGCTGAAGGCTTCGATCTGTTGCAGGGCAATGCGAAATTCAGATTCCCAGAGGGAAGCCGGCGTTGGCTGAGCTTCCGAATGAGGAAAGGATCCGGAAGGAGATGCGCCCAACAAGAGAAAAAGAGCGATCCTGAACATGGGATTGTCGTTGTTCGCCGAGCGGTTTTTCAGCTCTGCATTATTTTCTGGCTAACGTTAAAAATA
>CAZQSF010000142.1:0-6406 GCA_964595955.1 uncultured Saprospiraceae bacterium
GAAAAGCAGGCTCAAACTGGATGTTAAAATTGTTTATGCATAATCCGGGTTAAAACGACCACCGTGCGCAATGTTGCGCTCACGGCACCCTATATGCACAACGGGGTGTATCAGTCTCTGGATGAGGTCGTGGATTTCTACAATCGGGGGGGCGGCGCCGGCATGGGGATGGACCTGCCTCATCAGACCCTGCCGCCCGATCCGCTGGGGCTCAGCCCGGAAGAGATGAGCGATCTCGTCGCTTTCATGGAAGCCCTGACCGATACCACCGGCATGACTCAGGTGCCCACTCAGTTGCCTTCGTTTGAAGGCCATTCGGAATGGAACGGGCGCCCCATCGGCGGCGCATACTGATCAGCCCGAGGAAAGGGCTTCGAAAAGCGGGATCCGGCGTTCGACGGATTCCGCTTTTTTCTTGCTCGCCCTTCATTGCTTCATCACAAAAGCCTGGGGGTCAAACTCAGCGCGCGCATAGGAAAGGGCTTCCTGGATCTCCCTTTTGCTGGAGTAGGTTTTCTGAATGCCGATCCGGGTGAGGTTGCCCTTCCGGTCGATAAATGGCTCGTAGCCGTCGGCATAGATTTTCTGAATGGCATGATTGACGTTCTCTTCATCGCGAAACATGCCCACGGCGATTATGAAATACTTCTGCTGGGGGGCGGGCGTGATGCCGTCGCTGTCCGCTTCGTCCGGCGGAGGGTCTGCTTCGAAGGGCTCGGCAGCCATCGTATCCGCTGCTGGTGGCTCGGGTACGGGCACGGCGTTTACCTGGGTGTCGGCCTGGGGGTCAGCTCCCGGGCGAGAGCCGAAAAGCTGGTCGCCAAACGCGATGTAAGCCACGGCAGCCAGGGCCAGAAAAGTAAGAAAGAGGAGTACGGCTACATTGCGGCTAAACCAGTGGTAGATGCGGTCGCTCCAGTTGGGTTGCGTGGGGGGGGGTACGGTCGGGCCCGTTTGCACGGATCGCTGGGGAGAACTTATGGGGTCGGCCTTCACGGCCGGCAGGCCGAAGGAGTCCGAATCGAAGTTTTCCTCTTCGGAAACGAATTGGAGTTGCCCGTTTAGATTGGAGAACAACTTGCCGATCTGGGGCAAGGCTACCGTCTCTTTACGTCGGAGCACGTCTTTTGCCTCGGCAACGAACTCCTGCACCAGAATTGCGGCTTTGGCGTGGGAAAGCCCTTGCCGGCGGGCCAGGGCATGCTTGAGCAAGCCGTCGTCGAAAAGCAGGTTGGGGTTGAATTGCACTTCCCGGGACGGAGGCAGATAGATGCCCTGCACCGGATCCCGGCGGGCCGAGCGGCGCTTCACGAAAAATGTACCCAAACCCGGCAGGGCAACCTTGTCGTGCTGGTACAATAACTCAGCTAACTGTGCAAGCAGGTCGGCTCGCATAGGGCGATGGATTTTTGGCCGGGTCCCGGCAAGCCTGCAGCTTGCCGGGACAAATCGGCTTTTTCAAGATACAAAACTACAACTTTTCCTCGCGATGCAACTTTAACCAAAACTTAACCTCGCTCGCCCCGCCATCTGCAGCGGGCTGTCGAATGTTAGCTTCTTATGAGAAGGAGTTGTTTGCTGATCGTCGCCCTCTCGGCCTGGGGGTTCTCGGGTTGTCAGCCCGAAACCACCGAGGCCGAATCGTCAAGTCTGGGTGAATCCCTGGCCAAGACCCATTGCGTGACCTGCCACGCTTACCCGGAACCCAAACTCCTGGACAGTGCCACCTGGGCCCGCTACGTGTTGCCCCGCATGGGCTACATGCTGGGCATATACGATGCGGAGAACCCCCGCGCCAGCCTCTTGGAAGACGGACCCGGCGGAGCCCGGGTCGCCCGGGCCGGCCTGTATCCCGAAAAGCCTGTGCTGGATGCCGAAGGTTGGGCCGCCATCCGGGCTTTTTATCTGCGGGAGGCTCCGCGGCAGCTTCCCCAGGCCGATTCGTTGGTGCTTTCGGCCCAGGCACCGCCCTTTCGGGTCAAGGGGCCACGCATGCGCCTCTCCCCGCCCAGCACCACCTTGATTCGAATGCAGGACACGAGCGGCCGCTTTTTTGTAGGGGATGCCAACACCCGGGCGCTATATGTTTTCGACCGTAATCTGCAGATACAGGGTGCCGCCAATGTGCCAGAAGGGGCCGTATGGATGGTCGAAAGTGAAGACGAACTTTTCTTGCTGGCCATGGGCTCCTTTTCGCCCACCGATGCCCCTTCCGGGCTGCTGATGAGCCTCCCGGCCCGCCCCGGTGGCCAAACGCGGGTCCTTATTGACAGCCTCCAGAGGCCGGTACACCTTGCCCGGGCGGATTTCAACCAGGACGGTCGGGCAGACCTGGTCATCTGCGAATTCGGCAAGTGGACCGGCCGCCTGGCCTGGTGGGAGCAGCTGGCCGACGGCTCTTACCGGCCGCATCCCCTTCGGCAGACTCCCGGTGCCATCAAAAGCCAGGTCGCGGATTTGAACCGGGACGGAAAGCCGGACATCGTCGCGCTCTTCGGCCAGGGCAAGGAGGAGATCGTCGCCTTCCTCAACGAAGGAAAGGGACGTTTCCGCACCCAAAGCCTGCTCGCCTTTCCCGCAAGCTATGGGTCCAGCTACCTGCAACTCGTAGACTGGGACCGCGACGGCAGACAGGACCTGCTCTATTGTGCCGGTGACAATGCCGATTACCCGCCCGTGTACAAGCCGTATCACGGCATTTACCTGTTTTTGCAGAAGGAGGATTTGCAGTTCGAGCCTCACTTTCACCTTCCCTATCCCGGGGCTTATCAAGCCCGGCCGATCGACTTCGACGAGGACGGAGATCTGGATCTGGCTGCCATTTCGTTCTTCCCTGATTTCGGCGAGCAGCCCAATCGGGGCTTCCTCTATCTGGAAAACGACGGCGCCGATCAATTCACCGCACACCTCTTGCCCCAGGCCCTTGCCGGGCGTTGGCTCGTCTTGGATGCAGGCGACCTGGACGGCGATCGCGATGTGGACCTGCTGCTGGGTTCGCTCGCTTTCGAGGTGGTGCCACCCAACGGGCTGGTCGAGCAATGGACGCGCCAGGGCATACCTTTTCTCCTTCTGGAAAACACCTTGCGCTAGGGCTTTTACGGCCGGTTGACAGCCCGCAAAAACAAAGCCGGGCCGCTATGCGTACCTTTGTGCATAAAACTTTTTTCATGCTCACTGCCACTGCCTTGAAACGCGATCGTTCTGCCGCTCTTTTTGAAGAAGCCAAGCACTACTTTCCCGGAGGGGTGAATTCCCCAGTAAGGGCTTTCAAGTCGGTTTACGGTCCGCCGCTCTTCGTCAAGGAAGGCGACGGCTGCCGGGTCGTGGACGAGGACGACAATACCTTCCTGGATTTTTGCTGCTCCTGGGGGCCGCTCATCCTGGGACACAACCATCCGGCTGTGCGCGAAAAGGTGACGGAAACCGTGGCCAAGGGCACCTCGTTCGGCACGCCCACCCGCCTGGGCAACGAGCTGGGCAAGCTTATCCTGGATCACCATCGCTATATCGAGCGCCTGCGTTTTGTGAGTTCGGGCACCGAAGCCGTCATGTCGGCCATACGGCTGGCCCGCGGCATCACCGGGCGCAGCAAGGTCATCAAGTTTGAGGGATGCTACCACGGCCACGTGGACTCCCTGCTGGTCAAGGCCGGTTCGGGCCTGGCCACCTTCGGGGTGAGCACTTCGGCAGGCATCCCGGAGGCTTTTGCCCGGGAAACCATCGTGCTGCCGCTGGACGAGCCCGAGCTGCTCGACCAGGCTCTGCGGGAGCACGGCGACGACGTAGCCTGCATTATCGTGGAGCCCGTTCCGGCCAACAACGGCCTGCTCCTGCAGCAGCGCTCCTTCCTGCAGTGCCTGCGCCTGAAGTGCTACAAATACGGCTGTATGCTCATCTTCGACGAGGTCATTTCCGGCTTTCGCATCGGCTTTGAAGGGGCGGCCGGCCATTACGACATTCAGCCTGACATCCTCACCTTCGGCAAGATCATCGGCGGCGGCATGCCCGTAGGGGCCTATGCCGGCAGCGCGGAGGTCATGGCCCACATTGCCCCGGAGGGGCCCGTGTACCAGGCCGGCACCCTATCGGCCAATCCCGTGGCCATGGCGGCCGGTTATGCCACCCTGAAAGAATGCCTTCAGCCGGGTTTCTACCAAAAGCTGGAGCGCAAGACCACGGCTTTTGTAGAGCACATTCAGGCCCATTGCGATGCCAAGGGCTATCCCGTGCACATCGCCCACCTCGACTCCATCTTCTGGATGGCCTTCAGCCGGGATATACCCATTCGACGGGCCGATCAGATCCGCCCTGAAAGCATGAACCACTTTAAAAACCTGCATCGTGAACTCCTGGACCGGGGGCTTTATCTGGGGCCCTCGGGTTACGAGGTCGGCTTTGTGTCGGCGGCCCACAGCGAGGCCGACCTGGCGGAAGCAGCCCGACTCATCTGCGATGCGCTGGATGTCCTCGACCTATGAATGGAAATGTGCGCCTTCGGCTCTTATCCCTGATCGTTATTGCCTACATGATGCTGGCCTTTGCGTGGTGGAGCGTTTTGCTGTACACCAAAAATCAGGATGCCTTCGAGGCCAAACGGGAACTGCTGAAAATGGGTATGGTCGCCGAGGGCTTGGTCAGCTCCGAGGCCGATTTCTACCAGAGCAACCGCTACCTGAATCTGGAAGATCAATATCGGCGCCAGGAGTTGATGATCCTCGGCGAGGCCACGGTTTTCGTCATCAGCCTGGTAATCAGCATCTGGCTCATCAACCGGGCCTACCAGAAGGAGGTGCTCACCGCCCAGCAGCAGCGAAACTTCCTGCTGTCCATTACCCACGAACTGAAGTCGCCCCTGGCATCCATCCGCCTGGTGCTCGATACCCTGGCCAAGCACAAGCGGCTGCAGCCCAAGCAGGAAGAAGGGCTCATTCGCAACGGCCTGCAGGAAACCGAACGCCTGCACGGCCTGGTCAACGACCTGTTGCTTTCCGCGCGCCTGGAATCGGCCTATCAGCCCGATCGCGATCGCATCAACCTGCGTGAACTTTTTCAGGAGGTGCTCTCCAGCCTGGAGACCAAATACCCCGGGGCCGACTTCTGTTTTGAGGAAAAACACCCCATCGAGAATCTGCGCGGCGACAAGGCCGGTCTGACCAGCGTAGCCTATAACCTGCTGGAGAATGCCGTCAAGTATTCCCAGGATGCCCCGCAGGTCGCGGTCAAAGTGGATACGGATAACGGGCACGCCGTCATCGAAGTGGCCGATCAGGGCGTCGGCATTCCCGAAAAAGAAAAAAAGCGCGTGTTTGAGAAGTTCTACCGGGTTGGGAATGAGGACACCCGCGCAACAAAGGGCACCGGTCTTGGTTTATACATCATACATCAAATCGTGAAAGCTCATAATGGGAATATCCAAGTTTATGACAACCAACCCAAAGGAACCGTATTCAAGATCCGACTCCCCCTCGAACGCGAATCGAGCCCAACAAAGCCCAAAGAACATGCGCATTCTACTGGTGGAAGATGAAGAGAACATACGCGATGCCGTCAAGCTAAATCTGGAAATGGAGGGCTATGAGGTGGTGGCCACCGGCGAAGGAAAAAAGGCCCTGAAATACACCAAGGAACAACATTTCGACCTGCTGCTCCTGGACATTATGCTGCCCGAAGTGGACGGCTACCAGATCCTGGAGCAGGTGCGCCTCACCAATCTGGACGTGCCGGTCATCTTCCTCACCGCCAAGGATGCCGCTGCCGACCGCATTGCCGGCCTCAAGCGCGGCGCAGACGACTACCTCACCAAGCCCTTTGTGCTGGAAGAACTGCTGCTGCGCGTCAACAACCTCATCAAGCGCACCAGCAAAAACCCCGAGAATACCCCCGAGGTGTACGAGTTCGGCGACAACAAAGTGAATTTCGTCACCTACGAGGCCCAGGGCAACCCCGGCACCTTCACCCTCACCAAGAAGGAGGCCATGCTGCTCAAGCTGCTGGTGGACCGCCGAAACGAGGTCGTCTCCCGCCAGCAGATCCTCCAATCCGTGTGGGGTTACGACGTGTACCCCTCCACCCGCACCATCGACAATTTCATCCTCTCGTTCCGAAAATACTTCGAAAAAGACCCCAAAAACCCCGAGTATTTCCTTTCCGTGCGCGGGGTCGGCTACAAGTTCGTGGGTTGAGGGTGTGATTGGATCGCTGAACTACCGGCTCCGCTTCGATCGGCATCTCTTGATCGGGCCACCTGCCCCCTGCGGACCAGCCCGCGGCGCCCCACTGCCCGGCGACATCAAACGGAAAAGTGGCCCGGCTTGATCATGGTGAGGGCGGCTGGAGACATGAGAATGCGTTTTAACCCGGATTATTCACGGATTACCGTGAATAATGACGATAAGTGGCTGAAAAC
>CAZQSF010000143.1:0-6360 GCA_964595955.1 uncultured Saprospiraceae bacterium
CTATGCTTGTCAGCATCTAAGACCCTGATAATTGCAAAATTTTTTCCCCAACTTTAGGTATGGATAATTACACTAATAAACTGGCTAGATCACTCACAGTTGTTTGATAATCAAAATTTTGCAATTCGTCAGCCCTTCGGCCGGAAAATTCACCGAATTTTCCGGCTTAGATCCGCACCTGCTTCCAGTGTCCGCGCCGAAAGATGAGAATGGCGATGACGGCCAGGGCCGTCTCACTGATCGCAACGGACAGGCAGACCCCGGTCAGGCCTATGCCCAGGTGTATAGCCAGCAGGTAACCCAGCGGGATCTCCATCAGCCAGAAGCAGAACAGGTTGATGAACATGGGCGTCAGGGTATCGCCGGCCCCGTTGAAGGCCTGGCTGAGCACCATGCCGTAGGAAAAGAACAAATAGCCCAGGCAGATGACCCGCAGGGTGATCACGCCGGCTTCCATGACGGCTGGTTCCTGGCTGAACAGGCCGATGATGGGGCGGGCAAAGGCGAAAAAGACCAGCCCCACGCTGGTGAGGAAGACCATATTGAAAAAGGCCGATCGCCAAACGGACGTTTCGGCCCGCTGCGGCTGGTGAGCTCCCAGGTTCTGACCGACCAGGGTTGCAGCGGCATTGCCCAGGCCCCAGGAAGGCAGGATGCTGAACACGATGAGCCGGATCGCAATGGTATAGCCGGCCACGGCCTCGCTGCCCAGCTGGGCAATAATAGCCATCAGGACGATCCAGCTCGCTGAGGCGACAATAAACTGGAAGGCTCCGCTGGCCGCCACCCGAAAGATGCTCCAGATCACCGACCACTGTATGGCGAAGTGTCGCCGGGCCAGCTTCACCAGGCTGCGGCCGCCGAAGAGGATGTAGAGCTGGAAGGCCACTCCAACTCCACGCCCGATGGTGGTGGCAATGGCGGCACCCTCCACGCCCATGGCCGGCACCGGCCCCCAGCCGAAGATGAAGATCGGATCCAGCACGATATTGATCCCGTTGGCCAGCCACAGGCTGCGCATGGCCAGGGCGGCGTCGCCCGCTCCCCGGAATACGCCGTTGAGCAGGAAGAGCAGCATGATCACGAGGTTGCCGCCCAGAATGATGCGGGTGTATCCGGAACCGATGCGAACCACCTCGGCATCGGCACCCATCAGGCGCAGAATATCTTCGGCAAAGAACAGGCCGCCCAGGCCAATGAGTACCGAAAGGCTCAGGGCGATCCAGACAGCCTGTGCGGCACCTACAGCGGCCTGTTCGGGATTGTGCTCCCCGGTGCGGCGAGCCACAAAGGCCGCCGGCGCCGTGCTGATGCCGATGGCGAAGGAGTAGATGAGCGTGGCGACGGCTTCGGTAAGGCCTACGGTGGCCACGGCTTCCACGCCGATCTGGGCCACGAAAAAGACATCCACTACGGCAAAGAGAGACTCCATGACCATCTCCAGCACCATGGGGATCGACAACAGGAGAATGGCCCGGTTGATGCTGCCGGAGGTGAAGTCCTTCTCCTCGCCGCTGAGAGCCTCCCGGAACAAGGCGATGATCTTTTTCATGTCGGGTGATTTGGGGCCTCGCAAAATTCAGCTCCTTTTGGGAAAGAGGCAAGGGTAGTACCGTTTCAAGTATGAAATGACCTGTCCCGCTTTAAAATAGGTTGGATGCAGAAACTGAACCTATTTTGAAAGCGGGATTCATACTTGAAACCGTATAAAGGAGGAAGCTGCGCCCTTTTTTGTTTTTTCAGGCCTGCAGGGCCCCGGCCTTTTTTGCCCTGGCTTTTCTTTCTATTTTCCCGCCAAATCACAACATCAACATCCATGGCGGAAGGACGATTCAAGAACCCGTTTCAGGCTGTTTTCACCGGCGTCAAAGATTTTGCCGCCCGCAAGGAGAACGTGCGGCCGCTCAACGAAAAGGACCGGCTCGACGGGAAAACGGTCATGGTCACTGGCTCGAATTCAGGCGTGGGCTTCGCCATAGCCGTAGAGGTGGCCCGGCGCGGGGGCGAGCTCATCATGGCCTGCCGCAGCGGCCATCCCGAGGCCGGCGAGCGGGTCAGAAGCCTGAGCGGCTCCGACAAGGTGCGCATGGAAAAACTGGATCTCACCGACAGCGCATCCATCCATGCCCTGGCCGACCGGCTCAAGGCCGAGGGCGTAAAGCTGGACGTGTGCATCTGCAATGCAGGGGTGGCCCAGGCCAAGCCCCGCAAGACCCCTCAGGGCCTGGAGGAGATGTTCATGGTCAATTTCCTGTCCAAATTCGTGCTCCTCAGCCGCCTGCTGAAGGACGGCACCATTCCCAATGCCGTCTATGCCGGCAACGGCCTGCCCGCCGGTGCCGACCGGCCGCGCATCGTCTTTACCTCCTCGGACTCCCACCGCAATGCCGACCCTATCGACTTCGACAGCCTGGGCGTGTACCAGGATTACGGCGTCAACGGCGGCATCAGCCGGTACAGCTACTACAAGCTGGTGCTCAATACCTTTTCCTCGGAATTGTCCCGCCGGCTCAATCCCGAGGGAGGGGTGGACGTAGGGGTGCACGCCGCTTGTCCCGGGCCGGTCAATACCAACATCGCCCGGGAAGCTCCGGCTTTCCTCAAGATCTTTCTCAATACCTGGTTTCGGCTCTTTTTCCAGAGCCCGGAAAAGGCCGCGCCGCCTCTGGTCTATCTGGCGGCCGCCGAAGAGATGGAGGGGGAGACCAATCAGTACTTTCACATGATGGTACACCGCCGCATGGACGAGAAGTGCTACAGCCCGGAGGCCGGCCGGGTCCTGTGGGAGCGGGCCGAAGCCCTGGCCGATCGGCACGGGCTGTGGACCTAACGCTTGGGGTATTCCTGTTCGAACTGAAACTTGAGCACGTCGAAGGTCGTAACCAGCCCTACCAGCTCGCGCTCTTCGTTTATGATGGGTACGGCGTGGAAAAGGTTTTCCAGAAACACCTCGGCGGCGGCGCCGATCTGCTCATTGGGGAAGAGCGTGCCCACCTTGTTCGTCATCACCTCCTTCACCTTGATGCCGCGGTATTCGTCAAAGGGCTTGCCCAGTTTGTACAGGTCGGTGATGGAGATCATGCCCACCAGTTGTTTGCCTTCCACGACGGGTAAGTGGTGAATCCGGTTTTGCTGGAAGAGTTCGCGCACGATGTCCAGCGTGGCGTCGGGGCTTACGGTCTTGAGGTCGGTGACCATGATCTTGGACAAGGGTTCGTTCATCATGAGCAGAGCGTTTTCCTGTTTTGCGAGTTGTGGCCCGTAAATTAGGAACATTTGGCGACAGCAAAAATCGCAAGTTCGGATTCGGTCTCATTTTCCGGTTGCCGGTATCGTTGCCTGCCCTTGCATGCCAGCCTGCTAAGCCGTATTTTTAGTGTATGACCAAAGTCTTGCTCGAAGCCGGTCTGTTGGACCTCTCCCAATTTCCCGATGAAATGACGGAGGAGGAGTTTCTGACGTTCAGCCGGCAGCACGAGCCTTTCCGCATGGAGCGGGAGGCGGATGGAACTGTGATCATCATGTCGCCAGTAGGATCGGAATCCGGTTTTTTCGAAGGCGTGCTCATTGGTGAGCTTCGGAATTGGGCTATCCGGCAAAAGCAACCTCCCGGATTTGCATTCAGTTCCTCCACCGGCTTTCGCCTGCCCAACGGCGCCATCCGCTCGCCGGATGCGTCCTGGATGGCGCTCGAAAGCTGGCAGAGCGTACCTGAAGCTGAGCGCAAAGGCTTTCTGCCGCGCTGCCCGGATTTCGTGGTCGAGCTCCGCTCGCCCAGCGACCCCCTGCCTCCGCTGCAGGCCAAAATGGCCGAGTGGATCGCCAACGGCGCCCGCCTGGCCTGGCTGATCGATCTGCCGGGCAAGAAGGTGTTCATCTACCGCCCGGAACAGGAGGTGGAACCGGTAGTCGATTTCTCCGCTGTGCTGTCCGGCGAGGACGTACTGCCGGGCTTTGCGTTTGATTTGAAACTGCTGCGGCTGCCGGACTGAACTGCCCAGACTTTTGAAGTCTTCAAGACTTCAAAAGTCTTGAAAGAGTGAATTTATGACCAAAGTACTAGTCGAAGCCGGTCTGTTGGACCTCTCCCAATTTCCCGACGAGATGACGGAGGAGGAGTTTCTGGCGTTCAGCCGGCAGCACGAGCCTTTCCGCATGGAGCGGGAGGCGGATGGAACTGTGATCATCATGTCGCCAGTAGGATCGGAATCCGGTTTTTTCGAAGGCGTGCTCATTGGTGAGCTTCGGAATTGGGCTATCCGGCAAAAGCAACCTCCCGGATTTGCATTCAGTTCCTCCACCGGCTTTCGCCTGCCCAACGGCGCCATCCGCTCGCCGGATGCGTCCTGGATGGCGCTCGAAAGCTGGCAGAGCGTACCTGAAGCTGAGCGCAAAGGCTTTCTGCCGCGCTGCCCGGATTTCGTGGTCGAGCTCCGCTCGCCCAGCGACCCCCTGCCTCCGCTGCAGGCCAAAATGGCCGAGTGGATCGCCAACGGCGCCCGCCTGGCCTGGCTGATCGATCTGCCGGGCAAGAAGGTGTTCATCTACCGCCCGGAACAGGAGGTGGAACCGGTAGTCGATTTCTCCGCTGTGCTGTCCGGCGAGGACGTACTGCCGGGCTTTGCGTTTGATTTGAAACTGCTGCAGCTGCCGGACTGAACTGAGACTTTTGAAACCAAGACTTTTGAAGTCTTCGAGACTTCAAAAGTCTGATGATACACAATGAAAACTTCACGTTGGATCGGGATGCTTTTGGGCTTGGCCCTTTCGGGCTTTTGCCAGCCATCGCTTTCCGGGCATGCCGGTGCGGCGGAAACGGTCGGCCGGGATTCGGAAGCCCGCCTCTATCCCGCCCTGCAGGTCGGTCAGCTGATGTGGATGACGGAGAACCTGGACTACGCCGTGCCGCAGTCGTGGTGCTACGGCGACGACCCGGCCAATTGCGGGCGCTACGGGCGGCTCTACAGCTGGGCAGCGGCCGAGGCAGCTTGCCGGGCCGTGGGCTGGCGCCTGCCCACGGATGCCGAGTGGCGGACAATGGTGCAACACTATGGCCAGGGCAATGCCCGCTGGGCCTACGGTGTTCTGCTCGTCGGCGGCAGCAGCGGCTTTCAGGCCAGCCTCGGCGGCTTTCGCCAGCTTGGCGGCGATTACCACGACCTGGGCAATGCCGGCCACTACTGGACCCACACCGAATACGATACCGACCGCGCCTGGTACTACAACTTCGATCGCCCCAGCCAGTCGGTGTATCGCTACTACGGTAAGAAATCCTCAGGCCGGTACTGCCGCTGTGTGCGGGTGGCACCGTAGCAGCGAGCCAGACTTCGAGAGTACTCCCCTGACTTCAAAAGTCTGAGAGACTTTTGAAGTCTTGATTCTGAGAGACTTTTGAAGTCTTGACGCATATGAATATGGAACCAGGAGCTTTTTACCACATTTTTAACCGGGGTAACAACCGGGAGACGATCTTCAAGGAAGACGCCAATTACGCTTTTTTCCTTCGCCAGGTCCGCAACTACCTCCTGCCTCACATGGACCTGTATGCGTATTGCTTGATGCCCAATCACTTCCATCTGCCGGTGCAGCTCCACGATACCGAGATACCTCCTTCGGCTCCTCATGAATCCAGGGTTTTAAGCCCGATAGAAAAAGCCTTCAAGAATTGCTTCATTTCCTACGCCAAAGCCATGAATAAGCGCTATGGCCGGGTAGGGAGTTTGTTTCAGACGCCTTACAAACGAAGAGAAATTACCAGCGAGCGCTATCTGGGCAATGCGATCGCCTACATCCACCTCAACCCCGTTACCGCCGCCCTGGCTGACCGGCCGGAGGATTGGCCCCATAGTTCCTACGCCGAACTTGTCGGCGAATCCGAAACCGTTATTCCGCGGGAAAAGATCTTTGACTGGTTTGGCGGAAAAGACTCTTTCATTGATTTTCACCGGGATTTCCAGGCTTACCGGGATACAGCCTCAGACTTTTGAAGTTTTCAAAACTTCAAAAGTCTTTCAACCCCCGACCTAGACTTTTGAAGTCTCCAAGGCTTCAAAAGTCTGCTTGAAATCCGCTATCTTCACCCTGTTTAGAGTATACAAGCCTGTAGCCCCATGCCACCAAGTTTCACCGATAATACGAGAGGAATGGGCGGTCCGCCTGCCCCCTCCGGTGGTTCCACCGGCAGGTCCTGGTTCTTTGGTATTGGGATCGACCGGTACCGGGATGCTCGCATTCCCAATCTCAAGTATGCCGTGCGCGATATGGAGGCGGTTTACGAGCGCTTGCTGAAGGACTACGACCTGGAGGAGGATACCCGCTACCATATTCTGTTGAGAAATGAAGAAGCTACGAAACGGGCTA
>CAZQSF010000144.1:0-6319 GCA_964595955.1 uncultured Saprospiraceae bacterium
GCTCGTCCGGATCTGTGGGGGAGCTACCGGGCAACCGGTGGCTCTACCCGGAAATCTTTTTCGAGCCGCTCAGTTTTTCCCCGATTTCATCTGGCTTCGGGCTTCCCGGTATTGCGCCTGTATGCCGGGCGGGATGATCTGGTCGACCAGATAGGCTTTGCTTTCATCGAATTCCAGCACATACCACCTCCGGCTGTTTTCAGGCAGATAGGCCCACATCTGCTTGTCGAGTTGCGTGCGGATCGCCAGGTTTTCAATATCGGTTGTCACCTGTTCCTCCCCGTATTCCAGTTGAAACGCCGCTACCATCAAATCAAAAGTGGTGGAGTCGCCATCCATTATCTTTATCTCCATCTTGCTGGCGTAATCGACTACGGCATAGTATCCGGTGCTGTCGCCAAAGGGGGGCGAAATCCGCTTGACCCGCGAGTCGGAAAAAGAGGTCGACATGCCCATGTCCTCGGAGAGGCTTTCCATCATGGCTTTCATGGAAGCGCGTGGCATCAGATCGAAGAGGCCCGGATGCACCCGGTCCAGCATACTGTCGATCTGCATGTTTTCGAGATGGTGGAAGTACTCCTGGAGTTGCCGCTTGAGCTCTTCCTGGGGAAGGGGCTGGGCCGAAAGGCGCAGGGACAGGAGCAGGAGAAAGACAGGCAGCAAACTTCGCGATGAGACCATGGCTTAACTTTTATTCAAATTACGGTTTTTTGCCGGGACCGTGCGCCGGATTCCTTCAGGCTACCGGAAAAAATCCTACGTACAATCTCAAAAGTATAGAAGGGGTGTTCCCGGGTGCAATCCACCGCTCCCACACGCAAACTCAAACGCACACGGCAAAACCTTCGGTTTTGAACTTAGAATAATCCCATGACAATGGCCTCGGGATCAGGGCTTTCCACAATGAGCTCTTCGGGTACGAGCAGATCCATGCAAAACCTTTCGGGGTCGAAATTGCCGATGTAGGATTCGTTGAAATAAAAATGCACTTCCTCAAACGGAGTGCAGGCAAACAGCTTGTACACCTGCTCGCGCACGTCGTAAACAGCCACTACGTACTGTTCATCATCCTGCGAACTCAGGCAGTGCAGAAACAGCGGGTAATCGAAAAAGGTGGTCGTCCAAAACCCGAAGAGGTTGGCTTCGAAAAGGGGGTATCGCATTTTTTTGGCCGGGATGCGATGCGCGGCCAGGGATTCTTGCAGGGCCCCGAGCTTGCGCTCCATGGCCATGAGCGGTCCTGCGCCGGCATTCCACTCCTCCAGGGGCAGCCAGCTGCCGGCTCCCAGGTCGAAATACTCCACCTCGCCGATGCGCAGCTTGTAGTCGAAGCGGTCGTAGCCCGGCACCACATAACCGGGGTAGAAATACTGCAAGCCGTTGGCGCGGCAAAGTTCGATCTCGGCCAGCATGGTGAAAAAGCCCAGGCTGTGCTTGCGGTATTCGGGATGGTAGATGCCCTGAATACTGGCTGCCGATTGCTCCCCGAGGTCGAAGTAGCTCAGGGCCACGAGTTGGTCGGCGTCGTAAACTGCGATCTCGTAAGTGTCGAAGAGATTGAAGTCTTCCCCGTCCAGGAGGGAGTCGCGCAGGCTGGGCGCGAGAATACCGGGGAAATGCGATTTGTACCGTTGGTACAGCCGCTCTTTTTCCCGGTTGATGGAGCCCCGCTGCACCTGGGTGCGAAACCGCTTGTGGTTCTTCTGGTAGAGCTTGCGCAGGCTCTTGCGAAAAGCGTATCCCTCAAGCGGAAGGCGAACCCATACTGCCGAAAAAAACTGCTGGCCAAAACAAAGGAAGTGGGTAGTAAACATCGTTTGCCCCATCCGGTACCAACCGCGGGCCAAATAGCGATCCAGCTCCCGCGGATGCAGGAGTTCCGGATAGTGCTTTTCGGCAAACATGTTTGGGGTCAAGGGCCTGGTCTTTTCAGGGTAAGCAAAGTGTTTGGCAGCTATCGGTTAATTTACAAATATTCCAATTTTACCCTTTTGCCAAAAATTCCGAACCGGCAGAATGATTCTTTGTCAGCTCGTGGCGAACCCATGTCTTTTTCGCGAAGTCAATTCAGGATGTAATCCACATGGGCGCTCAGGTATTTTGCCTTTCCCAGACGGTCGCGAAGGCGGGTCATCGTTTGGGTGGGGCCTTTATCTACTGCCATATTCACCAGCCAGGCCGGTAGCGACCCGCCCGGATCGGACCAGATCCGGTTTTCCATTTGCACTTTTCCATTGGAAAGAGGGGTCAGGATCCAACGGCTTTCCATGGCCGGGATGCGCACGGCGTCCTTTTGCTCGGGCAGTTGCCCCTCATGGGCTACCGAACGGATGGTAATTTGCTTGGTATTCGGATCCTGGACCAGGCTGGACCGGGCCACCAGGTCGCGGTCTTTGATCGGCCACGGAAAGTCGATGCGCGAATAATACATGCACTCCTTTTTGTCCGCCTCGCCCAGCAGACGGGATTCGGCGCATTTGTATACCCAGTCGGCATAGGCATCGGGATCGCGCAACACCGACACAACAGCACTCAGGCTAGCCTGCACCTCCATGGTGATGCGCACTTCTTTGATCTTGGAGTCTTTCGCTTCGCGCAGGTACACGCGTATGCCATCCTCCTCTTTTTTGAGTTCCCACTCCTGGGCCTCCAGCAGGCCGGGATGGCCCAGTATGATCAGGCATAACAAAAGTAGACAGGTGGGGTGGGCCATGGTCGGCCGCGTTTGGGTGATCGGGAAAAGTGGATCCATACCGGCTGAACTCCTTTTCGCCGGAAAAAATTCTCCGGCAATTGTCAATTAACAAATAATACTCAAAAAACGAAGTTGCCCGGGCAAGTGTTCGGAAGCGAAATCACATTGGCTGATCGGCAATCCGAAACAGCTGGCGGCTGATCTGCTGCGCCTGAAGCCGGTGGTGTTGGGCCAGGTAAGCCGCTTGTCCGGGCGTCAGGCCGTCCAGAGTTTCATTTCGATAGACGAAGCCGAGATGGCTGGGGCCCAGGCGCTGGATCACCACCTGGCGGGGAAAGTCCAGGTCCGGATTCTCAAAAATAGCCTGATGGTGGTCCTGGTAAGTCAAGGTATAGATCCGGGGGTTCCCCCCTTCTTCCAGGACCATGCTGAATTGCAGCCGGCCGTTGCGTTCCTGCCAGATGCGCATACTGGGGGTTTTCCCGTAGTCGAGGCTGCCCTGCAGCCCGCCTTCCGGGTGGAGTGTCCAGGTTTCCTGCGTTCCCTTTTGATGGGGGTTTTCCCATTCACCCTCTATCCAGGTAAACCAGGCCATCCCCTGGGCGATCTCCCGTTCGGAAGCGTTCACGAAAAGCCGCTTCTGAGGGTGCCCTTCGGCAATGTCTGCCGGAGCTATATTCACAGGCTGTGCAGGCGCGGAGGGCAGAGCGGCTTCTGCAGGGTAGGGGAGTTCGGCCAGCTGAAAGCCACGGGCCGCCTGCAGCTTCTGCTGGATCTGATTGAGCTTGAGCAGGAGAAGCACACTGCTTACAGCAAGCATGGCCAGGGTGGCTGCCATTACCAGGTTGCGGATGTTCAGCCTGCGGGTGCGACGGCGGTGATTGTCGAGGCGGTCTTCCAGGCGTTCCCAGAGCTGAGGGCGAGGTTTAATGCGGATCTCTCTGCTTTGCTCGCGAAACTGGGTAAACATATCTTTTTTCCGGTTCATGATCGATCGGTTTTGGTCGTGGGGTCCTGCCGGGACCGAATGAGCTCCTGCAGGCGGCGTTTGGCAAGAAGCAGCTGCGATTTGGACGTATTGATACTGATGTCCAGTTGAGCGGCGATCTCGCGGTGCTTGTATCCCTCTATGACATAGAGGTTGAACACGGTTCGGTAACCGGTGGGCAGTTCGTCCATCAGGTCGAGGATATCCTGCCTGGCCAGCTGCGACTCGATGTCTTGCTCCTGCGGAAGGCTCACCTCGTCAATATCCACGGTGAGGTTGAAATTGTGCTTTCGGCGCAGAAACATCAGCGATTCGTTGACCACGATTCGGCGGATCCACCCTTCCAGGCTGCCAGATCCCCGAAATTGATCCAGATGGGTAAACACCTTGAAGAAGGCCTCCAGCAAAACGTCTTCTGCGTCTTCCAGCCGTTTGACATACCGCCGGCACAGCCCCAGCATTCGGGGGGCAAAGCGGTCGTACACCACTTGCTGTGCTTTGCGATCGCCGCGTTTGCAGGCTGCTATGAGATGTTCTTCGGTCACCTTATGCTCAAAAAATAGGGTTTTCTACCGTTTACAGATGCATCTGGCCCCTGAAATGGTGCATGGGCCGGGCAAAATCCTGGTTGTGCCCTTATCTTTGGCCTTCAACTTGAATTCTATGGAGCTACAACATCACGACAATCCCTCAAGTACGGAATCCGATCTGCTTTCGCTGGTCGAAAAATACGATGCCCCCTTATACGTGTACGACAGCAACTGCATGCACCGGCAGTATCATCGCATGCTGGCTGCTTTCGATGTGCACAGCCTGAAGATCAACTATGCCTGCAAGGCCAATACCAATCTCAACCTCCTCCGCTTGTTCAAATCCTGGGGTGCTGGTCTGGACACCGTATCCCTGCAGGAAGTGCAACTGGGGCTGCACGCCGGTTTTGAGCCCGGCGATATCCTTTACACCCCCAACTGCGTGAGCCTGGAGGAGATCGAGCGCGCACGCCGGCTGGGGGTGCGCATCAATATCGACAACATTTCCATTCTGGAACAATTCGGCCAGGCACACCACGAGGTGCCGGTCTGCATCCGGCTCAATCCACACATCATGGCCGGCGGCAATGCCAAAACTTCCGTCGGACACATCGATTCCAAGTTCGGGATTTCCATTCACCAGCTCCCGCTCGTCCAGCGGGTTTTGGAGGCAACCGGCTTGCGGGTGGAGGGGCTGCACATGCATACCGGCTCCGACATCCTGGATGCCGATGTTTTCCTGGCCGGCGCAGAGATTTTGCTCCGGGCTGCCGCGGATTTCCCCGACCTGGAGTTCATCGATTTCGGCAGCGGCTTCAAAGTGCCCTACAAAGAAGGCGATGCAGCTACCAACCTGGAAGAACTGGGCGAGAAGCTCTCCCTGCGATTTCGGGACTTTTGCCGGGCGTACGGGCGGGAGCTGACCCTCATGTTTGAGCCGGGTAAGTTCCTGGTGAGTGAAGCCGGTAAGTTCCTGGTGCGGGTCAATGTGGTAAAGCAGACCACCTCTACGGTTTTTGCGGGTATAGACTCCGGGCTCAACCACCTCTTGCGCCCGATGTTTTACAATGCGTATCACCACATCCGCAACCTTTCGAACCCAAACGGCAAGCCCCGCTTCTACACGGTGGTGGGCTACATTTGCGAAACGGACACCTTCGGGGTGAACCGCCGCATCCCGGAAATTCGCGAGGGCGATATCCTGGCCCTGGACAATGCCGGGGCCTACTGTTTCTCCATGGCCTCCAACTACAATTCGCGCTACCGCCCGGCCGAGGTGCTGGTGCACGAGGGGCAGGACTACCTGATCCGACGGCGCGAGACCCTGGACGATTTGCTTCGCAACCAGGTGGAAGTGGGGGCGCTGCAAGCGAAACACCCGGTATGACCGAAAACACGGCCCCCCAACCAAGACGAATCCGTGCATGGGCCCCAAGCGGACTTCCCGGCGCACGGGTTTTCGTCTGCCCAGCATAGCCCCAACTTCCCGCTAAGCCTTATTTTTGCACTCGATCAAGCCGCGAGACATGACCTTATCCACCCGATACACGCCTCAGGAGGTGGAGGCGAAGTGGTACCAGCACTGGCTGGACCAAGACTATTTTCACTCCGAGCCCGACGAGCGCGAGCCCTACACCATCGTCATCCCGCCGCCCAATGTGACCGGCGTGCTGCACATGGGCCACATGCTCAACAATACCGTGCAGGACATCCTCATCCGCAAGGCGCGCCTGCAGGGCAAGAACGCCTGCTGGGTGCCGGGCACCGACCACGCCTCCATCGCCACGGAGGCCAAGGTGGTAAAAATGCTTCGCGAAAAGGGCATTCGCAAGGCCGACATCAGCAGGGAGCAGTTCCTGGAGCACGCCTTTGCCTGGAAGGAGGAGTACGGCGGCATCATTCTGCAGCAGCTGCGCAAGCTGGGGGCTTCCTGCGACTGGAAGCGCACCCGCTTCACCATGGAGCCCGAGCTCTCGCGCGCGGTCATCCGCGTCTTTGTGGACCTGTACCGCAAGGGCAAGATCTATCGCGGCCTGCGCATGACCAACTGGGATCCCGAGGCTCAGACGGTGCTCTCCAACGAAGAAGTGCTGTACCGGGAGGAGA
>CAZQSF010000145.1:0-6293 GCA_964595955.1 uncultured Saprospiraceae bacterium
ACGGCCGCAACGGCGAATGCCCCATGCCCGTGCTGGCGGCCCATTCGCCGGCCGACTGTTTCGAAGCGGCCTTCGAAGCGGCGCGCATCGCGCTTCAACACATGACCCCGGTCATCCTGCTCAGCGACGGCTACCTGGCAAACGGCACCGAGCCCTGGAAATACCCGCAAGCGAAAGACCTGCCTGCCATTGAGCTGCCCCGGGTCACGGGTCGCGAGAACGGCGCCCCGTTCCTGCCCTATGAGCGCGACGACAAGCTGGTGCGCCGCTGGGCCGTGCCCGGCACTGCCGGCCAGGCGCACCGCGTGGGCGGCCTGGAAAAAGAAGCCCACACGGGCAACGTTTCCTATGATCCGGCCAATCACGAGTACATGGTGAAAATTCGCGAGGCTAAAGTGGATCGGGTTGCCGATTTTATCCCCGAGCAGGAGATTGAGACCGGACATTCGCAAGGCGATCTGCTGGTACTGGGCTGGGGCTCAACCCACGGGGTGATCAAAACCGTGGTGGAGGAGCTGGCCGAGGAAGGCTACGCCATCGGCCATGCGCACCTGCGCTACCTGCGTCCCTTTCCCAAAAACCTGGGCGAGGTGCTGAAGCGGTACAAGCAGGTGATCATCCCCGAGCTCAACAACGGGCAACTCAGCCGGGTGATCCGGGATCACTTTCTCATCCCGGTCTTGCAATACAATAAGATCCAAGGTGTGCCCATAACCCGTTCCGAGCTTAAGGATTTCTGCCGGCAGGTACTCGAACCCCAAAACGTAGAGCAAACATGACCCAACCGCAAGAAAAACTGAAAGCAAAAGATTTCGCCACCGAACTGGAGGTGCGCTGGTGCCCCGGCTGCGGCGACTATTCCATCCTCAAGCAGGTGCAATCGGTTTTTGCCGAGCTGGGTTTCGACCGCGACAAGGTGGCCATCATCTCGGGCATCGGCTGCTCCAGCCGCTTTCCCTACTACATGAACACCTACGGCATGCACTCCATCCACGGTCGGGCGCCGGCCATCTCCACCGGCCTGAAGATCGCCAATCCGGACCTGGACGTGTGGGTGATCACCGGCGACGGCGACGGCCTTTCCATCGGCGGCAACCACCTGCTGCACGTGCTGCGCCGAAATGTGGACCTCAACATCCTGCTGTTCAACAACCAGATCTACGGCCTCACCAAAGGGCAGTACTCCCCGACTTCGGAGCTGCACAAGCGCACCAAGTCCACTCCTTTGGGGTCTATCGACCATCCCGTAAACCCCATCGCCTTTGCCCTGGGAGCCGATGCCACCTTCATCGCCCGCGCCATGGATCGCGACCCCAAACACCTGCAGGCCATGATCAAGCGGACCCGCCAGCACAAAGGGGCTTCCTTCCTGGAGATCTACCAGAACTGCAACATCTTCAATGACGGCACCTTCCTAACCTTTACCGATAAGGAGACCAAGCCCCAGACTACCGTCTTCCTGGAGCACGGCCAGCCGTTGGTTTTTGGCAAAAACCGGGAAAAAGGCATCCGCCTGGAATGCACCACTCCGGTGATGGTAGACCTGGAAAAGGACGGATACAGCCCCGGCGAACTCTGGATCCATGACGAAACCGACCGGGCCAAAGCCCAGATCCTCAGCCGCTTTTTCGACGATCCCGATACCGGGATGAACACCTTCCCGCGCCCGTTCGGCGTCTTCTATGCCGAAGACCGCCCCTGCTACGAGGACATGCTGTGGGAACAGGTGGAAGCGGCGACGAATGCTCAGGGCAAAGGGGACCTGGATGAGCTGCTGAGCAGCGGCCTGACGTGGGAGATCGGTTAATGCAGGTGAGAACAGCGGTGGCAGTCTGCGCCAGCGGTGCTGACTGAGGCATCTTTTCAGACTGCAGTCATCCATTCAGGAACCCGAAAACGGCAACCTCCTCCGATTCCGGGTATTCGTCCGTCGCATTAGTACACCAGGGTATCACCGCAGCTTGTAGCCTTGGGCTCCTTTTTTTCCCTGCTCAACTTTCGAGGCGAACCTCATCACCGACCTTTACCTGGCCTCCTTGTATCACGCGAGCGGTAATGCCACCGTGGCCGCGCATGGCGTTGTAGCCGCCGGGGCCCAGGTTCTCTTCCATGCGGGAGCAGGGCTCACAGGGGCCCGTCATTTCCAGGATGGCTGTCCCGATGCGAAACCGCCGGTTCTTGAAGGCCAGCAGATTGATGCCGGACACCACGATGTTGCGGCGGGTGAGCTGAGGATCCACGAGTTCCCGGCCCAGCATGTGGGCCACGCCCTGCAAGTGCTCGGCCTGAATGAGCGTCACCTGGCGGCGCTTATTGCGGCCACTGTAGTGATCGCCCACCAGCCCGTCTTCGAGTGTGACGTTCGCCTCGGATACCGATTCCAGTGCCTCCCGACGCTCCGGCCTCAGGCCGATCCAGTCCACCCGGCCCACCTGGGGCAGGGTTTCGATCAGGGTTTGCATGTCCGACTTAATCATGGTGCAACGTTTTTCCGATCCACATTACTTCAAGAAGGTTTCTTTCAATGAAAGCACATGCAGAGCTTGTACTTAGAAGACATCTCAAAAATGTTATTGGCGGTGAAAATGAGCGGTTTTGTTGCCGGATGAGGCGAAAAAAAGGGCACGTACGAACTGGTCATTCCCTAGTCCGGTATTGCGCTTCTTCCAGGGCCTCATCCAGAAATTCCTGGAGGCGAATCATATCGTCTTCACCTAGTTTTTGGCCGGTGCGAGCCGTAAGGTAGACCATAGCGACGAAAAAAGCGATGACCGGCAGCAGCAAAAGGATGCCGGCCGGCAGATCCAGACTCCACTGCGACAGGCCGATGACCAGGATGACCGTAGCTGCAAAGCCCAACGCCCCGTAAAAAAAGACGAACAGCAACCACACGGCCGGACTAGGCCCGAACAAGCCGCGCAGCAGGCTTCCATCCTCCCGGGCTTCGACCTCCAACTGAAGTTGTGGCGACCAGAAGTGGCGCTCTTCAGGCGGCATGCGCAAAGTGATATGGTGATCCACGCGAAACCCCACCACCTCTTCTTCCCGCTGTTGAAGGGCTTCCTCCAGGCGGGTGAGCACCTCTTCCTGGGGCCAGGGAAGATCGCGTCGAAAGCGAGGGCGAATGGCTACCGTACTCATAGCAGATGGGTTCGCACCTGGAAAGGTAGGGAATGCTGCAGAAACAGTATATGCGGAATGTCATCCCCTTAGAAATCCGCCTTTTTGCTGCATGGGCAACATTTTCACCTTTCCCATCCTTCCCGGTATGTTTACCTTTATTAGATGGTCACGCACCTTGCGCTGCCGGAGCAAAGGATCACAGGTCGCTATGAGAATAAGCTTATTGTTGGTTTCGGTTTGCCTCGTTGTTGCAGTTTCCGCGCAGGAGGTTACCTCGTCGCACTTCTCGCTGAGATACGCCGGCGGAACCGCCAGCCTGATGAAAATGAAAGGCCGGTACGGCCTGCTCATGGACGGCAAGAGCGCACAGATCCGGGAGGAAAACTTTCACTTTGTTCGATTTGCTCCCGATGGGCAAGGCATCGACCGGTCCAAGACCTACGTCAACCTCAACCGCTTTGAGTTCGTATCCGGCATCGACCTCAACGGCCGCAACGAACTGGTGGTTTCCACCTTTTCCGACCGGGATTTCGGACCGACCGAAAACGAGAACCCCCTCCTTATGCAGCTGGACGAGGAATTGAACCTGAAGTGGTGCACCCTCATTCGGCAGGATTTTGACTTCCACGGGTTCCTATCGCACAAAGTGAAATACGTATCCGACGATCGAATTGTGAGCTGTTTTCGCTCCAAGAACGAGAATCCCGGCAGCTTTTTCTCGGATATTCTCCTGGTCCTGTGGGATGCAGAGGGCCAGCTGCTCAAGAGCCTGAGCATCTCCATCCCTCCGGATGAGGAAAACCTGGGCATTCAGGACCTGGAAGTAGATGAAGAGGGCAACATTTACCTGCTCACCGGCCTGACCCTGCGAAAGAGTAATTTTCTCATTCCGGCAACCCGCCTGTACAAATTCAATGCCGAGCTGGAACCGACCTGGGTCCGGCAAACCGAAGGACTCACCACCTTCGATCTGTACCCCGTAGGCCCCGATCGCTTTTTTGCTATGGGGCTGGCCTTTGAGCCGAATGCCAACCGGAAATTCCTGGGATGCTATGCCGGTATGATGCGTACCGACGGCGGCTTCGAATGGCAAAAGCAGGTTTCCCTGGACATCGACTGGCCCCGCAATCCGGCAGGCGAACACCTGCTGCCGGAAGGTGCGGATAGTATGTGGATCATCATTCCCAACCGGGATGCCGACGAGCAGTACCTCCTCCTATTCGAGCTCGACGGCAGTCTCGAAGGCGCCTACTGGATACCGGCGGGTATCACAGCTGTGGACAACCTGTCCCGGCTGCCCTCCGGCCGGCCCGGAGTATACGGATACGGAGACAATTCCTTTTTCGCGCTTCGCCCCGACGGAGAAGGGCTTTGCTTTCTCAACCTCGCTTGTGCTACAGCGGAGCCCATACTGCGGGAACCCGATACCCTGCCACCCGCCGAGCTGCGCCCCGGAGGCCTGAGCACCCTGCCCTTTTCCCTGGAGGAAGTCCCGGCTTCATTTTCCCTAACCCCCATTCCCTGCCGGCAGGATGCCGAGCCCTCCGCCGAGTTTGCCTTGCCGGAACCCGTCGTATGCGCCGGTGCGCCCATACTGCTGGACGAGGACGCCTTCTATCCGCGCGGCAGCTCATCCTGGACCGTTGAAGGCCGGCCCGATACGCTTCGCGGTAAACCCAGCAGCTTACCGCTCGAGCTGGAGCCCGGCCTGTACGAGCTCACCCACATTCTGGAGGTGGGCCAATGCGTATTCACAGCAGGTGCCCCTCTGGAGGTGCTGCCTTCGATCGAAGTGGATCTCGGCGAGCCGGAGCACGAACTCTGCCCGGGCGAAAGCGTACTGCTCCAGGCAAGTATTAATCCCAGCCCGGAAACCCTCAGCTGGCAGGACGGAAGCACCACAACCGAGCAGGTCGCCCTTGAGGCGGGGACGTACTGGATAGAAGTAGCCAATGGACTGGGATGTACGGATCGGGATTCAGTCGTCGTGCGACGCCTGGAATACCCTCAGGTTCAGCTCCACGGGCCAGCGCAGGGCTGTATCGGCCAGGCCGTAACCCTACGGGCCATAGTGGAGGGCACCACCGAGCCTGTGCGTTGGAATACAGGCGAAATGGGCGACTCCCTGCTCGTATTCGAAGAAGGACTTTACCGCGCCGAAGTGGCCAATGCCTGTGGCGGGGCCGGCGCGCAGCGCTACCTGCCGTTCGAGTGGTGCCGCGAGCGCATCTACATCCCCAATGCCTTTTCACCCAACGGGGACGGGCGCAACGACTTTTTTGAGGTCTTCCCCGAACTGATGGACATCACCTCCATGCAGGTGTTCAACCGCTGGGGTGAGCTGGTGTACCGGGAGGAAAGCGGCAATCCCCGCTGGGACGGCACCGTGCGGGGCCGGCCGGCACCAACGGGAACCTACCTCTACGCCATCCGGTACCGCAACCCACGCACCGGCGAGGAAGGCGTGCGCAGTGGAGAGGTGGTGTTGCTGCGGTAAGGAGGGTAGCTGGTGGTTTTCAAGAAAGCCTTTGAGGATCGGTCTCCTCTAATAGCTTTGACAATTGGCCACCTTCCGATGCATGCCCTATAACAATCGCATCGGCTAAATCTATGATGGTCTGATTCTTGACCAGAGCCGTTTCTCGGGTCACACGGGTTACCTTTTTTTCAAAGGGGCTGATCACTAGAAGACGCTTCACTGCAACGGCATAGTGCTCTGCTGCCCGCCATCGGGATTTCATTCCCCGGGCCAACACCAGGATCAAGGGTTGCTGTCCTTTCAGCAGGATGTCAAATACATCCTTTTCGATCTGGGAGTGATATCCGCAAACGACGCAGGTACCTGCCTCTCGTTGTTCCTTAGCCCAATCGTAGCTATTAATTATAGCTGAAGCAAGCAGCTTTCGCGAACAGAGGAATGCCGTTTTGTGCTCCTTTAGCAGATCTTCATTACCCCAATACTCCATGGTCTTCAATCCGGGTAAGCAATGCGTCTGGCAGCCCTTGCCAGTTTCCTGGAAACCCCTTTTGTGATTTTCCGTAACTATTCAGCACGCCTGCGTGCTGAATAGTTACCCCGGCATTTCGTTCGCTCAACGGGACCAATCGAGTAGAGTAGAGTTGTTCTGAAATAACGTAAATTTGGGTAAAACCCGAGAAATATGCTTGAC
>CAZQSF010000146.1:0-1259 GCA_964595955.1 uncultured Saprospiraceae bacterium
TCAACGAGGCTACCAGCCCGGTGACCGCCGAGGTGGCGGTCGGCGACGCGCTGGACCCGCTCGACGTGTCCATCTACCGGGCCTTGGCGGGCGGCGTCACCATCTCGCACGCCATGCACGGCTCGGCCAACGCCATCGGCGGCCAGTGCGAGACCATCAAGCACCGCTACGGCACCTATAATCCTGCCGAGCTGCGCATGGAAGGCGCGCCGCGCACCATCAAGTTTGCCCTGGGCGAAAACCCCATGCGCGTGCACGGGGAGGGCAACGACAAGCAGCCCAGCACCCGCATGGGCGTGGAGCAGGTGTTCCGCCGGGCCTTCGACCAGGCCCGCGAATACGCCCGCGCCAAAGCGGAATACGAGAAGGGCGATCGCGCCCTGCCGCCCACCTACAACGAGCGCATGGAGGTACTGGCCGACGTGCTCAGCGGCGATATCATTATTCATTGCCACAGCTACCGGGCCGACGAGATCTACATGCTCATGCAGGTGCTGGAGGATTACGGCGTGGACCGCATCGTATTCCAGCACGTCAACGAGGGCTTCAAGGTGGCGCCTGAACTGGCCGACTTCGGAGCTATGGCCTCCGTCTTTTCGGACTGGTGGGCCTACAAGTTCGAGGTGTACTACTCCACGGCCTACAATGCCGCCATCCTTACCCGCAACGGGGTGGTGACCTCCATCAATTCCGACTCGCCCGAGCTGATCCGCCACCTGTACCACGAGGCGGCCAAAAGCCAGCGCTACGGCAAACTCACCGACGAAGAGGCCCTGGCCCTCATCACCCTCAATCCGGCCAAACAACTGGGCATCGAGGATCGCGTAGGCTCCGTCGAAGTGGGCAAGGACGGGGATCTCGTGCTGTTCGAAAACCATCCGCTTTCCGTCTACGCTATTCCGCAGATGACCCTGGTAGACGGGGTGGTGTATTTCAATCGCCGGGGCGACCTGGACGACATGCGCCTGGATGTAGATCCCGAAGAGACCGAAGCCAGTTATATGGATGAAGCGATCGAGGATCGCTGCATGCAGGGCGTGGCCGAGCAAATGGGCTGGTAGTCAGCATCTTTTTCGCAGAACAAGACAAGCAATAGAATCATGCGTATCCTTCTTTCCCTTTTGTTGGTCATTTCGGTGGGGTCGGCGCTTCGCGCTCAGGCCGTATCCAAAGCTCAGCCGGGTGTTTTCGCCCTCACCAACGCGCGCCTGGTGACCGTCACCCAGGGCGTAGTGGAAAACGGCAGCCTCCTGATCCGC
>CAZQSF010000146.1:1269-6258 GCA_964595955.1 uncultured Saprospiraceae bacterium
CCGCGACGGGCGGATCGCTCAGCTCGGCACCAATATCGACATTCCGGCCAACGCCCGGGTGATCGACTGCCGGGGCCAGAGCGTGTACCCCGGATTTATCGACGGCGGCACCAAGCTGGGGCTGGGCGAGATCGGCTCCATCTCTCTGACTCAGGATGCCAACGAAGTGGGCGATATCGTACCGCATATGAAAGCGCTCACGGCCGTGAATCCCAACTCGGTGGCCATCCCCGTCACCCGGGTCAACGGCGTGACCACGGTGCTCACCGTACCTCAGGGCGGGCTCTTCCCCGGTCAGGCGGCCCTGATCAACCTCCTGGGGTACACCCCCGACCAGATGTACGCCGGCTTCCAGGGGGTGGTGTTGCGCTACCCGGCCAGCGGCCGGCGCGGCCGCCGCGATCGCCGCAGCGAAGAAGAGCGCAAAAAGGAAGAGGAGAAAGCCCTCAAACAGCTGAACGAGCTGTGGGAGCAGGCCGTGCTCTACGCTCGCATCGACTCAGCCGCCCGGGCCGATGCTGCGGTGCAGGCCGAGCCCAATCCGCCCCTGCAGGCCCTGGCACCGGTGGTGCGGGGCGAAGCCACCCTGCTGGTGGAGGTCGACAAGGAAAAGGACATCCTCTCGGCCCTGCGCTGGGTGAAGGAGAAGAAGATCGAACGGGTGGTTTTCACCGGCCTGCAGGAAGGCTGGCGCGTGGCCGACAGCCTGGCCGCCGCCCGGATGCCCGTCATTGCCGGGCCGGTGCTGAGAACGCCCAGCCGCAGCAGCGACCGCTACGACACCCCCTACACCAATCCCGCCAAAATGCAGCAGGCCGGCCTGCTGCTGGCCCTGCGCACCGACGAGACCGAGAACGTGCGCAACCTGCCTTTCCACGCCGGCTTTGCAGCGGCCTACGGGCTGGGCAAGGAGGAGGCCCTGAAGGCCGTCACCATCAATCCGGCACGCATCTTCGGTCTGGCCGACCAGCTCGGCTCTCTGGAAGAAGGCAAGGTGGCCAACCTCTTCGTCTGCGACGGCGACCCTTTCGAGACGAAAACCCAGATCAGCCACCTCTTCATCAGCGGCTTCCAGGTGCCGCTGGACAGCCGCCACATCCGCCTGTACAACGAGTTTCTGGAGCGGCAGCCGGGGCTGAAGAAGTAGGGCATTCGCTGGATAAACCGGCCGCAGCGGTGTACGTTGCCGGATCGATAAACCGGAAAAATAGCCTATGGATGCTACCCTTTGGCGAGCCCGCCTGCAAAGCCCTTCTCTGTAGTACGGCCAAAGCGGTATCGATCCGTATCCTGCGGCATCTACTTACCGGAGCGGAGAAGGGATGTCCGGAACGGTCGGGTCACCGCAGCAGCGAAACCGCGTAAATCCCCAGCACGGCAAAAGCAGGTCGACGGCTTTCCAGTCCTATGGATTTTTTCGATATTGAAGAGAGCGTTCAGGCTCTACATGAAGTCAGGGGAGGGGAAGCTTCCCGTGCAGCCGGGTATGCGCTATTTTTGTTCAGATAGTAATACCGTTTTCAGGATAAATGGTTTTTCATGCACATCTCAACGCGTTTTGTATTGGAACCATCTCTTTGTTTTTAATCAATTATTTCACAACTCCAGGAACTTGGTAGTTTATCCTTCCTGTAATTGGCTGGGTGTGTAAGCATACAAAAAGGGTATGCTTACACAAGCGGTATAAAGATGCATTCGAAAAATTCCTGGTACCAGAACAGATCAAAAAACCAAAAAATGGATCAGATCATCGAATTGAGATCTCCGGACAACAGCGTAGCCTTCTTTCAGGACCTGAAAAGAAAAAGCGAAGAGCACTGGATGGAGGCAGAGTTGAATGAATATATTTACGGGCTGCAAACCCAACGACACACCAAATGGAAAAAAGGGCTGACCGAGGAAGAGATCGACGATTTTGAAAGCCAATTGGGGATGACCTTTCCGGCCGGATTGCGAAACTTTTACAGAGTGATGAACGGGGTCGATTTACCAGCAATAGACATACACGGGAGCAGCGGCGAAGAACCTACCTACTCGAACAGCTTTTATTCCTACCCCAGGCATGTGGAGGCTATTAAACAACGAATCCGTTGGATTTACGATGCAAACCAGGTTGATGCCGATCAGCTTTCCCAAAGAAGGATCTCAAGGATCTTTCCCGTGTACGGGCATCGCATTGTCTTGATCGATGATGAAGACGAAATCGTACTATCCATGTTCGGGAAGGACATCATTTACTGGGCAGACAATATTTCAAAAATGCTGGCAGGGCAAATTTTCGGGATGGACAGGCTATCTGCCGAATTTCACAGCAATAAGGAGAATGCCGGAAAAGTAAAGTTTTGGCTGGATTGGCTCGATAATCAATAATGCCGTTGCACGGAAAAAACACCAAAGCGACCTTATCCACAACGACACCAAATCACTGCAGCAGACGTGATCAAAACGACTATTCTGCCTGTTCTGGCAATCTTTGTCTGGATAAGTCTGACGCTTTTCCTCCGGAATGAGATTCTGCTCAAGGATTATTGGGTAGAGCATTAAACCCAATGGGGCCTGACCCAACCCCATTGGGTTGCTCCGAATAGGGAAAAGGCTTAAGTTTATCATCGAGCTGGTATTTATTATCAAGGACATGAAGCGTTTAAAGACATACGCGCTGGTTTCTCTTTTACTGATTTGCTGTTCTGGCCCGCATGAGGAAGAGTTGATCTTCGTGGAACCCGGTAATGATGACAACTTCAACTACCCGTATTTTTTATTTATTCCAAAGCATACTTCTCAGAAGGAAAAGGTATTTGTAGTAGTTGAGCCCAATAATTCTGGGTTCGTCGATGACGACTTGCAAAAGCACATTGACAATGCGAGGCTAATAGCTACCAAGGATTTCTATTTGGGCAATTATGCAGCCCGGGAACTTGCCTACCCGCTTCTCGTTCCTGTTTTTCCCCGTCCGGAGACCGAGTGGCAGATCTACACCCACGACCTGGACCGGGATGTTATGTTGCAAAAGAACAATGCGCTGGAGCGAATCGATAAACAGCTTATCGAAATGTTTGAGGATGCCCGAGCGAGGCTTGAAAGTAAAAACATCAAAGCGCAAAGCCGGTTTCTGTTGACCGGATTTTCAGCTGCAGGAAGCTTTGCGAACCGGTTTGCCTTAATCCATCCGGAAAAGGTGTTCGCCGTGGCTGCCGGTGGCACAAGCGGTTTGTTGATGCTTCCACTGGATAGTTTGGATAACGAGTTCCTGAAATTTCCGATCGGGGTCGGTGATTTAAAAGCATTGACCGGCAAAGCATTTCAGAGAAAACCGTTCCTGAAGACGCCCCAGCTTTACTTCATGGGGAAGCTCGATACCAATGATTCGACTCCCTACAACGATGCGTTCGACCCAAAGGAAAGCGAACAGATCTACAGGCTTTTGGGTGAACAGATGCTGCCCGAACGCTGGGACCGGTGCAAAAAGATCTACAAGAGCTCCCATGTAAACGCGATCATTGAGACCTACGAAAAGGTAGGGCATGAGCATCCGGAGCGCGTTAAGAAGGCAATCGTGGCGTTCTTCAAAGAATGCATAAACCCCAAGCCCGGGTCCGGGACGAATTGAGCCGTTGAGTTTTCGACCTCCGATCCAGCTAGATTTTGACCCAACAACACTATGCCGAACGATCCGGATATGAAGAAGCTTGCAGCCCGCACCCGGGATGTATACGAGCGCCTCGGCCCGCGATTCGATGCCGAGCGGGCCAGGCTGCTGGTGGAGCGCAAGTGGCTCCGCCGCTTTGAGGACTACCTGCCGGAAGGCGGCACGATTCTGGATGTGGGCTGCGGTGCCGGCGAGCCCATTGCGCGCTACTTCATCGAAAAGGGCTATGCACTGACCGGGATCGATTACGCCCGCTCCCTGATCGCGCTGGCCGGCCAGCGCTTCCCCGGCAGCCGGTGGCTGGTATCGGATATGCGCACCCTCGACCTGCCGGAGCGGTTTGACGGCATCCTGGCCTGGCACAGCTTCTTTCACCTGAGCCCGGCCGCACAACGGAGCACCCTGCCGCGATTTGCGCGGCACCTCAGGCCGGGCGGCGTGCTGATGGTGACGGTAGGCACCGAGGAGAGCGAGGTGGTCGGGCAGGTCGGCGGCGAACCCGTCTATCACAGCAGCCTGGCCCCGGAAACCTACCGGAAGATCCTGCACGAGCTGGGCATGCAGGTCATCGACTTCGTGTTTGAAGATCCCGAGTGCGACTTCGCGACCGTCCTGCTGGCGCAAAGGAAGTAAGAGTAGATAATACCGCTTCAAGAAGGAAAACCGTTCCTCGAAAAGGCCATTGCTAACTGGTGTGAGGTTGAGCCGGGGCGAAGCCGTGGAACGGATCGAGCATGCACCCAATTTTCACCTATTTTCATTTTCAACTGTTTGGCGAAGGCTAGAATCTGCCTGAACCGGTAGCGAAGTACCCAGTGTACTATTCCCCAAAGAATCATGAGGGCGGAAAAGGATAGGTACACCGTGCTTTCGGAGAAGATGATCGATCAGCTTCGAAGTTACCTGGAGCGCTATCAGTTTGCTTACTGGTTGTTCGAGGGACAGGATGGGGGGCCGTATAGTACCCGTAGTATTCAGGCCGTTTTCCGCAGAGCAGTAAAGGCTTCGGGGGTAAATCCCTACAGTACGGTACACACCCTTCGGCACAGCTTTGCTACGCACTTGCTGGAGCCGCGACCGAGGAGGGCTCGCACTCGGGAGCGGATCTACGGTACATTCAGGAGCTATTGGGGCATAGCAGTAGCGAAACCACACAGATCTATACCCATATCACCTCAAAAGCCCGAAAAAACCTTGTTTCACCCCTGGATTTTTTAGATATTCACGGGGAATGGAACAGGAAGACATAGCTGTATATCCGCAATAAATGTGCGGATAGCAAGATGTTGTGCTTCATTATGACAAACTCAATTGAGAAATAAAAAACGGGAAAGCCGAAA
>CAZQSF010000147.1:0-6087 GCA_964595955.1 uncultured Saprospiraceae bacterium
CCTCAGCGCTGATGGTACTGCCTTAGGGTGGGAGAGTAGGTCGCTGCCAGCTCAATACAACACGCACATGGCCTCGCGAAGCACTTCGCGAGGCTATTTTTTTCCCTTCCTCGCACCACCGGTACCCATGTCGAGGGCGAGCAGGCCTTTTCCAGAAACAAATACACTCCTTTCACCGTTTTTCAAGCCGGAAAAGCGTACGCTATGTTCCTCACAAATGCGCAACTTTGGAAGGCCGAACTTCTGTGGTGGCTGCTTACCCTACTGATTACCGCCGGGGTATTATTGCCGATCTATCTGTATTCGCCCGCCTATCCCTTTTTCGCCATCAACGCCGTATATATCGCGGGCTTCATTACGTTCACCCGCTACGCCTTCCTCCTGCGCTTTACCTTTCTCGCCCGCCGGCAAGCCCTCAAGCTCATCTTCATTTTCCTCAGCATTCCGGTCGTGTTCCTGCTGGTGCAGGAGCTCAATCTCTTTCAGACCTTTTACGATGAAGAAGGGCAGGAAGCCCTGCTGGGCGTGCCCCTGGGTCGAGCTGATCTGCGCATGGTGCGCTATGTACACAGCGAGATGCTCCTCTTCGGCACCGGTTGCATCATCGCTGCCGTCGTCCTTTCCCTTCGCCTGGTGCTCAGTGTGTGGCGTACCCGAAATCGCGGAACCGTCTAGGCATCTCCCGCCGGCCCTGTTTTACGCAACCAGAAGTTGAAAGTCATTTCCGTTTCAAATTATTTGTTTTTTACAAGGATTTGTTTTAAATTGCAGCAAATCCAAACGACACAAAAATGATTGGAGAAGACCGCCGGGAGCTCAATGAACGCTTTGTCAAAGTGTTTCAGATGTTGGAAGAGCGTGGCGAGATCGTAAAGAACGATCGCAACGGCAAGGGCATGGGCGATTTTGCCGAAAAGATCCTCGGCAATCGTTCCTATGGCCACATCATCCGGGCTTTCCTGAACCCGGATGACAATCGCTGCATCGATTACAAACACGCGCGCATCCTGTGCAGCGAATACGGGGTCAACGAATCCTACATGCTCGACGGCATGGGTACGCCATTCGGTCTGGAGCTGCCCAAACAGCCTGAGTTTGCCGGGAAGTTTTCGGGCGGCAATATCCTTTTCACCACAGTGGAAGCCTTTGCCGGTTCGACTGTCGGTGCGGACAGCTTCCAAAAGGAAGGGCTGGAGTTCTTTTCCGTTCCCGGCCTCAGCGGAAGCGGGCTGGTGGCCCTGCCCATTCACGGCAACAGTATGGAACCCGTAATTCAAGACGGCGATATCGTGGTCTGCCGGGAGATCGATGGGTTCAACCAGCTGAAAGACAATAAGATCTATGCCGTAAAGAACAATGGCTCCGTTTGGGTTAAGTACGTGCAAACCATCAAGAACAGCCGGGGGCGTGTAGAGCGCCTCAAGCTTATCTCGGCCAATCATCTGGAGCACGATCCCTTCGAGGAAGAAGTGAACGAATACACCCGCCTCTACGAGGTCATTCGCCGCATCAGCGACCTCTGATACGATATAGCGAAGGCTTTTACTAGCTGTTAATGTGAGACGAAGCTCCCGGAAAAAAGGTTTTCCGGGAGTTATTTATTTAAGCGCTGGCGCATGGCTTCGTACAACATAATGCCCGCAGCTACCGATACGTTAAAGGAGTTTGATTGACCCACTTGCGGGATGCGGAAACCCACATCCGCAGCCCGGACCAGTTCGCGGCTCACCCCCCGCCCTTCAGAGCCCAGTACCAGGGCGATGGGCTGGGTGAAGTCCACCTCTTCGAGCAACTGGGCGCCTTCCAAATGACTTACGGCAACCTGGATCCCGGAATGCTGCAGCAGGGTCACCGCTTCCAGAATGCTGCTTTCCCGGCATACCGGCAACCGGTTCAGGGCACCGGCCGAAGCTTTTACGGCTTCCGCATTCACGGGGGCTCCTCCTTTTCGGCTGGTGACCATGGCCTGGGCCCCGCAAACTTCCGCCGAACGGGCTATTGCTCCAAAATTGCGCACATCGCTGACCCTGTCCACCAAAACCAGTAGCGGCACCTCTCCGCGCTCAAATATCAGGGGCAAAACATCCGCCAGCTGCTGATAACGCACGGCTGACAGCAAAGCGATAACCCCCTGGTGATTGCCGCGCACCAGGGCATTGAGCCGCTCCTTCGGCACGACCTGCAGCGAGGCGCCATTTTGCTTGCAGGCATCGCGGAGCTCCTTTTCGAAAGGGCCGCGGACGCCCCGCTGGAGCATGACCTTGTCGACGGGTTGGCCCGCCTGCAGAGCTTCCATTACGGGATGCCGGCCGTACACCATTGGATCGCGGAAAGAAGGCATGGAAGCAAAAATACGCCTTCCTTTTGTCAGGTTGCTAACATAATGTACGCTTAACGAATGACCGCACCGAACCGATCCTGGAAAAGCATATTTGGTCCTATTATATTCACATCCCAATCTTTATTTACCAGAATCGAATCAGACCTATGATCCCACGCACTACTTACATTCTTCTGGGGGCAATAAGCCTCCTCCTGTTTACCTCACTTACGCTTTCAGCCCAGGACCCAACCTCTGCCCATCAGGAGGCCCGGGACTATTTGTTCGACCGGCTCGATGATTGGCAGCTTAGCCCGTCCGATGTCTCGGACATCGTGCTTAGCGATAGCTATTCCTCGGCGCACAACGGCCTGACTCATGTGTACTTCATCCAGCGATTTGCCGGAAACGAGATCTACAATGCCGTTATCGGTATCCACCTTGATGCCGACGGCCGGGTCCGTCATGCTACCAACCGGTTCTACGATCGCCTTTCCGAACGAGTGAATGCCTCCGTGCCTTCGGTTTCCGCTGAGCAGGCCCTGCGATCGGCAGCTGTTCAGCTCCAGCTCGATGCTTCCCTATTACCTAAAAAGATCAGCCAGCGCGGCTCCAAGGTGTTCCGTTATGAGGGGGGGACATGGTCTGCATCCGATATCCAGGTGCGACTGGTCTACCAACCCATGCCCGACGGTACCCTGCGCCTGGCCTGGGATATGGCCTTCGACATGAAGGACAGCCCGGACTACTGGAGTATGCGCGTAGATGCCCGTGAGGGAAGGGTCCTCGATCGGCAGAACTACACTGTGTATTGTGCATTTGATCATTCACACAGCCCGGTGCGCCACGACGGCTCCTGCGATCCGGTTCGGCCGCACTCCTCATTTTTGCCGGCCGGCTTGGCTCCGCTGGCAGCCGATGGAGCTACCTACCACGTTTTTCCCGCTCCGGTTGAAAGCCCCATCCACGGCCCGCGCCAATTTGTGGAAGACCCCGCCGATTCCATTGCGTCGCCTTTCGGCTGGCATGACACCAACGGCAGCACCGGACCCGAGTTTACCATTACTCGTGGCAACAATGTCCATGCCTACCTGGATATCAACGACAGCAATTCCTCTTCCAACGACGAGCCCGATGGAGGCAGCGATCTGTTTTTTGACTTTCCCTACGACGACAGCTTCGAACCCGAGCAAATGCAGGAAGCCGCGGTCACCCAGCTCTTCTACATGAATAACTTCATGCACGACTTTACGTATCGCTACGGTTTCACCGAACCCGCCGGCAACTTCCAGCAAAACAACTACGGCAATGGCGGCCAGGGCAACGATGCCGTCAATGCCGAAGCCCAGGACGGCAGCGGCACCAACAATGCCAATTTTGGTACCCCGCCGGATGGAGCCAGCGGCCGCATGCAAATGTTCGTGTGGACCTCACAGCCCAACCGGCTGGTGACCATTAATCAGCCCCTCGACATTGCCGGCACCTACGAGGCAGGCGAAGCCGATTTCGGGCCGTCCGTCAATGCCAGCCCGGTCACCGGCCTGGCCGCCATTGCCCTGGATGATAGTTCGGACCCCAACCTGGTCTGCAACCCAGCGGTCAATGACTCTGAAGTGGAAGGAAAGATCGCCCTGGTTGATCGCGGCGGCTGCTTTTTTGAGCAAAAAGCGGCTAATGCCGAAGCGGCCGGCGCTATCGGTGTGATCATTTGCAACTTTGAGGAAGGGGTGATCGGCATGTCCGGTGTGCCGGAGATAACGAATCCCACGGTGCCTACCGTCATGCTGAAGGCAAGCGATTGCCAGCGCATCAAGGCTGCGCTGAGCAACAATGTGGAGGTGGAAGTCTCACTCGTCCAGCTCAACACCACCGGCCCCAGCCGCATCGACGGCGACTTTGACAACGGCATCATCGCACACGAGTACGGCCACGGTATTTCCAACCGGCTTACCGGCGGCCCGAGCCAGGCCGGTTGCCTGTTCAACGACGAACAGATGGGCGAGGGCTGGAGTGACTTCTTTACTCTCGTCACAACCGTACAGCCCGGCGACGACGGTGCCAAGCCCCGGGGAATTGGCAATTACGCCATCCGGGCCGGCGTAGAAGGTGGCGGCATTCGGCGTTATCCCTACTCCATTGATCCCAGCGTGAATCCGCAGGTGTATGACGACGTGATCGGCACCGGCGCTCCGCACCCTCTGGGTGAGGTCTGGACGGCGGCTCTCTGGGACATGTACTGGCTCCTGGTAGATCGCTACGGCTTCGACGAAGATCTCATTCACGGTACGGGCGGCAACAATATTGCGGTACAACTCGTCATGGACGGCATGAAACTGCAAGCTTGCAATCCCGGATTTATCGATGGCCGCGATGCCATCCTTCAGGCCGACCAGGTAAACTACGGCGGCGCCAACCAATGCCTGATTTGGGAGGCTTTTGCCAAAAGAGGCCTGGGATACCTTGCAGAACAGGGCAGCACCAACGACCGCAACGACGGGCTTCAATCCTTTGAGGTGCTGCCGGCTTGTATCCCGACGCTTCGCGTGGAAAAAATCGTTACGCCGCTGATTACCGCCGGCGAAGAAATTGAGGTTACCCTGCTGGTGCGAAACTTCCTGGAGGAAACCGCAACCAATGTCGTAGTAACGGACCTGATCCCTGCCGGAGCGGAATTTGTCGGGGGCTCTGCCCAGGGCGCTTCCTCCGCGCAGAACGGCGATCAGCTGTTCTTCGAACTCGACGCACTGGCTTCAGGCGATACCGATACCCTCCGTTACCGCCTGAGCACGACGACCGATCAGTTTTCGGAGCGTTTATTCTTCGATGACATGAACAATGGAGAAGCCAACTGGGAAACCCAATCCCTCACCGGTGAAGAACCCTGGTTTCTTTCTGATTTTGACTCTGAAACCCCGGAGTGGAGCGTCCTGGATGCCGGCCTGGAAAACGACCAGATCCTTCAACTTCGAGTTCCCATAAGCGTGACGGGCAACCAGCCGGTTCTTCGGTTCCGGCACCGCTACGATACGGAACCCGGGCTGGATGGCGGCATCGTCCAGGTTTCTACCGACGGGGGCGGCGACTGGCAAAACCTGAATGCCGATTTTTTCCGCGGCGAATATCGCGGAAAACTCGCCTACAGCACCTTTTCCATTCCCTTTTTGGAAGCGTACTGGGGCGATAGCGAGGGATATATTACGTCCTACCTGGATCTCAGCGCGTTCGCCGGAGAAGATATTCTGGTCCGCTTTCGCTTTGGAACCGATGCGGAGGCCGACAACAACGGTATTCGCGAAGGATGGTGGATGGATGATTTCGAGTTGCTCGACTTGTTCAACTACAATACGGAAGCTTGCGTCCGCTCCGATCAAAGCGCCGATGAATGTGCGCTGGCGCAAGAGCGAGGCACCGTGGTTGAAGCCGGTACGGCAACCTCGACGGCCGAACTGGATCCTCAGGGTCTGAATTGGGCGGTCTTTCCGAATCCGGCTTCGGGCCGGTTGTTTGTCCGGCTCGCTACTTCAGAACCCCGCCAAACCACCTTCCAACTCCTTGCGCTGGACGGCAAGTTGGTTCGTGAAATGCAGCTGGGGGCGCAGGTGGGCGAACGCACCCACAGCATGGAGGTCGGCGACCTGGCCGAAGGACTCTACCTGCTTCGGTTGCAGAGTGGTGTCCAAACGGAAGTGCGCAAGGTGGTCTTGAAACCCTAGTAACACCATTTTAAAATGAGAATGACGCATGAAACCCGCCTCTTTTTCGCCTAC
>CAZQSF010000148.1:0-6065 GCA_964595955.1 uncultured Saprospiraceae bacterium
TGTCAAGACAAAAAAGAACAAGACCAGGTAGAATAGGATGAAACATACCGTTCCGCTCCTTCGAACCAGCCTTCTGTCACAAAGATCTATTTCCGTTTTGATTGGGGCTTTTGTCCGAATGCATCGCTGCTTTCCAGCCGGCTGCTGCGGCTCATCCATCTGCGCTAATCTGCGTACTTTTGGCCCATTCGAAAAAAACCTCCATGAAAGACGTCAGCGAGCTCCTGGACCTGCTCGAACTGGAGCGCATCGAGACCCACCTCTTCCGCGGGCAGAGCCACAGCGTGGGCAGCCCCATCGTCTTCGGCGGGCAGGTGCTGGCCCAGGCCCTGCAGGCGGCCATCCACACCACGCCCGCCGATCGCTGGGTGCACTCCCTCCACGCCTATTTCATCCTGGCCGGCGACATCGACATGCCCATCGTCTTTCAGGTAGACGCCATCCGCGACGGGGGCAGCTTCTCCACCCGGCGGGTGAAAGCCATACAGAACGGCGAGGCCATCTTCCTGATGTCGGCTTCCTTTCAGCTGCAGCAGGAGGGCTTCGACCACCACATCAACATGCCCAACGTCTCGCCGCCCGAGCAGCTGGTGAGCTGGGACGAACTACGCGAGAAGTTCGGCGACATCCTGCCGGCCAACATCAAGCGCTTCCTCGACATCCCGCGGCCCATCGAGTTCCGGCCGGTGGAGATCCAGAACCCCGCCCTGCCCGGCAAGAGCCAGCCCTTCCGCCACATCTGGATGAAAGCCAAGGGCGACATGCCCGCCGACAAGCGCGCCAACCAGTGCGTGCTGGCCTACGCTTCGGACTACAACCTGCTCACTACGGCCCTGCTGCCGCACGGCAACGAGGCCTCTTTCGGCAATGTCAAGATGGCCAGCCTGGACCACGCCATGTGGTTTCACCGCGACTTCCGAATGGACGACTGGCTGCTCTACGCCATCGACAGCCCCAGCGCTTCCAACGCCCGCGGCTTTACCCGGGGCAATATCTTCACCCGCGAGGGCAAGCTGGTGGCTTCCGTCGTACAGGAGGGCCTGATCCGGCCGAAGAAGAAGTGAGGTGCCTTTGGGAGCTGCCTGAAGGGGGGCGGCTGCCATCCGTGAAGCGGCCGGCCCCTGCGGTTCTTTTCAAAAAACGGTAGTTTTCGTCGCATGAACCTTCCCCCTTCGTTTCGGCTCCTGGCCGGCACCCTACTGCTGGGCCTGCTGCTCATGGCCGTGAAATTCCAGGCCTGGTGGCTGACCAATTCCAATGCCATCCTCAGCGATGCCCTGGAGAGCATCATCAATGTGGTGGCCGGCGTTTTCGCCTTGTACAGCCTGTGGCTTTCGGCCCGGCCCAGAGACATCAACCACCCCTATGGCCACGGCAAGGTGGAATTCCTCTCAGCCGGCTTCGAAGGGGCACTCATCAGCCTGGCCGGACTGGGCATCCTGATCAAGGCCGGCTACAATCTGGTGTTTCCCCAGGAACTGGAGCGACTGGATCTGGGGATCTTATTTACCGCAGGTACCGGTGCAGGGAATGGCCTGCTGGGATATTTCCTTCGCCGCCGGGGCAAGCGGGAACGCCAGGTCGTACTGGAAGCCAGCGGCGAGCATCTGCTGTCGGATGCCCTTACTTCCGGGGGGCTCATCCTGGGCCTGGGGCTGGTTTGGCTCCTCAAGCTGCCCTGGATCGACAATGCAGTGGCTATCGTTTTTGGCGGAATGATCCTCTTCATGGGCTACCGGCTCATCCGCCGCTCAGTGGCCGGTATCCTCGACGAGGCCGATATGCAGGTCCTGCGGGAGGTCGTCGAGCTCCTGGAAGCCAACCGGAAGCCGTCCTGGATCGACGTGCACAACCTTCGACTGATCCGCTACGGCAACAACTACCACTTCGACTGCCATATGACCCTGCCCTGGTACTTTACCACCCGCCAGACCCATGCCGAGATCACGGCCCTGCACGAGCTGGTGGATCGCGAACACCGCGGGCAGGTGGAGTTTTTCATCCACGTGGATCCCTGTACGCCCCGTTCCTGCCCCCTTTGCCAGATGCCGGACTGCCCCGTCCGGGAACACCCGTACCGCCGGCGCCTGACCTGGACCACCGACAAGGTCGTGGAAAATCGCACCCACATGCTGGCTCCGGAGCGTTGAGCCGCTGAAGGGAGCCCTTTCAGCGATCTATCGTCTAAAAATCCAACATCTAATCGCCCAAGCGATCCATATTAAAGTTTTTCGCGACCTTTGCACCAACCAAGAAAACGAGTGCATTGAAGTTTGACGAATTTGGGTTTGAGCCCCCCTTGCTGGAGGGGCTGGAAGCCATGGGTTTCGAAAAGCCAACCGAGGTACAGGAAAAATCCATTCCCGACATTCTGGCCGGCCGCGATGTGATGGCCTGCGCCCAGACGGGCACCGGAAAGACCGCTGCTTTTCTCCTTCCCATTATAAACGACCTGGTCAAAACGCCCGCCGAGGGCGTGAACGCCCTGATCATCGTGCCCACGCGCGAGCTGGCCCTGCAGATCGACCAGCAGCTGGAGGGCTTTTCCTATTTCACGCCGGTGAGCGCCATGGCCATCTACGGTGGCCGGGGCGGCCGGGAGATGGAGCAGGAAAAGCGGGCCATTAAAGAGGGGGCAGAGATCCTCATTGCCACGCCGGGCCGCCTGAAGTCGCACATGGAGATGGGCTACGCCAACCTGAAGACCATCAAATTCCTGGTGCTGGACGAGGCCGATCGCATGCTGGACATGGGTTTTGCCCCCGACATCATGCAGATCGTCAACAAGCTGCCCCGCGAGCGGCAGACCCTCCTCTTTTCGGCCACCATGCCCGAGCAGATCCGCAAATTTGCCCGGCAGATCCTGCGCGAGCCGGTGGAGATCAATCAGGCCATCTCCAAGCCGGCCGAGAACATCATGCAGGCCGCCTACGAGGTGGACGATTCCGGCAAGGTGCAGCTCACCCGCCACCTGCTGGAGGGCAAGGAAAACCTGGAGCGGGTCATCATCTTCGCCGGCTCCAAACTAAAGGTGCGCGAGCTTACCCGCAGCCTGCAGCAGGCCGGAATGAAGGCCAAGGCCGTATCGTCCGACCTGGAACAGGACGAGCGCGAGGAGCGCATACGCCTCTTCCGCAGCGGCAACATTCCCATCATCGTCGCGACGGACGTGCTCAGCCGCGGGCTCGACATCAAGGGCATCGATCTGGTGATCAATTACGACGTACCCGGCGACGGCGAGGACTACGTGCACCGCATCGGCCGTACAGCCCGTGCCGACGCCAGCGGCATTGCCCTCACCTTCATCAACGCCAAAGATCGCCGGCGCTTCCAGCGCATTGAAGAGCTGATCGAAACCCAGATCCGGCGCATCCCGCTGCCGGAGGAGCTGGCTTCCTTCACTCCCCGGAAAGGCGGACGCGGTGGCGGGCGTTCTTCTTCGGGTCGCGGAGGCCCCCAAAAAGGCCGGGGCCGCTCCAAAGGCTCCTCCCGGCGCGGCTCCAAGGGCGGACGGAAGAAATAGTCATGAAGCCCAAGTCTGAAGCTGCCTGGCTGTTCGAATTGACTTTTTACGGAAAGTCTTGTATTTTTATTCCACTTGAATTGGTATAGCCGGTTCGGTTCCGAAGAAATCTCCCGCTTCTAGAAGCCGTCTGAACATTGCCTTTGAAGGCGAAAATGAGCGCTTTTAGCCTCAGATGAGGCGCAAAGCAGGTAACGTTTTTCGCAGCGAAATACGGCCTAATACCGTTTCAAGTATGAAATGACCTAGAAGTTATTTCATACTTGAAACCGTATAAAAAGAGCCGTTGGCAGCCCAAAGGCTATTTCTGAGACGGTTTTAAGGTTCTCCAGGATCTATGTCCCCGCCCGACATGGCCGTGTGTGCCCGTCGGGGGATGCCTTGCGAAAGCATGCGTCAAGGCCAAGCATGTGTTTAATTAAATCGGAGAAAAATGGATCCACGAGAACCTAAGACCCGGGCTCAGCTCGCCGAAGAGTATGGCGTAAGTCGAAAGACATTTTACAATTGGCTCAAACGTCTGGATATCCGCTTGCCCCCCAAGCGGTACCTGCCGCCCGAAGACCAACAGCGCATACACGATGCCCTGAATGCCCCGGCGGGAAAAAACGGGCCTTCGAAGTCGGGCGATGAGTGATCGACGGGTTTTTTGGCTTTTCTTATTCCCTGTGCCTGGAATTTTGGCATTTTTACCCCCCGATGAAGCAAGCGGAAAATCTCAGCTGGGGGCTTGTGTTGGGCCTGTTCGCGTTGGGTTACCTTCTGAATTTGGGGCTTCAGCCCCTTTATCTGGAGGAGCCTCGACGGGTAATTGTCGCCATGGAGATGGTCTTCAACGGCAATTGGTGGGTGCCAACGCAGTTTGGCGAGCCCTACTACAATAAGCCTCCTCTGTTCAACTGGCTGCTCAATGGAAGTGCATGGCTGCATGGCGGGTACAGCGAATGGGCTATGCGCTTGCCCACGGTACTGGCCAATTGGGGTATGGGCGGGCTGGTGTTCTTTTCCGTACGGCGCTACCTCAATCGAGAAGCCGCCTGGCTGACCCTGTTCTTTTTCTTCAGTTGCAGCGGGCTGCTGTTCTATTTTTCCATGCTGGCCGAGATCGATTTATTTTACAGCCTGCTTACGCTGGCCGGCCTTTTGGCCATTTTTCACTTTGAGCAGCAGGAGCGTTATCTTTTGCTCTTTCTATTGGCTTACGGCCTGGGAGCCCTGGGCTTTCTGACCAAAGGCATTCCCTCTCTGTTATTCACCGGAATCACCTTAGTTGCCTGGCTCGCCTACCGGGGGAAATGGCGACTACTTTTCAGCGGCTACCATGTTTTGGGCATGCTCGGTTTTGCTTTCCTGGTCGGTGGCTATTATTTTATCTACAGTCAGTATCAAGACATCTTGCCTTTTCTCACCCGCCAGTTTACCGAATCTTCCGATCGCTTGCTGGTAGAGAATCCGGTCGCCAGGCTGTTGACCCATTTGGTCACCTTCCCCCTTCACATCCTCAAGGATCTGCTTCCCGGCACCCTCTTGCTGATCTATGCATTTCGGAAAGACCTGTGGACTCTCCTTCGGCAGAATGACCTGATCGCATTTGCCCTGATCATTACCCCGATCAACCTGCTTCCATATTGGATCTCTCCGGCAGCCCGGCTGCGGTACATATACATGCTCTATCCTTTTTTTCTGATGGTTTGGATTTACGCATGGCAGCATCGAGCCACACTGCCGGACAACTGGCGGGACAAGTTGCTTCGCGGACTGTTGTTGACCGCTCACCTGTTGCTCCCCCTGGCAGCCCTGGCGTTTATCTGGTTGGAGGACATGCAGTTTTTGCCGCATCTGGAAGTACTCTCCATCGGTTTCGCTTTGTTATTCGGGCTGTTGGCCTGGTTTCAATTTCGCAGGCCGTCCTGGCAGTGGCCGCTTTTTTTCGCCGCGCTCGCTCTGGCGCGCATTTTTTTCGACCTGACGGTACTGCCGCAGCGGACTCACGATTCGAACGCCCAGGTAGAGCGCGACGCTGCGCGAGAGATTGCCCGGCTGGTACCGGCGCAAGACACCATCCGCGTGCTCAAAGACACGCTTGTGTCTTACATTCTGCTGGTCTATCTGAACGAGGAGCGCGATATACCCATTATCAAAACCCCTGAAGATCGGTCAGATCAATACTACCTGCTGCACGGCAGCGAGATCCGTCCCACCGATCGCATCATCTATGAGGTACACGAAGGCCCCGGCCGGATCGGCCTGCGGCCGCCGAAACAGGCGAGCAGCTTCGCGAAGCCCATCGAACCCGAGCAAAACAGGCGGTAGATACCTGTTTGTGGAAGAAGGCTCTGTTTCTGCGGAAGCAGAACTGTCGGCCGCGTTGCGGGTCATCGGTGTGTCGCCCTCCGGGCAAAGTTCCCACTTTACAGTTGCCGGGGCCATTTCGGATTCCCCCAAGAAAAGCTGTAGCGCGTAGGGCCTGGAGACCAGTCTGTATTCTAATACGGTTTTCAGGATAAAATGACCTTTTTACCAAGACCTATTTTATCCTGAA
>CAZQSF010000149.1:0-5878 GCA_964595955.1 uncultured Saprospiraceae bacterium
AACGGCCCGCATAAACGCAGGTGGGGCGCTTAGCCCCACTTGCCGTTTTATGCCGTGTTATGTCCAGTTCATTCCTCTTTTTACCAAGTATATCCTACTGTCAAGTCAAAGCGCAATGGATTATACCACTCCCACTTTTGATCCGTTCTTGGGACTTTGATAATACGATTGAAAATAACCCTATCAATCTTTTGAAAGTTGGCTACTCTTGAATGAAGCCCAATTAACACTTTTCCTATCCTTCCATTAACCCCAACTCTGAATTGAATATCATCCAACTCAAAAGTACCCTCTGAGTAAGGAAAAACTGCTCTGGACCACTCCGTATGATCGATGCTCCTAAACACAAGAAAGCTGGAGGCTAATTCCCCTGAAACAAACCAGTGATTTCCTAATTCATAAAAAGCCAATAGAGATAGTGGTGTAAGGACCTTTTCATACCTGTTTAGGACCTTTAAAAAGTCTGTATCAAATTCACCCGGCTCTAAAAAAAAATGATGATCAAAAGGCCTAATAAAGGTTGCAGTTTCATGAAACACCCCTAATCCTAGAAAACTTCTGAACCTCTTGCTTTGCCAGACTTTTCTTCTCGCACTTAATCCAAAGTGGTAGGTGCCCCAAAATTCTGGCTGCTTTCTTAACAAAGCTTCCCTTTCTGGCTTTGCATAGTCGAATAGTCTTTTGTCATGTGCCTCAATACCCGCATTTGCACTGACTATCCAATCACCCAGGTTTTGAGCTTGGCAGCATACCGACAGGATAATAAATAAAACTCCGAGCGTTAACATCTCCTTTTTCATAGCTTCACTATTTTTTCGTGGAAAATTGTTCCGTTCACATTCAATTGCAGTACGTAAAGGCCCGACGGTAAATCACCCACATCCACTTTGAAGTTATGAGAGTACTCTTCAAGCGCTCTTACCACTTTTCCATCTGTGGCAATGATACGGGCTGCTATTCGTGTACCGGGTATATAGCCCGAACACGTTACCTCAATAAAATCATTGGCTGGATTAGGAAATACATTCACTTTAAAATCAGCCATCCCGGACGTTATGCTCGAACTCCTAAATCCAATTCCCCCACCTCCATCACAATTTCTGGATTCAATAAGTACATCAAGCCTTGATATGGTAGTTCCGCATCTGTTTGTGGCATGAAAATATATTTGAGCAAGACCTGGCTCCAATGCCCGCACAAACACATCGTTTTTATTGATATGAGTACTTGCGATCTGTAGTTTACTGGATGGAGAAACTGACCAAAAATAATTCGTGACACCCTGTTCTAATAAATCTTCCAGAAGTACAAAGTATTGCTCTGTTGAGCCCACACAAATAAACATGTCTCCATAGATGCCATCAAAACTAAGGTCTTCAGGCGGCCCAATCCAAAAGCTATTTTCTACCTCAGCATCATTACACCCTTCCGAAGACAAGGTATAAGTAATGGTGGCAGTGCCTCTTGCATTGGGTATTGTTTGAAGCGTCAAGCTATTTCCAGTCCCATTCGTTGGGGAACTGAATAGATAAGAAGGGCTTACCTTCCATTGTACATTCTTGGTACATGGCATGTTGTTGATCAATGTAAATTCTCCTCCATTAACCTCATCATCGCAAAGAACATCCATTCCATCAAATCCATCGATAAAAGGATGGTCCATGCAGTCCATGGTATTTGGGTTTGTTGATGCACCAAGCCAGTCTCTTAGTCTTGAATCAGGTGTGCCGTTCCCATCCCATGAAGGGAAAAACCTTCCTGCAATATAAGTCCTTTCCGATACGCAACTAGTTTGTTGACCAAGACTATGAATACCAATAATCCTCCCATCCTCGTTAAACCATCCGCAACCAGAAGACCCTGTTTCCATGACACCAAAATCCCCTGCACCAGGCTCATTTAATACAACGCTCCATGCATTACCTGCAGGAAGTACGGTACTTCCAGTAGAGTTATTAAAAGTGCTAGTAGTGACCATTGGATCATCATCAAAGGATATTTTTTTAACGTCACCCCTTGGATGATGAATCATTGTCGCTTCTTCAATGCTCACGTCACGGCGATCCCATCCGGAAAACGAAAGATTGTCATCGTGATTTAAGCGATCATTTAACTCTACTAGTAAAAAATCAGTATCCTCCCAACTGGCGTTAATCGTAGCGCCTGAGTATGTAACCCATTGTAATGGATTAGGTTCCTCTGATGGATTACATACAGGACTTTGATAATGAAACCTGAAATTCCAATTAATGGGATCAACTTCGCTCTCAGGTAAAATATGGTTAGCTGTCAAAACAAATGGAGTTAAATCGCAACAGTCATTATTAATCAATGTTCCAGTACCACTACCTTCTCCAGCAATTATTTTGCATACTGAGTTAATTTGACAACCCCATCCAACTCCTTGTTCACATGCTACATTTACGTTACAAGGAGCCGAAGTTCCAAAATCATCGTCAAAATATTGATCCATCAACGTGATAATACCATGGTAATATAAGGGAATGTCAATAGAAAAACTGCCACTTGACTCCAGACTTGGAAAAAATACATATATGCTAATATAATCTCCATTTACATAATCTGATTGAAATACTCCATTCCTGAAGTTGTTTCTTTTTATTGGACCTACAATAAACCTTGATTCTTCATTGAACAAATATATAATCGCATTCTCGGGCAAGTTAGTGTTGCTAAATCTGACACTCATCGACTTTGCGTTTGCGCTCCTTAGAGTCATGCTCCATAAAGAATAATTACCTTTCTCTATTAACCGTCCATCTTCCATTTTGTAATTCACCTCTTTCTTGATGCCTATCCTTGATATTTCTCGCCCGGTTTGCTGATCTTCCAGAAGCACCGCCTCAACATCTACGAATGGTGCGTTGACAATTGGAATCTCTTCGTCTGGATTATACCACGGAATGTAGTTCTCTATTTTGTCCTCCCGAGATAATACTCTGGTGATAACCTGACCGAAAGATTCCGAAATGCTTGTCAATGCAATCAATCCAATCAGGATCAAATGTTTGAAGTCTTGATTTACAATTTCCATAATATGACCGTTTTTGATTAAAAAATTAGTTTCAATCTTGTCCATGATTGGACATAACGGTTAGCATATACGCAGGCTGCCCGCATAGGGCAGCTTGGCGTATATGCAGTGTTCTCCCCAGCCTTCTTTTTCTTTATTTCTTTATTTCTTTATTTATTGAATCATGGTGAAACTCTGGTCGCCTATATAATGATTGAAACCAGAGACACTTTCAAAACTATCTCCACATGGACGAACTGCAAACATATTGTGACCTGTTCCTCCTAATTGATTGATTTTAATGCTTTTTCCATTCTTGAATGAAACAACAAGGAGATTTGAACTTAAGATGTATTCCAAATCAGAAACATCACCTTTAAACTTCGCATCCCCAACCCTGTAGCTATAGCCTGAAACAGTTTCAAAGCCATCTGCTGTCTCCGTGACCGCAAACATATTATGACCGCTACCTCCGACACCATTGACTTTCAACATCTTCCCGTTGTCAAAGGCAATAATCAAATTGCCTTGGGCATATAGCAATTGAATTGCATCTCCGCTAAACTTCGCATCCCCAACCCTGTAGCTATAGCCTGAAACAGTTTCAAAGCCGTTTGCTGTTTCTGTGACCGCAAACATGTTTTGACCTGTTCCGCCAGTATCAGCTATTTTTAACATTTTTCCGTTTTTTAGTGCTAAAATCGTCTTGCCTTCTTCAAATAGTATATCAATAATTCTTGATGAAAATTTTTGCTGTCCCATAAGATAGGAATAGCCTGTAACAGATGAAAACACGCCTCCTGAAAAGTTTAAAGCATGCATATTATGACCTGTTCCTCCATCATTTTGAATCTTTAATAAGTAACCTGTATTACCTTTATTAATTGATACAAATAATTCGTTTGGCTTGAATTTGTAAGTTTTGATTTCTGCATTTATGCCATTGCTTTCAGGAATTATACAACATCCAATTACGAGTTCATTATTATTGGCAAGTGCTGTCTCCGCATTGAGCCTGCCAAAACCGAAAGTGTTGTCCCAACCTTGGACTCCCATGTCGGTTGCAGAACGTGTTATTCTGCATCTAACTTGGGATTCTAATAGATTTGGATAGGCGGAAAGAATTAAGGCAGCTACTCCTGCTGCTTGTGGACATGCAGCCGAAGTTCCTCCAAAAGTGTTTGAATAATTTCCGTTATCATATCCATCACTTCCTTCTCTATCGATTGTTCTTACATCTCCATTTCCGCCTGTGTCTCCAGATGGGCAAACTATATCTAACTCTGCCCCTCTATCAGTATAATCGAATATGTCACCAAATTTATCTAAACTTCCAACTGTTAGCACGTTGTTTACACTTCCAGGAAAACTAACACAATTTTCATTGCCTGAATTTCCAGATGCAAAAACAACAACGCTTCCTTTTCCTCCTCGTCCTTTTGTTATTGCATTATTTATTGCATCTTCTATATTATCATTAGCACCGCCACATCCACTTCCCCATGAATTGCTCAACACATCAGCATCAAAGTCATCCCATGCCTTGTTGATAGCTCTTGCAATAGCTTTATTTGAGAAAGCTCCGCCATATTTATTAAATATTCGGATTGGTATAATTCTAACGTTTGGAGCAATACCTCTTACTCCTAAATTATTATGTGAAGCGGCAATTATTCCAGCACAAGCTTGACCATGAGCATTTGTCCCTTTAGGTTCACCTTTACAATTAGATAAACAATTTGGTGTAAATCCTTCTAAAACTCTGCTATTTCCTTGAGCATCGTTTAAATCTTCGTGATTACCTACTCCGTCATCTATTACAGCAACTCTAATATCTGCTGAACCAGTTGTTATGTTCCATGCTTCGGGAGCATTTATATCTATGTTGTTTGTGCCGCTTGTGCCATCTATTACTTGACCTGTATTGTGTAAATAAAATTGTTCGTTGAAGAGTGGGTCTAGAGCTATTTGAGTAGTTCTAAATGGAAAATAAAAATCAGGGTGAGAATATTTAACCATTCCTGATTCATATATTTCATTCGCAAGCCCAAACACATTATCTTCATTCAGGCATTTAACCGAATGAACATTATAGTCATCTTTTTCAATTATTTCACCTCCATATTTATTGATGGTCTCCATTACTGAAGATAATTGTTCATTTTCTTTTAATTTGAAGACAACAATATTTGTCACCCATATTCTTTCATTATTACTATTTCTCTTTCCAAACGAAGTATATTCAACTTCATTATTACTTAAATTTATAGATTTTAATATGTCGTTTTGAGAACTTGTCTTTGCCTGAACCCCTTCTATCATAATTGATTTATCCTCTCCTCCAGAATCCGTTACATTTATTAATTTCCCTCGCATCGAACCCCTGACACGAATTAAGTTCGCCTCGTAATTTTCAATCGTTCTTAACAATACAAGAACGGATGATTCGTCAGAGGTTAAAAAATGCTTCTGGTTATTGGAATAGTAAAAATATTCTTTCGGTTCTTCTGTTACTGGATGAAACTTAACATTTCTTAATTCAACTACTTTACTGAAAACTTTGCATTCTTGGGTCAACATGACACCTTTTCTCTGTATTAATTCTGCACAAATATTTATTCCATTTGATTTAATTCTTTCAGGAACCTTTCCAATCACAACCATTGTATCTTCTTTGTTTTTGTCTGGAACAAAATATCCTGTGATCGAAGTACAGTTTTCTGCTATAAAGAATATTCCAGAATCACAATTTTGGTGATTATCTTTTTTATTTTGGAATGTGGAACATCCTGAAATTATTAGGATTAAGACGAGGGCAAGATGAAATCTATTCATTGTTTTGAT
>CAZQSF010000150.1:0-5700 GCA_964595955.1 uncultured Saprospiraceae bacterium
AATAGGTTCAGTTTCTGCATCCAACCTATTTTAAAGCGGGACAGGTCATTTCATACCTGAAACGGTATTAGTAGATTAGCCTGCCGGGTCCGTCGAAAAACCGAAACCCTCTCCTGGAAGTCTTGGCCTTCGAGGCTTATATTTCGCAAAATCCACTGCTATGCGTCTCAATTCGCTCTTGTTGTTCCTGATGGTTGTACCCGTTCTGGCCTTTGCCCAGTCGAAGGAGCAGTCCAGCCTCTACATGCCGCTGGAATTTCAAAAGGCCTACGAAAAAGGCACCCGCTCCCGGGATGGGAAGCCCGGGCCAAACTATTGGCAAAATCACGCTCGCTACGACATTCGGGTCCGGGTAGATGTGCCCGAACAAAAACTGTACGGTGAAGAGGAAGTGGTCTACCTGAACAACAGCCCGGACGAACTCAAAAACCTGGTCGTGAAAATGCTTTATGACCTGTTTCGCGAGGGCAGTTCCCGGGACTACCCCTTGAGCCCGGAGGCCATTACAGAGGGAGCCGAAGTAGAGGCGATCCTCATCAACGGGGATACGCTGGATGTGGAGGGCCCCAATGCCCGACGCAGCGGAACCAACTGGACGCTCACCCTGTCCGAGCCCCTGGCTGCCGGCGACTCGCTGAATTTGTACATCAAGTGGAGCGAGCCCATCCCGTCCAACATGCTTCGCGTGGGCGTATCGGACAGTTCCTCCTTTTTTGTGGGCTATTGGTACCCGCAGATCGCCGTGTACGACGATGTCTTCGGTTGGGATACCTACAACTATACCGGACAGGCGGAAACCTACAACGGCCTGGCCGATTACGACGTGCGCATTACAGTGCCCGAGAGCATGTACGTACAGGCTACCGGCACCCTGCTCAATGCAGCGGCCGTCTGGCCGGCCGAACAATTGGAGCGCTACCGCGAAGCCCGGCGATCCGACGAAACGATCGTCATCGTGGGCGAAGAGGATATCGAACAGGGGCTGCGCATGAAAAGCAATACCTGGCACTATCGGGCGACGAATGTGCCCGACTTCGCTTTTTTTACCTCCGATCATTTTCTCTGGGATGCCGCCAGCCTGGACCTGGGCGGTCGCCGGGTTTTCATCAGCAGCATTTACCCGGAAAATACCAAGGGGCGGTATGAAAAGGTTACTCAGCTCCAGCGCGACATCATGCGCTTTTTCTCCACGGAAGTCACGGGCATTCCCTATCCGTACCCGGCCTACAGCTCCATCAATGCCGATCAGGGCGGGGGCATGGAGTTTCCCATGCTGGCCAATAACGGTGCGCCGGGCTCTCGCGAGGGTATGGCCAACCTCACAGCCCACGAGATGCATCACATGTACTTTCCCTTTTACGTGCGCATCAACGAGCGCCGGCACGCCTGGATGGACGAGGGCTGGGCCGACTACATCACCGAAATCGCTCTGGTGCGTTCCATCATCGGAGCGGAATACGAGGAACAATCCCGCCAAAATATGCTCAACGGCTTGGCCGGTGCCGTCGGGTCCTACAGCCACCTGCCGCTCATCGTATCCACGCAAAATATGAACAGCGAAAATTATGGCTTTTCCAGCTACAGCCTGCCGCATTATGTTTACGAGCAACTGCACATGGAACTGGGCGAGGAGGTATTCATCCGTTGCCTGCGGGAATACATTCGCCGGTGGGCCTACAAATCGCCGACCCCTTACGATTTCTTTTTCACTTTCGAGGATGTTTCCGGCCGCGATCTGAGCTGGTTCTGGAAGCAATGGTTCTTCGAGTTCGGATACCCCGACCTGGCCTTGGGCGAGTTGGACAAGAAAAGCGTGACCGTGCTCAAGAAAGGCGAAAAGCCCCTGCCCGTAAAGATTCAGATCACCTACGAAGACGGTGAAACGGAAACCCTGACCCGGCCGGCCAGCGTCTGGAGTAACGGAACGAAGGCGATCACCCTCAAGCGCGAGCGGAAAGGGCAGCCAACCCGCATCTTGCTCAATCCGATGGAATTGGATGCCAACCAGTTGGATAACTTCTACCTCAGCGAGGTTCCGGCTGAAGCGGAGGTCCGGGAGCTGACGGGAATCTACCAGGTGAATAATACCATTCGCATTGAAGTGGATCCCGCAAGTGGAGGCGCGATCATGTTCAGGGTGTTGCCTTTCAATTTTGAATTCACCCTTCTGCCCGACGGCGATGGCCGGTATTCCGGGCTGTCGGGCAGCCCCGAGATCAATTTCAATCGCAATAGCGAGGGCGAGATCATTGGCCTGCTCGCCCGGGCATTCGGGCAAATGATACCGGCGAGAAAGATCTGATCGCGAAGGGGTTTGCCTTGGCGGTCCCGTTCATCGCTCGATCCACATGCGGACCTCCACCCGGCGGTTTTCCTGCTTGGGATTGTCGTTGTGCAGTTCGCCCAGCCCCTGCATGAAGATGTGGTCCACCTGTACGCCGTTTTCCTGGAGGAACAGGGCCACTGACTTGGCCCGCTCTTCGGACAGGCGGAGGTTGTAACTGTCTTCCCCGATGTCGTCGGCATAGCCGGCAATTTCCACCTGAACGACCTGCCCGTCGGGGCGCTGTTCGAGGTAGCGTTTCATCTTTTCCAGCTGGGCAGGACTCAGCTGCTGGGAGTCAAAGTCGAAATAGACGATGTAGCGGTATTCGATGCGAAGCTTTTTTCCGGGCGGTGTTTCGGTCCGGGGTGGTGCTTTCGGCACGGGTTTGGGCGGCGTTTCCCCCGACAGCAGGGGCTGCAGAGGGACTGAGAGGGTATACATCTGCGCATTGTCGTGCTCGGGGATCAGAAAAAACTCCTGGAAAACGGCATAGCCGGAAACCAATACGCGCAGGTCGAGGGTTTCCTCAGCGGGTACGCAAAGGAAAAAGCGCCCTTCCGCATCGGTTTGCACGGCCGAACGTCCCTCCAGGTAGACCTTGGTGGAAACGGGTTGCAGGCTCTGATTGTCGAAGACTTTGCCCTCGACAAAGGTGATCGGGTGGCTCTGCATGGCTTCCGGCAGCTCGAAGCGGTACAGGTCCATGCCGCCTTCGCCGCCGGGCCGGTCGGAAGCGAAGAAGCCCGTGCGGTTGTCGGCAGAAAGAAAAAAGCCCAGTTCCCCATGCGGGCTGTTCACCGGCGGCCCCAGGTTCATAGGCCGGGTCCATTGTCCTTCCTGCGATCGCCAGCTCAGGAAGATGTCGTTTTCGCCCAGGCTGTGATGACCGGTCGAACTGAAAAACAGGCTGTTGCCGTCGTTGGTGATAAAGGGGGCTTCCTCGTCCCCGGCTGTATTGATCTTGGGGCCCAGGTTGACCGGCGTGCCCCACTGGCCTTCTTCATTGCGGTACACCACCCAGATGTCGGAGCCCCCGAATCCCCCTTCGCGCAGGCTGGCAAAATAAAGGGCCGATCCATCGCAGGATACGGCAGCCTGGCTTTCCCAGGCCGGAGAGTTGACCAGCCCTTGCATGCGGCCACTGACCTGGGCTTTGCCATCTTCCCAGCGACCTTCCCAGATGTCGCAAGGTCCCGTATTCCCTTCGCGTCCGCAGGCGGTAAAGTAGAAGATACGACCGTTTCGAACGAAGGTGCTCATGCCCTCATTGTACTTCGAGTTGAGATCGCCGCCCACCAGGCTGCCGCTTCCCCAGCGTCGGCCTTGCCAGCGGCTGATGTACAGGTCTTCGTCTTTGGCCTGGCTTTTTCGGCGGGTGAAGAACAGTGATTCCCCCGAATTGGACAAAAAGGGGAAGTATTCGTCCGAGGGGCTATTGATGCCCTTCCCCAGATGCGATATCTGGCCGAGTTGGCTGATGCGCACCGAATCCAGGCTGAGGCGGCAGGCGTCCAGCAACATGGGCAATTGCTGCAGGTAGGTTTCTTCTTGTTCCTCTTCCTGCTCGCCGTACAGTCCGAATCGCCCAAGCGGCTCGTCCTGTAGAGCTTCAAACTGGCGAAAATATTGCTGAGCCCGGCGAAGATTGCCCGCTTTGTAATGAGCCAGGCCAGCCTGAAAGTAGGCAGCTCGCGAAAAGAGGGAGTCGCGGCTGAGTACGGAATCCAGCTCGGCGGCCGCTTCTTCGTAGCGGTCCAACTCGCTCAGCAACAGGGCGCGGTTGCGGCGAGCCAATAAAAACCCAGGCCGACTTCGAGTGGCTTGTTCGTAAAGGGAGACCGCTTTCTCCAGTTCGCCCCGAAGGGCCGCTTCCTGGGCAGCCTGAAAATGCGCTGTAGCGCGCGCTTCCTGCGATCGCATCAGGGGAAGCCAGGTGAGGAAAGCCAAGGCGAACAGGCAGATCGTTCGCAACGCGTAAGGAGAAAGGAAAAACGGGCTCCACATGGGTCTTGGGATTTATAGGAACAAAATTACCACTTTTCAAGCCTCACTTTGCGTAGAGCCTCTGTCGATAGCGTGCATTTTACCTCAAGGATACACCCTGCTGATGTGGGCAATTCGGTCAGGAACGCTACCTTTAACCTGTGAAAAAAATCTCCTTTACCCTCAACGCATTCCTATGAAATCCACGGCACTCCTTTTTATAGCTCTGGGCTTTTCCTGGGCGGTTTTTGGTCAGGCACTCAACCTGCCCCGGCAAAGCCCGAAAGCTAGCGTCAGCTATACGGTCGGCCTTACGGAAGTGACGATCAACTATTCCGCACCCGCAGCCAAAGACCGCAAACTTTGGGGCGACCTGCTGCCCTATGGCGAGGTTTGGCGAGCCGGCGCCAACGAAGCCACAATCATCGAGTTCAGCACGGATGTCATGATCGAAGGCAAAACCCTGGATGCCGGCAAATACGCCTTCTTCCTATTGCCGCGCAAGTCCGGCACCTGGACGGCTATTTTTAATAAAAAATGGAACCAGTGGGGCGCCTACGATTACAACGAAGAAGAAGATGCCCTGCGCGTCGAAGTGGATGTGAAAACGGATGCCGGCAAGAGCCAGGAGCGCCTCTTTTATCGCGTCACGGATAACGGCACGCTGGACAAAGGGGTCATCGCGCTCGCCTGGGGAACCACCCGCGTACACATCGACTTCAGCGTGGAAGTCAAAGAGCGGGCCATGCGCAACATCGAAAAGAACCTGCCCACCATTCCGGAAGATCGCCAGTGGCAAGCCTATGGTCAGGCCGCCGAATTCCTGATGGACGTAGAGGAATACGACAAGGCCCTGGGTTATGCCCGCAAATCCACTCAGCTGGGCAACCACGCCTGGAACTGGTGGCTGCGCGCCAAGATCGAAGCCCAGACCGGCGACTACAAGGCGGCCTACGCCAGTGCCGAAAAGGCCAAAGCCTTCGGTATCGCCAACGACAACAACTACTACAAGGGAAACAAGGACGACATCGAGCGGGCCCTGGAAGATTGGAAGGGGAGAATGTAGCCTCCCTGCCCGGAGTATGTCCTGCCGGAGGCTGCCGGCTCAGAAGCCCAGGGAAAGGTTGAGCCGCAGGAAGTAGGTTCGGCCCCAACCGATCAGCTGGGCGCTGCCCGCGCTGCTGTGGGCGCCGCCGTCCCCTTGCCCGTTGATGGGTACATCCCGGGTATCCAGCAGGTTTTTGACCCCGGCGGAGAGAAAAACGCGATCGGCCCAAAAGGAGCGGCTCAAGGTCAGGTTGAGCAGGTGATACTGCCCCACGAAGCCCTGTTCGAGCTCATCCGCTCCGTTCTCGAAAAACCGGACCTGGCGCCCGAAGTAGCGATGCACC
>CAZQSF010000151.1:0-5664 GCA_964595955.1 uncultured Saprospiraceae bacterium
AATCCTTTGTGGCATCCACAGGTTTAAAAGTTGCCTTTACTTCACTCTACTCGATGGGAAAAAAAATAAGGGCTTACCGGCTGCACAAACGATTGCTCTTCTTTATTTTATCCTGAAAACCGTGAATACCGTTTCAAGTATGAAATGACCTAGAAGTTATTTCATACTTGAAACGGTATTATATCCAAATGCCCAGCTATGCGTCACGCCTGCCTATTCGTTGCCCTTTGTCTTTTCATTCCCCTGTCGGGGCAAGACCTCCGGGAACTCCTGGAGTGCGAGCCGGATATTGCCTGTCATGGCCCGGTACTATCCATCGAAGAGCGCATTGAACCCGGAAATTCGCATCACCGCGTTCGAACCATTCATTATACCTACGATCAGGATCACCGGCTGATCGAGCGCACCTTCAAAGCCGAGCGCTGGGCATATGCCTATGATCAAGCGGGTCGCCTGGCTCGAAAGGAGCGTTTTTACGGGGAGGAACTTCAGGAGTACATCGTGTTGGACTATCGTCCTGACGGCTGGGTGGCATACACCTACGGCGGCCGCTCCGAATCCTGGGTTAAGCGGTGCGAGGTGCGCCAGGATTCGCTTGGGCGCCCGATTTGGTTGCGGCGCAGTTACCCCAACCCGGATTGGGTGGAGGTGCAGGAGGCTTATTTCGAGGGAGATGAGGTGCTCATCCGCTCGAAGCAGGCTCTCCGTCCGGTCAAAGACCGCATTTTTCCCTACCGGGATTGTATCCACATCCTGGCATCGGTAAAAAACCGGCAGGGTCGGGTGGTGCGCGCTTTGGAAAAACCCGTTCAGGTCGAGGATGATCTCAGCCTCTTGGAACACACCTACACCTATGACGATCACGGCAATTGGGTGGAGTGTGAAACCCACCGGATTCAGGCGGGGCGAGAAAAATTGCTCTACCGGGTGAGTCGCAAGATCGAATACGCTGCGGATTCAGGGATTTAAAGGAATGCAGGAGTCCAACTGCCCGACAAGATTTTCGGGCTCACTATGAGGGATATGGCGAATTTGATTAATTTTGATTCATCAAACGCTTCTTAATAACCCTAAATACTTCATTCATGGCTTTCAAAACGATTACCAAAGTGCTTTTGCCCTTCATGTTGGTGGGTACGCTGGCCGTTGGAACGACGAGCTGCAGCGCCCTGAAACTGGGTGATGCCTCCAATATGCTGGGCGCAATCATGGGCAACCCCAACCTTTCCACACTCGCCTCTCTCGTACAATCAGTAGGGGGTGTAGATGAGTTGCTCTCCGGCGGTCTGGGTACCATCTTTGCCCCGTCCAATGAGGCATTTGCCAAACTGGGCCAGCAGACGCTGGAAAACCTGACCAAGCCCGGAAACAAGGACATGCTGACGGATATCCTCAAGGCCCACGTATCTCCCAACTCCCTCAGCCCGAAGGACCTGAAGAAAGGCGGTACGGTAACCAGCGGAAGTGGTAAAAACTTCCAGTTCAGCAAGGACGGCAAGGATCTGATGATCGGCGGCGCCAAAGTCGATGGGGGCGTAGAAACGCCCAATGGATTTGTGTACACCGTCGACAAAGTGCTGGGCATGTAAAAAGCGCGTTTGCGCAACCAACTGAACAACTGTAACAAAGGTAGGGAGGAGCTATCCGCGCGATAGGTCCTCCCTTTGTTTATTTAACTATCTTTGGATTTGCAGTTTAAACCACTCTGAAACATGCTGCTGGTCGTCGTTGGTATTTTATTCATTCTGTTGCTGCTCAGCCTGTTTGCCACTACCATTATGGAATTGCTGGCCAGTGTGCTGTCCTTGCGCGGCAAAAACCTGGAGTTGGCCATTTTCAACATGCTGGCCGACAAGCGCGAAGATGACGAGCTGTTCCAAAAATTCAAGAACAACGCCCTGTATCAGCAAATGTCCAATCGCTTTGGAAGCGAACGGCCGCCTTCCTATCTCAGCGACGAGACCTTTCGCACCATCTTGTTCCAGGAACTGCTGCAAGGACGGCCTGCTGCCGAGTTGCACAGCCGGGTAGAGACCCTGCCGGAGGGCCACCTCAAGGAGGTGCTCACCCAACTGCTCAACGACGTAAACGGCGATGTGGAGGGCTTTAAATACCGGGTGCGCGACTGGTACAACGACGTCATGGACCGCGCCTCCGGCTGGTATAAGCGCAACACTCAGCGCCTTTTGCTGGTCGTCGGGCTGTTCATTGCCGTCACGCTCAACGCGGATATCATCACCGTCTTTCAACGTCTGCAGAGCGACCCCGAACTGTTGGCTGAGGTCACCCAAATGGCGGATCAGTTCCTTCGGGAAACTGCTGAGATCGACACCCTGGCCGCCACCGGGCCCCAAGTGGTTGAGCTGACCAAGTATCTCAAAGAGATGCACGGCGAACAGCTGCGAAATTTGTCCTCGCCGCTCGGGCTTGGCTGGAGCTATGTCGACCCCCTGGCACTCACCCCCGAAGCCTGGGCCATCAAAGTGTTGGGCTGGATCATGACCGCCCTGGCCATTTCCCTGGGCGCTCCCTTTTGGTTTGATCTGCTCCGGCAGGTGGCCAATGTGCGCAGTGCCGGTCAGGTACAAAACGCGCCGCCGCCGCCGCCGCCCCCGCCGCCGCCATCTTACTACCCAAGTCCTGATTACACGCCGCCCCCGCCGACGGGCTATCCGCCATCCTACACGCCGCCCCATACGCCAGAGCAACCGGCTCCACCCCTCGATCCCAAGGCCTGATGCAACTCGTTCAGCTGACCGACATACACATTGGCCGCGAGGAAGAGGATACCCGAAACGTGGACGTTCGGGGCAACTTCCGAAAGGCACTTCAGCAAATTGTGAAACGCCGGCCCGATCAACTCATTATTAGCGGAGACCTTTGCTACATGGAGGGAAAGGCCGGCATTTATGCCTGGATACGCAACCAACTGGACGACTTCGGCTTACCCTTTTCCGTCATTCCCGGCAATCACGACGCATCAGCGCTGCTGGCCGATTCCTTCGGCCATGCCGACCGTCTTCAAGGCGAGGAATTGTACTATGCCCAGCGATGGGGCAACTGGCTGGCACTTTTTCTGGACAGCGCCCGGGGGCACTTGTCGGCCGATCAGAAACACTGGCTGGCGCAGAGCCTGCATAAATACAGCGCCCATCCCGTTCTGGTCTTCATTCATCATCCGCCCTGCCTGGCCGGCGTGCCCTACATGGATGCCCGCTATGCCCTGGAGGATCGCAATGAAGTCCTTGCCATTTTTAAGAATCACCCCCTGCCTGTGGAAGTCTTTTGCGGGCACTATCACGTGGAAAAGAGCTTGCGGATCGGCGGGGTAGGGGTGCACATCACCCCCTCCACCTTTTTTCAGATCGATATGCAGCGCGAAGATTTTGCCGTCGATCATTACCGGGTCGGATATCGCCGGATCTGGCTTGAGGAGGAGCGCCTGTTGCACGCGATCCGGTGGGACTAGGCTTCCGGGGCCACTCGGGAAATTTGTACTTTTCGCCTCTGAAAATCAAAAAACACGTCCAACCGATGAACCTACGCGCTATCCTTTTTTGGGCCTGGGCCGTGCTCCTGACGGCTTGTCAGACCGACTCGAACGAATCGCAACAAAAACCCGGGAACCCGTCCGATTCTACCGAATTCGTCTGGAGCCCGGACCGCTTTGCCGACAAAAAGATCATTCGCTACCAAATTCCCGGCTTCGATCAGCTCAGTCTCCAGCAGAAAAAACTCGTGTACTACCTCACCCAGGCCGGCCTGAGCGGTCGCGATATCATCTACGACCAGAACTACCGCCACAATCTGGCCATCCGCCGGGCGCTGGATCAGATTGTGGAGAATTACTCCGGGGATCGCAGCGGATCCGATTGGGAAAACTTTATGACCTACGCCAAGAACGTGTGGTTTTCCAACGGTATCCATCACCACTATTCCAACGATAAGTTCGTTCCCGGATTTTCACGCGGATATTTTGAGGGGCTGCTGGGCGATTCGGGAGCCGCCCTGGACGAAGAGATCCTCCTCGCTATGTTCGATCCCTCGGTCGATGCCGTTAAGGTGGCTCAAGAGGGCGACCTGGTGGCAGGGTCGGCCGTCAACTTCTACGCGCCCGACCTCACCCAGGCTGAAGTAGAAGCCTTCTATGCCGAAAAGAAAAAGAACATGGACCCCAAGCTGTCCATGGGACTCAATAGCAAGGTGATCCGCAACGAGCAGGGAGAACTGATGGAGCAGGTGTACAAGATCGATGGCCTCTACGGTCCGGCCATCGAGCAGATCGTCTTCTGGCTGGAGAAAGCCGTGGAGGTGGCCGAGAATCCCGCTCAGGCCGATGCCCTCAAGCTGCTGATCGAGTATTACCAGACCGGTAGCCTGAAGACCTGGGACGACTACAATGTGGCTTGGGTACGGGCCACCGAAGGCGCCATCGACTACATCAATGGCTTTGTAGAGGTGTATCAGGATCCACTGGGCATGAAGGGCTCCTATGAGACCATCGTGGAGATCGACGATTTCGAGGCTTCGGCCCGCATGGCCCAGGTGTCCGAAAATGCCGAATACTTCGAAACGAACTCCCCCATCCTGGATGCCCACAAAAAGGAAGATGTAGTGGGCATCAGCTACAAGGTGGTGGCCGTAGCCGGTGAGGCCGGCGACGCCTCGCCTTCCACCCCCATCGGCGTCAACCTGCCGAATGCCAACTGGATCCGCAAGGAATACGGCTCCAAGAGCGTCAGCCTGGGCAACATCATTGCCGGCTACAACAATGCTGACGGCCCCGGCCTGCTGCAGGAGTTTGCTCACGATGAAGAAGAAGTGCAGCGCAATGAACAGTATGGGGAACTGGCGGCCAAAATGCACACCGCCCTGCACGAGGTGATCGGCCACGCCAGCGGCCAGCTCGAACCGGGGGTTGGCCAACCCGCAGAGACGCTCAAGAACTACGCCTCGCCTCTGGAGGAAGCCCGGGCCGATCTGGTGGCGCTCTACTACATCATGGACCCCAAACTGGTGGAACTGGGCCTCATGCCCTCCATGGAAGTGGGCAAGGCCGAATACGACAGCTACATCAAGAACGGCCTGATGCTTCAACTGCGCCGCATTGAGCCGGGCAAACAGATCCAGCAGGCCCACATGCGCAACCGCTCCATGGTGTCGCACTGGGTATACGAAAAGGGCAAGGAGGCCGGCGTGATCGAAAAGGTGACGCGCAACGGGAAGACCTATTTTGATATTAAAGACTACGATCAGCTGCGCGAACTCTTCGGCCGGCTGCTGCGCGAGGTGCAGCGCATCAAGAGCCAGGGCGATTACGAAGCCGGTCGCGATCTCATCGAAACCTACGGTGTGCAGGTAGACCCCGGAATCCACGAGGAGGTGCTGGCCCGAAGCGAGAAATTGGACATCCCGCCCTACGGCGGCTTCATCAACCCGCGCCTCGTGCCCGAGCAGGATGAAGCCGGTGCCATCACCGACGTAAAGGTGGAATACCCCGACGACTTCACCGAGCAGATGCTGGAGTACGGGAAGATGTATTCCTTCCTTGTGGAAGAGCCGAGCACAAAATAGGGTCGATTGGGGGTAGTTTCCGGTGTCCGGAAAGGTTATACGGTTTTCAGGATAAAATGACCTTTTTACAAAGACCTATTTTATCCTGAA
>CAZQSF010000152.1:0-5535 GCA_964595955.1 uncultured Saprospiraceae bacterium
TTTACAATTCGTCAGCCCTTCGGGCGGAAAATTCGGTGAATTTTCCGGGTTAGCTACGGCGAGTATTTTCAACAAAGAGCAGGCGCAAAAGAAACGGTTTACATACGTCATTTTCATTTGAAAGCAGTGTAGGGTACACCTGCTGCGTTTCCGTCGGCAGTCGACCGGGCGGGAAATTCGGTGAATTTTCCGGGTTAAATTACTGGTTGTCACAACCTCGCGTTGTAAAGGGTAGTACGGACATGCTGGCATCCCTACACTCTCTACCTGCTATCCGCTACCGGGAGGTTGGGCCCTGACTGACGAAATCAGCCATGCCCAGCCTCGCGTTACTTACTCCGGTTTTCTACCGCCGGTGGTTGAGGCATCTCGGCCTTTGGCTGGTCTGCCAGGGCCGATTGAATCTCCCGGATAGCACGGTTGAGTTGCGGATCGGTGCCTTTGGCCAGTACGGTGGGGTTCTCGGGTACGTAGATGTCGGGTTCTACGCCGTGTCCCTCCCGGAACCAGGTTCCGTCCGGGTCGTACATGCGGAAGGTGGGCACGGTGATCCTGCCGCCGTCGATCAGGCTGGGCGAACCACTGATCCCGATCAGGCCGCCCCAGGTGCGCGTTCCGATGAGGGGGCCCAGGCCGGCTTTGCGGAAATAGTCGGGAAAGGCATCGCCTCCGGAGCCGCTCCAGCCGTTGATGAGCATGGCTTTCGGGCCGAAGTGGGCCACGGGCGGCCACTGCCAGTTCTGGCCGTCGCGCACAGCCCAGTAGGCCAGCGGCTTGCGGTCCAGCAACTCGATGAAACGATCGGGGATCTGGCCGCCGCTGTTCCAACGCTCGTCGATGATGAGTGCATCTTTTTTGAATTGGGCCGTGAACTGGCGCACCAGCTCGCTCTGGCCGTCGCGACCGGTATTTCGCACATACACATAGCCGCAACGGCCATCGGTGGCCTCTTCGACACTTTTTCGATTGGCCTCGATCCAGGCCAGATGGCGCAGCCGGGTCTCGCTTTTCAGGGTTTCGACCAGCACCTTACGGGCACTATCGGGCTCGGCATGCCGGTTGATGGTCAGCTCTACGATCTTTCCGGCCAGGCCGTCGAAAGCGGCGTAGGGCTCCTTGGCCGGATCCAGGGGGATGCCGTTCACGGCGAGAATGTAATCACCTTCCCGCACATCCAGCCCGGGGGCATCCAGGGGCGACCGCACTTCGGCGTCCCAGGCCGCCGGCCGGATGATCTGCTGGATCTGGTATTTGCCGTCGGCCAACGCCCAATCGATACCGAGGTAGCCCACTTCCCGGTTCAGCGGGTCTTCGTTGCGGTCGCCACCGCCCCGGTAGGTGTGAGAGGCATTCAGCTCACCGATCAGCTCGCCAAGTACGAAGTTGAGGTCGTCGCGGGTCATGCAGTCGTCGACCAGGGCGCCGTAGCGCTCGCGCATGGCTTCCCAATCCACGCCGTGCATGCCGGGGTCATAGAAGTAGTCACGCTCGAAACGCCAGGCATCCCGGAAGATCTGTTGCCATTCTTCCCGGGGGACGACCGTCATTTCCATCTCTCCGATGGGCAGCATTTTGTCCGGTTTGGCATCCGCCTGAATATCCAGAATGGCCAGCTGATCATCCTTGAAGATCAGCAGCTTTTCTCCCCTGGCCGCCACTTCATACCCATTGATGTCTTCGGTGATCACCTTCTCCTCCCGTTCTTTCAGATCGAAGTAATATGCGGTGGCCTTTCCATTGCCGCCGGCTCCGGTAGGAGGCATTTTGAGATAGAGGACCTTGCCGCTCACCGCCCGCAAACCGCTGTAATTGCCCGGCTCCGGCGGGAGAAGAGTTATCCGCCGTTCCAGCTCATCCAGGTCGATGCGAATGGGTCGGTCTTCTTTTTCCGGCAATTCCGTTTCCTTCTCCTTTTTCTTTTTGCTCTTCTCCTCTTTTTCCGCTTCGGCCGCATCTACGGTCACTTGGTCGTTTCGCGGGGCGAGGGGCGAGAGCGAGTCTTTTTGCAGCGTTACCACGGCGATCTGGGTGGAGTTGGTATAGATCCAGGAATTGTCCATATCGCTGTAGATGGGGCTGAAGTGCTGACTGGTGAAGAAGTAGAGGTATTTCCCGTCGGGGTCAAACTCCGGATCCTCACAATTGTAATAGCCCGAGGTGAGCTGATGGCTCTGTTCGCCCTCCAAATCGTACAGAAATACGGCATTGGCCCGATGCTCCAGGTCTCGATCGTAGGCCAGCCAGCGGCTGTCGGGGCTCCAGCTGGCGCGGAAACTACGCAGGCCGCCTTCAAACCAGTAGAGCCCTTTGTCAACTTCGAGGGTACGGCCCGTTTCCATGTTGTGGATGTGAATGCGCATGGATTGGTCTACAAAGGCGAGCTTTTTGCTGTCCGGGCTCCAATAGATTTCGTAGCGAAAACCGGGGCCCAGTTCGGTGAGCGTTTGCGTTTCACCGGCTTTTTCCAGGTCCATGAGCGTCAGTTCGTACTCGCCGCCGGCGTCGCTCCAGAAGGCGATGTAGCGGCCGTTCGGACTCCAGGCCGGATAGCGCTCGGCCGAACCGGAACTGCGGGTCAGGTTTTTCACGTAGCCGTGCTCAGCGGGCAGGGAAAAGAGCTCCCCCCGTGCCTCCACCACCGCCCGCTTGCCGTCGGGAGCAAGGTGTGCATGGCTCATGTACTTCGCCACCGGTTCGACTCGGGGCGCCAGGCTCATCTGGTCGGTGACCACCCGGACGTCCACCTTTTTTTGCCGGCCGGCTTCCAGGTCGTAGAGGTAGAGTTCGCCTCCGGCTTCGAACACGATGGCGTCGGGCCCGATGGCCGGCCAGTGCAGGTCGAACTCCGAGAAAGTGGTGAGCTGGCGATGGGTTTTTGCATTCAGGTCGTAGGCCCAGAGGTTGTACCGCTTGGCCGGGCCGCGATCGCTGAGGTAATAGACCGTGTTTTCGTGCCACATGGGCAGTTCGTCATTGGTGCTCCGGGCCGTAATGTTTTCCGATTCCAGGCTCTCCAGGTCAAACAGCCAGATATCGGCAGCCGATCCGCCCCGGTAGCGTTTCCAGGTGCGAAACTGGCGCGATTGCGGCGTGTAGGCCAGCCGGGACCCGTCCGGCGAGTAGGCCGCGAACTCGCCGTAGGGAACAGGCAGCTTGGCGGGCAAGCCCCCCGAAAGGGAGACGGTGTACAACTGATTGTATCGCTGCCGCCCACTCGCTCGGGCCGAAGCAAAGAGAATAGATTGTCCGTCGGGCTGCCAGTCCAGGACCCGGTCCGTTTGGCCGTGATAGGTCAATCGCTTCGGAAGGCCGCCAAAAGCGGGCACGACGTAGACGTCCTGATTGCCGCCATAGTTGCCGGTGAAAGCAATGGACTGCCCGTCGGGCGAGAAACGGGGAAAGGTTTCGGGGCCGTCCGGCGAGCTCAACTTGACCGCCGTACCGCCGCTCCGGGGCACCAGCCAGATGTCGCCTCCATAACTGAAGGTGATGTGGGTAGCCGATACGTCGGGGTAAGACAACAGGCGGGCGTCCACCTGGGCGTGCAGCACTTGAACGCTCAGCACGGCCAGCAAAAGGGGGTAGATAGGATATCTCATGTCGCGTTGGATTTTGAAAGCTAGGATGAAAGTGGCAAGAAAACCGGAACTGTTCATCTACAATCTACGAAACAAAGCGATGGGCAGACGGGGTCCGGGTTTGGAAAAGGACAGTCCGGTAGCGCATTGGGATGCACGGCCAAAGCCTAGCCGGGCTGCAAGATCTTGCCGAGCAGGGTATGCGTGATCAGGTAGGTAGCCTTCACTCCATCCAGCCCCAGGCTCCCGCTGGCCAGGGTATGACCGGTGATGAGGGGATTGTCCGAAGCGTAATACGCGTAGTAGAGGGCTACCTCCCGCGAGATGCTGTTGCGAATCCGACTGGCGGCCTGTATGGCTTTCTGATAGTGGGCCCCTTCCATTTCCAGGCCGATGGCCTGCCAGGAGGAATGCCGAAAGAACGACAGGATTTCCTTGTTCTGCAAGCTGGTGCCCAGCACGGTGATCATAGGACCTTCCAGCACCTTCAAGCCATGGCCCTGAAAGTCTTCGGCTTGCAGTTGGTTGGTAAAGGGGTAGTTGTCGGCCGTGCCTTCGAAAATATGGGCCGTGGGCACCATAATGTCGCCTTTACCCCCTTCCAGAATGCCCGCTTTCCCCATTACGGATATGGATTCCACCCGGAGGTTTTGCGGTCCCTCCGGGCCGGGGTAAGGACGCAAAAGCTCATCCATGGTTTCGTAAGCCTGCTCGCCGAAGGCGTAATCCATGACCAAAAGAAGCGGTTTCCGGCTTTGGATATGCGCTTTGGGTAAATGCAGCCCTTCCGGCAAACCGTCCAGGGAAATGCGGGCCATGTCGAAGAGTTGCACCGCAATATTGGTACCCGAAGTGTCGGCGATGAAATGCATGCCGCTTTTCAGGGCATAGGCTTGGACGCGCTCCCGCCAGGCTTGTCGCTCGTCCAGACTCAGTTCTTCCATGAGGGCCAGAAAGGAGTCCTTGCCTTTGCTTTTCAAGGCCTTGGCAGCGAAGAAGGTGTTCATCACGCTGTGCAGGTTGGCACTGATGATGTGCAGAGGGCGATCCAGTAGTTGCAACTGTTGCAGGGTCGACTTGATGCGGCCGGCCCACAGTTCGCCGTAGTTGTGATGGCCGATCTGCTCGCGAAGAGCCGATGAGAAAAAGATCTCGCGGTCTTTGTTCTCGAGTGCCTCGTCGGTAGAAAGCTGGCCCAGCCAGAAGGTGATGTGAAAAATGCTGTTTACCTCGGGCTCGGAGGCAAAGCGGCTGCAAGCCGCTACGGTTTCCTGATAGGTTCGCCCCAGCAGGGTGCTGAGGTAAGTGTAAGCAACCTCCAGGTTGAAGGGCTCGCCATCGGCCTCCCTGCGCACGATCTCAGCGAGCTGGTACCAATCGCGAAGCTTTCGCCCTTTGCCGTCCTCACTGTTGCGGCGAATCTTCTCGGCTTCTACGAAGAGAAACGTCAGGTGGGTGAGAATGTCGTAGATATCACTTCGCCCGCGCGTCATTTCGATGAACATTTGCTCCCGGTCAATGCGATAGGCCCGCCTGCGCCGCTTGGAAGGGATAATGGGGGTAAACTGAGATTCCTCGAACCCTTCCCGGCTGATAAGTTTGATGTAGCGGCACTCTTCTATGCCTTTGGGCAGGCGCTGGAAGATGTAGAAGAGGCCGTTGAGTTCCACGCGCTCAGGGTCGGATATCGAGCCGTAGATCTCCGGCCGGAGTTCCATAAGCGCCTTGATCATCGCTTCGCCCGAAATACCCAGGGGTTTGTAACTGCCCCGGGTAATGAGATGGCGCATAGAAATATACAATCGTTCGATGGCAGAGCGCGATTGCTGGGCCCGGGTGCGTTGATCGGATAGCATGAGAACCGGATTTGACCGTAAATAAATGCTGGAACAAAAATAATATCGTTTCAAGTATGAAATGACCTGTCCCGCTTTAAAATAGGTTGGATGCAGAAACT
>CAZQSF010000153.1:0-5139 GCA_964595955.1 uncultured Saprospiraceae bacterium
CCCCCGATTTCATCGGGGGCAAGAGATGTTTCATCCCTTCGGGATGATCCTCCTTTCACGATCCACAAGACCGAAGGGCTGGTATTGCATTTAGACGGTTAAACGGTAGACTGCACAGCGTGTTCCTTCCCATTCACCTCCGCCACTTCTTTCAGCTTGCCTGCCATGCCTCTATCCACTATACGGAAAGCGAAGCCCGAAGGGCTGAAATTTTTCTAACTCCTCATGCTACAAGCAAGCCCCAAATCCCGAAGGGATGACATAAAATCCAGAGCCGGCCCATTCAAGCCTTTCAAAACGCTCCCCCCCAGTGCCCCTGAACCCGTGGGGTACGGTGAAGGATTTATGTAGCCGGTCAGAGGGTTTTACCGCTTTTGGCGTGCTGACGGGAAGGGAGCTTACCCGTCCCCCCGTGCATTGGCAATCGCAGATCGCTGAGCTCTATTCTGCCGCTCTCAGCTGCAATTCCGGCAACACTACCCGGAATTCCTCTCCGGTTTCCTTGTCCATCCAGACGACCAAATACCGCGCCCGGGCCTGCTCCAGCCGGTAGCCCTTGTCCAGATAAGCCTGTAGCTTGACAGTAAAATCTTTGGAGAGTTTCAGCACATCCCTCCCGGCAGGAGTTTGAAAAAATACTTGGTTTTCGGGCCGGGGTATAAGTTCCTGACCGGATTGCAAGCCCTTGATGTTTTCCATTACATATTGCTTTTTGAAAAACCCCAGCCACACATCCTTCATGCCAGACTGCAACACGAGTGTGCCGGGCGGCGGCCAGGCCTTTTTATCTTCCCGCTGGTATACGTTTTCGATCCCATCGCTGGAAAAAGAAATGGAGTTCGTATGAATATAAAGATTCGCTTTGGCCCGGGTCATGGCTACATACAGCACCCGCTTCTTTTCCTCGCTCGTGAGTGGATAGTGGTCAAGCAGGAGGAACAAGTTGTCAAATTCCTTCCCTTTGGCCTTGTGCATGGTGGATACGAGGATCACTTCTTTTTCCGGGAAATAAAAGTCTTCGATCCGGCACTCGCGCAGGTAGCTCAGCCATTGGCTTCTGAATTTTCTGGGGTTGACCTGCTCAAATTGATCGAGGATGCGATTCACGAGATCCAGGTTGCCGGACTGGGCAAAGGCGGTGGCCAGATTCGTTTTGGTTTGCTGCCAGATCTCTTCCGAAATCAACCCGGACCCATCCTTGACCGCCATCAGGATATGATGGGTAAACCAGCGGAGTTCCAGCAGGTCGCGCAAGGAAAACCCTTGTTGATGTACGATGAATCGGGCAGGCAGGCCTTCCTGCCGGAGCAGGGTGGTCATCAGTAAAGCTTCCTCGTTGGTGTGGGTGAGCACACCGGTCGTACCGCGGGGCTCCACTTGCCGGATGTGCTCCAGCAGGGGCAGGATCAATTGATCGTGCTGATGACGGACGATCTCGATCGTTCCGTTCTGCTTTTGGTGGGCCACCAGCTCGACATCCTTTTTCAGGCGGGCCGACCTGATCTGATCCGTTAAAAACCGGTTGCTGAAGGCCAGCAGGTTTGCGCGGGCGCGGTAGTTGGTGGTCAGGAAATACGTTTTGGCGGCATACCGCTCAGCGAATTCCCGCATGTATTTAATACTGGCGCCCCGGAATTCGTATATGTTCTGATCGTCATCCCCAACGACGATAATCCGGATATTGCCGGCCACCTCCGCAATGGCTTCCATAAATTCGTACTCGCGCTGGCTGACGTCCTGAAACTCGTCCACCACCAGTACGCTTTTACTCAGCAGCCGCTCCAGGGATAGTTCCCGGTTTTTGATGGCTTCGGTCATTTGCTCCAGCACGTTTTCCGAACGCTCCAGATCCCCCATTCGGCCCTGCAGCTGGAAGGCAAAGCCGTGGTAAGTAAAAATGTCCACATCGAAAGCCATTCGACCGACCAGGTCTCGGAGCCGGGTCTTGAACTCCAGGGCGGCCGGACGCGAGAAGGTGAGCATCAGGAACTGCTCGGGCTTGATGTCTTCCAGCAAGAGCAGGTGAGCCACCTTGTGTACCAGTATGCGGGTCTTTCCGCTGCCGGGACCGGCGGCGACGAGAATATGGGGGCTTTTATTGTCTTTGACCACTTCCAGTTGCTCCGGCGAGAGGTCTTTGATGATGCGCTCGAACTGTTCCTCGGTAATGGGTTGCCGGATCGCAGTGCGCCGGCCGGGAAAGTATTTGCTGAGGAAGGCCGCATAATCCAGCACAAAATAATCGTCGACAAACTCCAGCGCTTCTTCCTGCTGCCGCAGCTGTTTTTTGGCGTATTCCCCTACGATATGGATCTGCTCGGTCTTGGATTGGTAAAAACGGGCCAGTTGCTCAAAATCGGCCAAGGTATATTGCTTTCGATTGCTCGCCTCCTTCCGGATGATCTTCATGGGGTTGTAAAAGACCAGCAGCCCGCTTATGAGCTCGATGGCGTTGAGATGGTGCAGGTAGAGCAACAGGTACTCGTATTCCGGAACCGTCCGGCTTTTGCCCAACAGCTGATTGACCTTTTCCCGGATCTCCAGGGTTGAGAATTCCATCTGCTTTTTATCGGGGAAGTCCGTGTCCGGCTGAGCCTGGGGCAGGTAGTCCCGCTCGAAAACGGCCAGGCAAAACTCACCCATCCGTTTGCGTTGCCGGATCTTTTCGGCGAGGGTATCCCTGGTTTCTTTCCGCTTGATCCGGTATTGCTCCGTCGTCCGGTCGATGCGCTCTTTGTGCACGGAATTGCTGATGCTCCAATAATTCAGAATGGACTTGACCAGGTATGGATCGCTGTTCAGCCCGGCTTCGATCAGGCTTTCATTCAATTCCCGCAGGTAAACGGTTTTGGTTCGTATTTCTTCATTCGGGAAAAGCAGGTCCAGCATGCCGGCTTCCACCCGGGACGCTTGCTGAAATACCGATTTGGAGTTGCGCTTTCCCTTTCCCGAGAAATAGTAGGCCGTGAGATCCTTATCATCGCTCAGCAGCCCGATCTGCTTAAAGGCCGTCATATAGCGCGACACCTCATACAGCCTCATGCCCAGGGCTTCGGCCATGTGGTCGATCCGGGTATCGTCATCCGCTCGCGCCCGGGAGATCAGCGAGCTGAATACGCGTTTGGCCTTGCCCCTATCCTGCTCCCCCTCAAATACATCCGGACGGGCATCGATTTGCCGGTTGGCCTGCTCCACATTTTTTACCATAATGCTGGAAGCAAAGATCCGCGGCTCATTTTCTTCCCGCAGCAGGTATCCCGATTCTTCCAGGGCGGAGATGGCGGTTCTCACCCGGGTTTCGAGCTGGTACATCTCGGTGTCCCAGCCGGCGGCTTTGGCAATCTCCAGGGCCGATTTCGAAAAGGCCTTCTTCTTAAAGCGTTTGATGCCCTGCCAGATCTGATTGATCTCCTTGAAATTGAGCTTGGTGGTGTTCAGTAGGTTGAAATGGCCGCTCAGGTCGTTCTCATCAAACAAAATGAAGCACTTGGCCCGTAGCTCCGGATTCCGGCCGGCCCGACCGGATTCCTGCATGTAGTTCTCCAGCGAGTCCGAGACCTGGTAGTGGATGACCATCTTCACATTGTCCTTGTCGACCCCCATGCCAAAGGCCGAGGTGGCCACAATGACCTCCAACCCGCTTGCTTCATCCATGAACTCTTCCTGGATCTTCTTCTTCACGTCCCGTTCCAGCTGGCCGTGGTAGGCCTTGGCGGCAAAGCCTTTAGCCCGGAGGGTCTCCGCCAGGGCCTCGGCTCTTTTTACCCGGGCCACATAGACGATCTTCGGTCCGGGCTCCGCCTGCAGGAGCCCTACCAGTTGCTCCAGTTTTTCCTGATGCCCGTTGGATGCAAAGACAAAATATTGCAGGTTCCGGCGCTTGGCACTGGTTTGGAACCGTTCCAGCCCCAGATCGAGATGCTTTCGGAAGTACTGCCGGATGTCATTGACCACCGCCGGTTTGGCGGTAGCGGTAAAGCAGGATACCGGGATGGCCCGGGACAGGTTTTTCTCCTGCTGCAGTTTTTTGATAAACCGGCCGATGTAGAGATAGTCTACCCGGAAGTCTTGGCCCCAGGCGGACAGGCAATGCGCCTCATCGATCACGATGCGATTGATCAAGCGGCCTTTTAACAGATTGACGATGGATTTGGAGCGCAGGGATTCCGGTGAGATGTAGAGCAGATTGGCCCCGCCTTGTTCCACCCGCTCGAAGGCTTCCATGCGCTCCAGGGGCGACAGCATGCCATTGATCGTCACGGCTGCCGTGATGCCGTGGCGTTTTTCCAGCACATCCACCTGGTCTTTCATCAGGGATTGAAGCGGGGAGATGACTACCGTCAGCGAGCGATTGGCTTCCCCCTGCATCAGGGCCGGCAACTGAAAGGTCAGGGATTTGCCGCCGCCGGTGGGGAAAATGGCAATGAGGGATCTGCCGGCCAGGGCTGCCTCTACCACCTGCTCCTGCAAGGCTTGCTCCCCGTCCCCTTCAAAGCGTCGGAAGCCGGGAAAACCGAACCACTTTTGCAAGCCCGCCTTCGGCTGCACCTGCCGGCAGTAGGGGCAGCTGCCCCGGCCATCGCAGCTGATGCGCAGCCGGTTGATCACCTGCATTACGACGGGAAAACGATGCAGGAGCCAGGGCGGGGGCAGGGATTCCGGATCCTCTGTAGTGATGAGGGCAATGGCGTAGGCCAGCTCCACCGGGTAGCGCGCGATCAGCTTCTCCAGATCGGCCTGCCCGCAAAGCAGGGAGGCGTATTTGCTCTTTACAAGGGCAGCCAGTTGCCCCTGGGGCAAGATCGGGGGCCGCTCCCGCTCATCGATCAATGCAAAGAACCCCTGGAACCCCGGTTTTTCCGCGAGCAAACTGTAGTATATGGCCTTCCGCTCTTGCGGAAGCTTCTGGTACGCATCCAGCAGATCGATGAGTAGATCCCGGGTCAGTTTGGCATCGGCCAGGGGGTTGTTCAGCTCATCTCCCTGAAGCTGGTAATCTTTCACCAACCGGTGATAGGGCTTACGGGGAAACAGCAGGGCCGACCCGTACAGGGTATCGATGACCGGCTTCGCCGGCAGCTCCGAGCCGTTGAGCTGCTTTTTCAGGATCGGCAGATCGTGATCCAGGATGTTGTGGCC
>CAZQSF010000154.1:0-3764 GCA_964595955.1 uncultured Saprospiraceae bacterium
CAGTATTATCCTGACGATCCTGCGGATGTCAGCACTAAAGACCCTGACATAAGTGACTGAAAACAAGCTTGTTTTCAGCCACTTATCGTCATTATTCACGGTAATCCGTGAATAATTCGGGTTAATTCAAAGCCGGCAGGCGGCGGCTTGGGCTTCCGCTCGCTCTGTCCACTTTTGTCAAAAACGAAAGTCGGTCGATGTAAAGCCTTGAAAAATCCTATTTTTGCAGTTCATGACCGGTTCACGGACCATACGATCCTTATGGGCACTGGGGCTTCTCTCGGTCTTTGCCCTCAGCAGCCTGCTGACAGCCATCCATCACTGGGATGAGCACCAGCACGAGCGCATGGTCGACTGCCATGCGGCAGAAACCGGTGATCTTCACTGGCATGGTCTGGACCACGAGCTGGCAAGCTGTCACCTGCATGAATTGAACAGCCCGCCTTACCAGCCTGGGTTTCCCCTACCCGTCTTCGGGGCTAGCATGGATGTGCCGGGCACATTGTGCTTCACCTATTGTCCGCCCCTGAGCCAAAAGAGCGACATTCATCTCCACAGTCGCGCACCGCCTACGGCACGGGCTTGATCCGGCCTGCGGGTCGCCTTCTCTCCTTTTTCTTTTGTACCAACCATTTTTCGCATGCGCATGCGCATCAGCATTGGGTTGTTGGGCCTTTTGATCGTTGCCGGCAACCTGCTTTCTGCACAAGACTGTTCGCTTACGGTCACCGGTCGGCTCACGGATGCCGAAACGGGGCATCCCCTGGCGTATGCCAATGTCCTGATCGCCGGCACCACCCAGGGCACACAGACGGAATTGCACGGCATCTTTCGCCTGGAAGGCGTTTGTCCGGATTCTCTGACGTTGGTTTGCTCGTACGTCGGCTACGAAACCCTGCGCTATCCTTTTCGGCTTGAGGGAGACACCAGCCTGCAGCTCCATCTTCACCCGGAGTCGTTTCAGCTGAGCGATGTGGTGGTCACCACCGATTGGGAAGCGCCCGAGCTGCTACAGGCCCGGGACGTGCTGGACCGGGAAGCATTGGCCAGCACCCAGGGGTTTAGCCTCGGCGAATCGCTGAGTCAGCTTCCCGGAGTGACCACCCTCAATACCGGTGCCACCATTGCCAAGCCCGTCATCCAGGGCTTGCACAGCAACCGGGTGCTCATCCTCAACAACGGCGTGCGACAGGAGAGCCAGCAGTGGGGTAGTGAGCACGCACCCGAGATCGATCCCTTTTTGGCCAATCAGGTGACCGTGATCAAGGGGGCAAGCAGCGTGCGCTACGGATCCGATGCCATTGGCGGCGTCATTCTGGTAGAGCCTCCTGCTCTGCCCGAATCGCCCGGTTTGGGGGGAGAGCTCAACCTGCAGGGCTTCAGCAACGGAGCGTTAGGCATACTGTCCGGTATGTTGGAGGGCAAACTCAAAGGCAAACTGCCGTTGAGCGCCCGCATGCAAGGCACGGTGAAAAAGGGAGGTAATCTGCGCACCCCCGACTACTTTCTGCGCAACACGGGGGTAGAAGAGGTCAACGGATCCTGGACCCTGGGGCTGAAGGACGAAAACTATCAGCTGGAGGCCTTCCATTCCATCTTTTTCACCAAACTGGGTATTCTGCGAGACGCTCATATCGGCAACCTGACGGACCTCCGAAACGCCATTGAACGTGGGCGACCTCTGGAGGACGGCTCCTTCAGCTACTTTATCGGCCGGCCTGTGCAGCGCATCGTTCATTACCTGACCAAGGTTTCGGGATCCCTGCGAACGGGCGAACGGGGACGTCTGCATTTGCTGTTCGCCCGCCAGTTCAATCGCCGGCAGGAATTCGATGCCCACCGGCCCTTCGGCGAGCTCAGCGACGAGTTGGTCGATCCCGACATCGAGTTCGAGATCACCACCTACACCACCGACCTCTACTGGACGCACCAGCCCATAGCCAACTTTTCAGGCGAAATAGGCGGCCAGCTCCTGTACCAGCGCAACACTACCGACCGGGGGGCACTCATTCCCAATTTTCGCAACACCAATGCCAGCGCCTGGTGGATCGAACGCTGGAAGAAACCCTTTGTGCCGTTCGAATGGGAGCTGGGCCTGCGCTACGACGCCCGCTGGATGGACGTAGATGTGGACACCAGTGAAGTATCCAAGCGCGACCTGCGCTTTCAGAATCTATCGGCCACCCTGGGGGCATTGTACCGGTTTAATGAATTGTTTACTGCCAAGCTCAGTTTCAGTACGGCCTGGCGAGCTCCCCATGTGAGCGAGCTCTACAGCGATGGAGTGCACCACGGGTCGGCCTCTTACGAGAAGGGCAATCCTCTGCTTGATGCCGAGCGCGCCTACAATACAGCCCTGACCCTGGAGCTGAATAACGAAAAGAACTTTTCAGCCAGCGCTCAGCTGTATTACAATCGCATTCGGGATTTCATCTACCTGAACCCGCGCGAGCTGCCCGTTCTCACCATCCGCGGTGCATTCCCGGCCTTCGACTACCGGCAGGCCGACGTGCGCATCATGGGGCTGGACGGGAACCTGCGTTGGGAGTTCGCCCCCGGTTGGCAGTTTGAGGAGCGCCTTTCACTCCTGCGCGGCTTCAATCGAAGTATTCAGGATCACCTGATCTTTATGCCGCCCGACCAATTCGAGCACAGCCTGAGCTACCGCTTCCGTTGGAAGGGCCGGCGCGACGAGGGAAGCCCAGCCATCCGGCTGAGCATGATCAACGTGCTGGAGCAGCGGCGCGTGCCGCCGGATGTGGATTATACCGATCCACCTCCCGGCAACACCCGCTTCAATCTGGAAGGAAGCATGCGGCTCAACATGGGTAAGCAGCCGATCGAGCTTGGCGTGTCGGTTTTCAATCTCTTCAATGTGCGCTACCGGCAATACCTCAACCGCTTTCGCTACTTCGTGGATGAAAACGGCACCAACGTATCCGTACGCCTCCGGCTGCCCTTCGGGGCTAACCGGAGTTGATAAACGATTTTTTTTCAATTTTTTCTAAAACGAATTTTACGTATGAAACTCAAGTTCTCACTGTTGTATCTGCTGGCCGTTACGGGCCTGCTGCTGACCACTGCCTGTGACGACGATGACGACAACCAGCCGGAAAACGAGCAGGAGGTCGTCACAACCGTGCGCCTCAATTTCGAGAACCAGGCTACGGGGAATACCCAAACCTTTGTTGCCCGGGATACGGACGGCGACGGCGGTCAGCCACCGGTCGTTGACGATATCACCCTGGATAACAGCACTACCTACACGGTCACGGCCGAATTCCTGGACGAAAGCGATCCCGATGATGTGGAAGACATTACGGAAGAGGTAAAGGAAGAAGACGAGGAGCATCTCGTTTGTTATGCCTTCGGCGGAACGGTCTTCAATACCACCATCCAACAGGATACGGACGGCAATGGGGATCCGCTGGGGCTCGAAACGATCATGTCCACCCTGAATGCAGGCAACGGCTCTCTGCAAATCACGCTCAAGCACGAGCCGGACAAGAGTGCGAATAATGCCTGCAGTACCGGCGAAACGGACGTCGAAGTCGACTTTGACGTGACCGTACAATAATCGGTTCGCGATCCCGAATATGCGCATCACCGGGCGACCTGGCTCTGCTTTCCGCAGGCAAAGTGCCCGGTGATTTGCTTTTATTGGCTTCCCATTCTCCTGACTTTTTCAGGCTTAACCTCCAATTAACGAACGCAGCGTAGCTTTTCGAATTAGAATTGTGAGCAGTTATGCTTTGGATTCGCCT
>CAZQSF010000154.1:3864-5132 GCA_964595955.1 uncultured Saprospiraceae bacterium
ACGCAGCGTAGCTTTTCGAATTAGAATTGTGAGCAGTTATGCTTTGGATTCGCCTGTTGGATAGCTACATTTCCGCTTTTCTCCTTTGCCGGTGAGGATACCCTGCGCATCGCCGTGTACGATGCGCCGCATTTCGGCATTCAGCACAACGACAGTACCTATGGCGGCCTCATGGTGGAGCTTTGGGAAGACATAGCCATCGAGTTAGGTTATGCGTACCGGTATCAACTCACCGACATGGACGACCTGCTTTCGGGCTTGGAGCGGGGGCATTTTGATGTGGGCCTCGGCGCCATTTCCATTACACCCAATCGGGAGGCCATGGTGGATTTTACATAGGCTGTCAACCCTTCGGGTACCGGCATAGCCGTAGCGGCAGGTTCCTGGCGAAACAGCTTTAACGCCTATTGGAAGCCTCTCATTTTCAGCTTTCTGCGCGTTATGGGGGCTATCGCCTTCATGCTGCTGCTCTCGGGCACCCTGGTGTGGCTGGTGGAGCGGCGGCAACATCCCAAGCCCTCGGACCGCGACATCCGAAACCTGGCTGACGGCCTGTGGTGGGCTGCCGTAACCATGACGACGGTTGGGTATGGCGACAAAGTACCGCATACCCGGCTGGGGAAGGTGATCGGCATTGTGTGGATCTTTTTGGGCATTTTGCTCTTTTCCCTGTTTACGGCCAACGCCAGCGCGATCCTCACCACGCAGCGGATGGAATCCCATATCGAAACAGCCGAAGATCTCAAGCGACAAACCGTCGGAGCAGTAGCGAACTCTTCCGGAGCGGAGTTCCTGGAGCGCGAGCGCATTCCTTACCTTCCTTTCGAGACAATGGAAGGCGCCCTGGATGCCCTGTTGGCAGATGAGGTGGATGCCGTTGTCAACAACGTACCCGTGCTGAAATACTATAACAATCATCCGCCTTATTACCAGAAGCTGGCCATTTCTCAGCGGCTATTGCTGAAAAACAACATGGGAATCGCCCTGCCCAGCGAGAGTCCCTTGCGCGAGCCAATCGATTGTGTTCTTCTGAAAAAGATCAGCGAACCGAAATGGCAACAGGCGGTGTATAAGTATTTGGGAGACGACTGATGTCGATGGCTCCGGAAGTACGCCACAGCGAGAGGTCCGGGTCTGCCGATGGCTCTGGGCCTTTCGGGGCTTCAACCAGCGCGGTCGTGTTTGAAGGATCTCATCTTTCGCATTTGCCATCGTAATACCGTTTCAAGTATGAAATGACCTGTCCCGCTTTAAAATAGGTTGGATGC
>CAZQSF010000155.1:0-5126 GCA_964595955.1 uncultured Saprospiraceae bacterium
ACAGGAAGCCGCTCAGCGCATAGTCGGAAAGGAGGCTGACTGCCTCTTCGATGGGCTCGCCCGCCCGCAGTTGACCGGTCTGGCTTTCGGATACCGTAAAGCTCAGCAATACGGGCTTGCCGGCGGGTAAGGCCGCTTCGACCGCGGCTTTGGCCTCCCTGGTGTTAGAGATCGTTTCGATCAGAAACAGGTCGGCCCTGGAGGCATGCAGTTCGACGATCTTTTCGTATTCGCTTTTGAGCTCGGGGAGGGACCGGCTGTCCGTGGTATAACTGCCGATCAGGGGAGGCAGGCAGGCGGCGATCCGGACACCGGATGCCCCGGAAGCGAGTTCGTCCCGGGCAGAAGCCGCGATCTCGTAGGCCTGCCGTTGCAATTTTTCAAACCATTCCACCTTGCCATCTCGCCGGAGGCGCGATGGGGTACAGCTGTAGCTGTTGATCGTGATCACCCTGGCCCCGGCCTGAATGAAATCCCGGTGCACCTCCCGGACCAGCCCGGGCTGATCCAGGATCATCTGCGCCGACCACATGGGGCTGTCCGGCTGTCCGGCCCTTTTGTACACTTCCTGACCTACTCCTCCATCCAGCAGGGTGATCTTTCTCATCGGGTTTCATTTTTGCTGCACCTGAAGCGGGCTGGACCTTCCCCGGCCCGTCCGAGCCCGGCACACTCCCGGGTATGTCGGGTAAAGACACTAAAAAAATAACCCCGGCTACCGGCGCAGGTTCAATTTGGCTGTACCGGTCAGGCCTGCAATCCAATCGGCTGCTTGCTTCGGGCTTCCGTTACCCTTCAGCGGAGTGTTTCCGTAACCCGGGCGAGAAGGGGTGATCAGTTGGAACCTTTCCAGATCAGACCCTGTATGGCTCAGTGTTTCACTACAGTTGAAATGTCCGCCGTGAATAAACAGGATCGGAAAACCGTTACCCACTGAACGGTACTCAAAAAGTCCCAGCTTTATATGTACTCGTTGACAGCTCATGTTCTCGTGTGCATCGAATGCCTGGCCACCCCAAACTATTGGTAAAAGCAATCCGATGCAAGACAAGATATTATTCCGTTTCGTGCCCCGGCTCCCAGATGAGTCGGACAAATGAACTCAATCGTTCGTTTTCCCTGCTCACGGGAATCCCCGCCACGATGCCGATCAGAAAATTGCCGGCAATGTCTAATCGCATTTGGGGTCGCATGGTCATATCGAAGTCCCCGTTTTCAAGCGTCTTATTGAACTCGATGCCGATGAAGTTTATCGTGCCGGGTATCATGTAGTGGAAATTCGTGTTGATTTCGTAGACGGTATGAAGCTGGTTTGTTTTAAAATCTTGCTCCATAATGGGTCCCGTGTAAATCAAGGTGTGAAAATGGTTTCCCCATCGTTTGGCCACTACCAAAAACGGATTGTACACGTTTCCTTTGACAAACGGATTCCCGAAGTTCCTGAAGTCCGATAGCTCAAACTCGTTGAGATAGCCAAGTGCCATGGATGTGGCCATGCGCTCGTTGACAAAGAAGGACCATTGGGCAGCAATTTGCAAGCTGTTCAACTGATTGGCGGGGATGGAGTCCCTATCTGTGCCACGGGCAGGGGAGTAGAACGTAAACGGCAATTCGACCTCCAACCCCAGCCGGTCAATTACCGCCCATTCATATTCTATTAATGCTTCGTAGGAGTCGAATTGGAGATTATCCGTAAGTCCTAATCCCAGGTTCCATTCTTTTTCGCCCTTTCGTGCACCCAGGTCGCGGATGAGGTCTATGTAAAGGGGCTCGGCATGTAACACCTTGTCGGGGGTCTTGCTGTCTTCCACCTGCCCAATGTAGAGGCTGTCTTTTTCAGCTTTTGTGATCTGGGTGAAGCTGATCGTGTAGGATGCCAATGCCAGGATCAGCAATAATGGTTTTTTGGTGTTCATACAGGACTGGTTTCAGGTATTCACAGCCATTCAAGGTAGCACTTGTAGCCCGGAGCTACCTTATTCATTTCAGCGAAGTGAAAACATGCCATGTCGTGCAGCTATTGCTGAATCCTCATCGGAACCCGAGCTCAGAGTCGATCCGTTCAATTAATTCTTCAGCTGACCGTTTGATCTTGCGGTACACTTCGTTTTGGTTCGTCGTCGATATCTTTTTGGTCAGAAGGGCAAATACATAGTCCGAGTCCTGTTTCAGCTCATGCAGGTCGAAGTCCGGCCGGTCAAAATCGGAACCCGTAAGGAGCTCCGTAACATCCCCGCTGAGGATGCTCTGTATGATCTCCTTGGTCAAAAAATTGTGCTGGTACAATTGCATGCTCCTCTCTACATTGGCCTCTATTCGCTCGTTGGTAGAGTAATACCTGAACAATTTGTCCTTTAGATCTTTGGACGAAATTAAACGGCCGTTATTGGTGGCTGTAAACTGACTGATCGTGGATCGTTCGGGGATGAAGTAGGACTCGAATGCGAGTGAAAGATTCCATTGGTAGAATGCCATCAATTCCGATTCGGATAGTTGATCCTTATGGGAAAGGATGGATATGATCGAATCGGTATGGCTTATCCTTTCGGAATTGGATCTTATTTTGTCCTCCAGGGTTTGTACGTCTGTTTTCAGATCATTCCTGAAGTTCTCCAAAAAGGCGGCTTCTATCCGCGCATCTCTTTTTGCTTCATTCCAGTTGTTGATCCATAAAGCAATCAGGATTCCAATGACCACCAGCACGATTTCCCCCACGGCATAGATCAGGTACCTGCCGAATTTATTTTCAGAAAGTCGTTTTTGACGAATTTTTCTGAAGAGTTTCATCATGGCTTACAGATTGGTCATCATACCGTTTCAAAAAAGTCCCAAGCAATTTTCTTAGAACGGTATTATTCATTTCCCGTTTCAAATTCGATCAGATAAGGCCTCAGCGGAATATCATCTTCCGTTCTGAAGTTATTCGTGATGAAGATCTGATATTTTTTCAGAGGTTCCAGGTCCACCGTCAAGGTCCAGGATGTTCGGTCTTCCGACCAATACCTCTTGTTCACATCGTTTTTGGGAAAAGCCGCTTTTCCCAGGTCCCCGAAATCGACCCCGGTGTTGTACCCGTTGAGCGGCGCTGAGAATTCAATGGTGATCTCCTTGATTTTGGGGCTCACGCCCTTTTCCTGGTTTTCAAAGGGTTTGATCCCGGTCACAAAGGGTCGCTTTGCTTCAAATTCGCGGTACAGTTCATCCAGGGGTTTGGAAAAAAAGCCGGTAGCTTCCACAAAAGCTTCTATTTCCTCTTCGTTCGCGTAGTCCAGTTCAATAAGTTGCTTTATGGCCGCCTTTTTATCCTTCGCCCGTTCGTAGTAGTTTTCACACATCTGATATCCGATGTAGTACCCCAGGTCTCGGATCCCGAAGTCGTTGGGTGCGCTACTCCACAACCATTTGGGATAGTTGTTCGTGTAAAACATTTCGTGTTCAAATCGCGCCCTCACCGCTTCCGCGTTTTTCTTACCGAATGCGATCGCAGGGGATGCCGAAGGAACGCCTAAAGCCTTTGTCGACACAAATTCGGCTACCCCTTCGTAGATGGCGTAGGAAAGCAGGTTGTGGACGATCGGGTTTTGCTGGGTGTGCACATACTCGTGCACATTCAGCAGAACCAGGTCGTCTATCGGATTGCTGTCGAAGAATGCCTTTCTGTCGGCCCGTTCTTCTTCGGGAAACTCCGAGGAAACGGTGTTCTCGTCTGCCATGGCAAGCTCACTTCCGATCAGCACCAGGCTGTCCTGGGTGGTACCGTTTGTTCTCAAAGCACCGATGGTGAAATAGATCTTGGCGGGCCTCAAGGGGGGATAGATGGTTCTCAACTTTTCGATCCCCTCCTCCAGCTCGGCACCTAACAGATCGGATCTCAAGGTGTTTTCGCGGACGGACGACCAAAACGCAGGGTAATGGTTGATGGCATGGAGGTAATCCTGAGCCGTATAGTTTCTCGCTCGCCTTATGGCTGCCAGGCCTGCGGTTCCGCGCTGGAAATAGATGCTGTCGAGGTACTTGTGCTGCAGAGCCGAATCGGTGGTCGATCTGATCTGGTCATAGGCCTGCCAGAAGTGGGTGATGTCAGAGGTTATGATGTTTCTCGACTCTTGCTTAGGGGGCTGACAGCCGGATAGCATGATCACCAGGACGAGTGGAGTTGATATTCTGAAAGCCATCGCAAGCCTGTTTTTGATGGTGAAGATGAGCGCGTGTTGCATCAGAGGAGCCGTGAAACCGGAGCATAGCCGCAGCTAGTTTGCCTCATTCAAGGGCGAGATCATGATATGGGCCCGGTGGGTTCCCGGGTTCATGATCCACGGATGGTTGGGGGCGATGGGCTTTTCCGGCAGGCCGGTAGACTCGGCGGTAGCCCATGGGATATAGACCACGTAGCGGTAAATCGCCCCGGCAACCGCACCGGAAGCCGGATCGTAGCGCTCCTCGGGGCCGTAGTACACGTGCAGGGTCGATCCGGGTTTTCCCATGTCCAGGGTACCGGCTTTCGCTTCTTTTTCCCGGATCTCGAATATTTCGGCGGGGCTCTTTCCCTGCTGCTTCAGGGCCCGCCCCCTTGCCATGAAAGGCTCGAGATCCTTGTGGTAGCAGGCCGCATGGAACCCTTTTGTTCTGGGGTCATCGGCCAGGCAAATAAGGGAATTCGATCCTTCCCGGAGCGTGACCAACTCGCCCGCCCTATTGTACCCGATCACGGTACACCCTTCCCGGCTTTCTTCGGGAGCCGCCATCCGGGCCGTAGCGATCCGGGCCTCGTCCGAATCAATGGGAACCAACCGGACCGTTTCGGCCGGCTTCTCACTTTGTTCGCTTGCCTCAGCGGTTTCCGCTTCGCCTTCCGGAGCGGGCTGACACCCAGACAGAAGTGCCAGAACGAGCAGTACAAACAGATTTTCGTTCATGATGTGGTATGCTGGATTAAACAATTCTTCAGTCCGGAGGATTCGTTATGCACGTGTAAGCTTCCCCGGAAAACACCCCAAAACCCAACCCATAGCAGGGCCCCGGAGTGCCTGGTCAAACGGGGAGTTCCGGTCAAGATACGCGCTTTCCAGGCAAGAGAAAAGGAGGACCCTGCATCCTCACAAAGGCCTTAAGGTAATGGGGTTGAG
>CAZQSF010000156.1:0-5003 GCA_964595955.1 uncultured Saprospiraceae bacterium
AACCTCACGTTATTTTAAAGCGGGACAGGTCATTTCATACTTGAAACGGTATAAAGCCGTGATAAAGTGCTGGTTACAACAAAACAAGGATATAAGTCGCCGATAGTTGCCGGCATTACCCAGGAGTATTTTGGGCAAAAAAAGCAGCCCCTCTGCGGGCTGCAAAGGGGCTGCTTCGGGTCGCGCTCGCTGCGTCGAGGTCGACCTTACTTTTTTTCTTCTTCAGCGGCTTCTTCGGCCGGCGCTTCTTCCTTCGCCTCGGGCTCTTCCGCTTTGGGAGCTTCCTCAGCGGCCTCCTCGGCAGCGGTTTCCGCTTCCGCTTCCGGTTCCGGACTTTCGTCTTCGGCCGGCTCCTCGGCAGGGGCCTCGGCTTCGGCGGCGGGCGCTTCGGCCTCCTCGGCGGCTTCTGCTTCCACGGCCTCCGTTTCGGCAGGAGCCTCTTCGGCCTCCTCTTCTTCTACGACCCTGGCCGGCGCTTCGCCGGATATGCGTTGGTGATAGGCTTCTTTTTCCTCCTCCGTTTTGCGGCGGCGCTCCTCGATCTTGGCCTCTTTCTCCGCAATCCACTGTTCGTACTTGGCTTCGGCTTCCTCCATCGTCATGGCGCCTTTCTGCACCCCGCGCATGAGGTGCTTGCGGTAATACACGCCTTTAAAACGCAAGATAGCCCGGGCAGTATCTGTGGGCTGCGCGCCCTTTACCAGCCACTCGTAGGCTTTGTCGCGGTCGATCTCAATGGTCGCCGGCTTGGTCATGGGGTTGTAGGACCCGATGCGTTCGATATAGCGCCCATCGCGAGGCGAACGGCTGTCGGCCACGACGATGTGGTAAAACGGACGCTTGCGCCGCCCCTTCCGCTGCAATCTGATCTTTACTGGCATTCTATAAATGCATTGTTTGGTTAAACCATACCCGCTTCCTCCCATCAAGGGACAGCGGGTTTAGACAGGCGCCAAAGATACTTGTTTTTCCAAAACCTGCAAGCGGGAAACGAAGCCGGTGAATGGGCGCTCGCCGGATCGGAGAGGCGACCGGCCGGCTCATTTCTGCTCCTCCCGGATCACCGATGCGGCTTGTGGATGAGTTCTTCCTCCACCACTTTTTCGATGGGCTTCACGCCAAGCAGGCGGAGCAGAAAAAACAAGGCCAGCAGCGCCACCACGATCCAGAAGATGCGCTGCACACAGGAAGAGGAAGTTGCCGGACGTTCAGCAGGGGATTCATCCATAGATCGAAAGGCGGTTTTTCTTGCACCTACACCTGACTAAGGTAAGGAAAAAAGGTGGCAGCCGGACTTACCAATCGACGCGCAGGCGCAGGTTGATGCGCCGGGAAGTGAGGTTGTTGGGAATGGCGTACTGCTGCTGAAAGATGGTCTTGATCCAGGTATTGCCCGACTGGTTTTGTATCTGAAGGAGGTTGAACACCTCCAGGCTCAGCCAAGCGCCCCGGGTAAAGCGCAGGAAGTGACGAGGGTGTTTTTTCAGAAAGGAGGTCTTGAAAAGGGCGGCTGCAAAGCCCAGATCTACCCGATAGTAGGGCCGCAGGCGATAGGTATTCCGGTACTCGATGTTGTTGTTGGGAATGCCAAAAGGCAGGCCGGTACCCAGCACGACGTTGAGGTTCATCCGGAAGTTCTCGTTGCCCGGAAAGTAATCCTGGAAGTACACGGCCAGGGAGACCCGCCGGTCGGTGGGTCGAGGCACAGTGCTCACGGGCACCCCTTCTTCTTCGCCCCGTTCGCGTTCCAGGTGCTGCACTCCGTTCAAGGCTTCGCGGGCGGTGAGGATGGAGAGGCTCACCCAGGATTCGGCATTGGGCACAAATTCGCCGTTGAGCCGAAAGTCGATGCCCATGACGTAGCCGGTGGCGTCGTTTTCTCCCGAATACCGGATGCGCACGTTTTCGATATCGTACGAAATGAGGTCCCACAGCCGCTTGTAATAGGCCTCGGTGATGAATCGGAATTTCTTGGGATTATTGCCCAGGTAAAAATCCCAGGTAAGGCCGCCCACCAGGTGAAAGGATTTCTGGGCCCGGATGTCGCGATTGATGGTGCCGTCCAGGCGGCGGAGTTCCCGATAGAAGGGCGGCTGCTGGTACAGGCCGGCAGCCAGGCGAAACGACATATCGGCGCGCCAGCTCAGGGGCTTGTAGAGCACCTGGGCACGGGGCGATACCACCAGTTCGCGATTGAAGTCCCACCAGGTAGCGCGCAGCCCGCCTGTGATCTTGACCTCCCCTACCCCACTGCGCCGCCAGCTGAAGGTTTCCTGCAGGAAAGCGGAAAAGCGATTGGACTGGATCTGGTTTTCGCTCTTGATGAGGCTGAAGACCTCCACCTGGGTAGGATCAAAGCCGTCGGGTCCCAGGGAATAACCCGCCGAGTCCAGCCGCTCCCACTCATTGAGCATGTCGTCAATGCGCTCGTGCTGCCATTTGACACTCCACTGAAGAAAGTGGCTGGAAATCAGGTTTGGCCGGTCAGCTACCTGAAATTCAATGCCGCCCTTGTGCTCGGCATTGGTCACGTTGATGACCAGGAAGTTGCGCACGTAGAGTTGCTGGGTACCGGTGCCCAGTTCGGCCAGCACCTCTCCGAAGCTACTGCTGCCCAGGTCGGAGTCGATCTGGCGCAGGCTGTAGTCCCCCAGCACGTCGATGCGCTCGTTTTCCAGGCTCTGGTAGGTGGAGGCCAGAAACTTGAGGAAGAGGGGATTGCGCGAACGGTCGGGCAGGTAGGTGAGCGACACGCCGCCCATAGAGGTGGTAAAATCATTGCGTTCCTGCCCGTCAAACACGCTGAAGAGTTCCAGGGAAAAGTTGATCAGCCCGAAGGCCGTACTGCGTTCAGTGGGCCGGAAGCGATAATCGCTGCGGTTGTAGTTGCCGATGATCCCCAACTGCCAATCGCGGCTGATGTCGTAGGTAATGTATCCCTGCAGATCGGTGAAGTTGGGAATGTACTCCCCTTCAATATCCAGGGAACCCAGCAGGTAGCGGGTCGTTTTGTAGCGCACGCCACCCAGAAAGCGGATCTTGCGGTAGTCGCTTTTGCCTACCGGCAGGCTGCCTTCGATATGGGCGTTGGCCCCCAGGAAGCTGAGCCCGACCGAGCCCCGGAGGCTGTCGGGCAGTTTGTACTTGATATCCAGTACCGACGACATCTTGTCGCCGTATTTGGCATCGAAGCCGCCGGAAGAAAAGGACAGGCTGGAGATGAGGTCGGGATTGGCGAAGGTGAGGCCCTCCTGCTGCCCGGAGCGGATGAGCTGCGGGCGATAGATCTCAAAGTCGTTGACGTATACCAGGTTTTCGTCATAATTGCCACCGCGCACGTTGTACTGCGAGCTGAGCTCCCCGCCGGTACCGGGGCTCACCCCCAGTGCAATGTGAGGGAGCAGGCTTTCCAGGTTGCCGGTGGTGGTGGGCAGCAACTTGAAGGCCTCCATATCTTCCTTGATCATGCCGGCTTCCTCGATCTTGCTTTCGCGAACGATCACCTCCAGGTTGGAATCTTCGGGCACCAGTTCGACATCCACCTGCTTCTGGCTCCGGATGGGGATGGGCGAGAAGGTCTGGCTGGCCGGCTTGTACCCCAGGCGAGAAAAGGCGAGCGCAAAAGCTTCCCCGGCAGGTACCTGCAGGCTGTAACGTCCGTTGGGTCCGGTTTCCACGGCATCGGTGGAACCCTCCACATAAACCAACACCAGCTCGATGGGCTGTTCGGACAGGGCGTCGGTGACCCGGCCGGTCACGGTAGCCATCTGGGCGCGAAGGCCGGCGGCCCAGAGCCCGAGCGCAGCAATGGCCAGAAGAGATCGGGTAAAACGTGCTATCATATCCTCATTGAAACGGAAAAAGGACAATTGGCTTGTGTAGTTTGGGCGACAGCCAGCGGCTTCATCTGGCCTCAGGCCAGCTTCAGCACCTCCTCGCCCAGGTGCTTAAGGCGCGAAATGACGCGCTTCGGGTCCTCCGCCTTGAACACACTGCTACCGGCCACCAGCACATCGGCGCCGGCTTGAAGGATCTTTTGTGCGTTTTGCAGGCCTACGCCGCCATCCACCTCAATGCGAGCGGGCAGATTCCGGGTGATGAGGCGCTGGCGAAGCGTCTCGATCTTGTGCAGACTCCGGTAGATGAATTTCTGGCCGCCGAAACCCGGATTTACCGACATCAGGCACACCAGATCCAATTCTTCGAGTACGTCATCCAGCAGCTCAACGGGCGTATGGGGATTTACAGCCACTCCGGCCTTGGCCCCCGTAGCGCGTATCTGCTGCAGGGTGCGGTGCAGGTGTGGGCAAGCCTCGTAATGTACAGTGATGACCGATGCACCGGCCTCCCGGTATCGCTCAATGTAGCGCTCGGGCTGCTCGATCATGAGGTGCACATCCAAAGGCTTGGTGCTCAGCTGCCCGATGGCCTCGATGATGAAAAAACCAAAGGTGAGGTTGGGTACAAAATGCCCGTCCATGACGTCCAGGTGCAACCAATCCGCCTCACTCTCATTGACCAGCTCGACCTCTGCGGCCAAGCGTTTGAAATCTGCAGCCAGAATGCTGGGCGCCACCAAATGCTTACTCATTGGGCAAAACTAAAAAAACCGGTTAGACCATGCTAACCGGCTTTCCAAAAGAGCTTTGAGAGGCTATCTACATACCAAAAAAGGATATCCGTTTGATACCCTTTGTCGGTACTGTGGTATTCGTTGCGTACCCAAGGGGTGTATTCGTTTCAGTTTGCTGTATCGGAAAGCTTTCTTCCCGCTGACAGTACAAATATGAGCCTACTCGCTATAGTCCTGAAGTACATTTTGCTTAAAAACTGGAAAAGAAAACGATTGGCTAAAAATCATAAAATACTCTAAACCATCACATTATCATTAACAAACCTAAACAACTCTGTTTTTTACCTTTTTCAATGCATGCTGACCAAACCTCATATCGAGTAGAGTGAAGTAAAGGCAACTTTTAAACCTGTGGATGCCACAAAGGATT
>CAZQSF010000157.1:0-4805 GCA_964595955.1 uncultured Saprospiraceae bacterium
CATCTCCGTGTGCCTTTTCTTTTTAATGGCTCAAAATTCGGGATGACTCATGTTTCCGGTAGGTGAGTGCCATAACAGTGCCGGGGGAGGGCCGTCGCCCAGGAAAGCGTCCGGCAGGGAGATGCGGGATGCACCGCCACCGCAATGAGGGCCTGGGCTATCTCAGACGCAAGCTGCCCGGGCACTTATGGGAAATGCCAGACCTCGACGACTTGGACGATTACACCCCCTCCAAGCTTCCTGTGGATGCATGCGTGACTACGGATCTGTTTACCTTACAAGAGAGCGATCTTATCGAGCAGGTGGCGGAGATGATGGACTGGCGCAAGATCCGGTACATGCCCGTGGAAAATCAAAAAGGCAACCTCGTGGGCCTGATCACCTCCCGGCTCCTGCTGCGGCACTTAGCCAAAGAAAACGGGCTATACGATACCAAACCGCACACCGTAAGGGACATTATGATCAAGGAGCCCATCACCGTTTCTCCGCAGGCGAGCACTATGGATGCCATGGGCATCATGCGGGAAAATAAGATCGGTTGCCTTCCAGTGATCAAGGGTAAGGAACTGGTGGGGATCATCACGGAAATGGATTTCCTGCGCATCACCAGCAGGCTGCTGGAAAGACCGGAGAAGAAGCTGTAGACTCAGATTATGCAGCAATCCAGTTGCCGCGCATGCTGACGGACCACAAGCTGGCTCCTATGCAACCGCCGCATAGTAGAAATCCTCCTTTTTTTGTTTTGATCGGGTGTTTTGTATCTTTCTCATCCTTGGACAAGTATATGCGCTTGTACATGAATTTTTAACCTATATTTTTCATTGAAATCACCTAAATCCATGCAAAGCCAGCTCAAACTCTACCTGCTGCTTCTGGTCAGTACGTTTCTCATGATACAGAACGCCAGCGCTACCAACAATCCCTGGACGTTGATCCAGGAATCGCAAATTAAGGGAAGTCCCCACTTGAACCGCCAGATCATTCCGAGCAAGTATTTGACTTTTCACCTGGCGATGGAAGACTTGCAACATATCCTTGACCAGGCTCCAATGCGATTTTCAGCCGATGCCTCGAATAGTAAGACCATTCTGCAGATTCCCATGCCAAACGGGACCATGGAACGTTTCCAAATCCAGGAAGCCCCGATCATGCATCCTGGCCTTGCAAAAAAATACCCCATGCTTCGCGCCTATGCCGGTGTGGGGCTGGATGATCCTTCAGCCACCATCCGATTTGATGTGACCCCTGCCGGCTTTCACGGGATGATCTCGTCCGGACAACACGGAGGGGTATTTATTGATCCCTATGCGGAAAAGGATACCCAACACTACATTTCGTATTACAAAAAAGACTTTAACAAGAACGTTTCATACATCTGCCATTTTGAGGATGATGAACCTGCGCTTTCGAACCCGGGGATCAACCAGGCTAAAAGTCTGCAAGGGGATTGTGCACTGCGCACCTACAGACTTGCCCTGGCTTGTACCGGGGAATATGCTCAATACCACGGCGGCAATACCGCTGAGGTCATGGCCGCTTTCCATACCACGATGACCCGGGTGAATGGGATCTTCGAGCGGGATGCCGCCATCCATCTCGAACTCATTGCCAATACGGACGACCTGATCTTCCTGGATCCCGCCACCGACCCTTACAACTTTGATTTTCCCTACGAGAACCAAGCGGTTTGTGATGATATTATCGGAACGGACAATTATGACCTTGGACATGTATTTGGAGTCGGAGGTGGCGGAGCTGCCTTTCGAAGTTCCTGTTGTGTCGAAGGCATAAAGGCGGATGCATACTCCACGCTTTCTCCGCCCGTCGGTGATGCATTTGACGTCAATTTTGTCGCTCATGAATTCGGTCACCAATTCGGATGCAGCCACACTTACAATGGCAATTGCAACACCACCTTAGCTACCTCTGTGGAGCCGGGAGCCGCTTCCACCGTGATGGGCACGGATTTCTTTTGTAACCCCATAGAAACCGTCCGAGGCGCCTATTTTCATGCCATAAACCTTTTGGAGATCGCTCAAAATGTAGTAGAAGGTCCGGCGGGAAGTTGTGCCGTGCTTACCGAAACAGGAAACAACCCACCTGTGGTAGAGGTCGGGGAGACGCACTTTTTCCTGCCCGTTTCGACCCCCTTCAAATTAACGGCCACGGGGAATGATCTGGATGCAGATGTGCTGACCTATTGCTGGGAACAAATGAATAATGAAACCGTTATCGACCCACCTGTTTCCACCAACCCGGCAGGTCCGGCATTTCGCTCTTATGACCCGGTAGACGTTCCTTACCGGTATTTTCCCGCGCTTGAATACATCGTCAATGGGACGGATTACGCCTGGGAAGTGCTGCCGGGGGTAAGCCGGGGCATGGATTTTCGGGTAACCGTTAGAGATAACTTCATGGCCGGTGGTTGTACTGGCGAGGATAATCTGGGCCTGACCTTCACGGATCGCGCCGGCCCATTTTTAGTGCAAACCCCGAACGGCGGCGAATCCTGGTACCAGGATGCAGCGTACACCGTCACCTGGGATGTGGCCAATACCGATAGGTGGCCTGTTTCTTGTGAATTGGTGGACATCTTATTGTCTATAGACGGGGGGTACACGTATCCTATTGTATTGGCCTCGGGCGTCCCGAATGACGGTGCAGAGGTAATCCTTGTGCCCCAGGTTTCTACGTCTAATGCGAGGTTCATGATCGGTTGTTCTGACAATGTGTTCTTTGATATTTCCGATCAGGACTTGTCCATATCCATGGCAGCTTCACCGTCTTTATCCTTGGCCGTTGACCCTCCCGCACAGGAAGTTTGCGGCATAGACGGACCAGGGGTTTTCTCCTTGTTCTTCAGTGCTTTGGCGGGTTTTGACGAAGAGGTAACATTAAGTGCGATGGGTGTCCCCGACGGGGTGACTTTGGATTTTACCCAAAACCCCGTTAACCCCCAGGCATCAGTCGATTTAACGTTGAATGGTCTGGAAAATATGGCTTCCGGGAATTACACCATTTCTCTGATGGGCACGACCAGTTCCACTTCCGTGGAACAATCCATTTTTCTTACGTTGGAAAATGAAGATCCGGATTCGATCAATTTGTTGACTCCGTTAAACGGCTCAATTGATGAACAACTGACCCCTGAATTTACCTGGGAGGCAGGCGCAAATACTACCGAATACGTCTTTGAAATAGCAACCAGTCCCGGTTTTGGGAACACGGTAGTGGAGGAACACATTTTCAATACTGATAACTATACGCTCACCAGTCTCCTGAAGCCCTTGACCGTATATTACTGGCGTGTTTTCCCGGAAAGTATCTGTAGCGATATGGCGGAAAATGTTCCCTTCTTTTCATTTCAAACCAGCGGAAGCGGCTGCAGGGAATTTATCAACCTGGAGCCTGAATACATTCAGGGTTTCATCAATTCGACCACGACCACTATCACCATTGAAGAAGATTTAGACATACTGGATGTGAATGTTTCCATGGAAATATTCCACAAACTGGTGGGGGACTTGATCACAACGCTGACTTCTCCTGCAGGAACTTCCGTACAATTGTTTGATCGTCCCGGTGTTCCATCGACTCCGGAGGGATGCACGAGAGATAATCTGTTACTGAGCCTTGACGATGAGGCCGGCAGCAGTGCATTTGATTTGGAGAACACCTGCATAACCGGTACGGACTATGCCATCGAGGGGGCATTTAACCCCATCACGCCTTTATCAGCTTTTGATGGTCAAAGCACTCTTGGAGTCTGGGTCCTTACCATTGAAGATGAAAAATTTGCTCATTCAGGGGCAGTGGACAACTGGTCGCTCGAATTTTGTTTTGATAATCTCCCGGGAGAGACTCCGGATCTTTCAAAAATGGATGTTCTGGTCCCATCTCTGGGAAGTGAGGTTATTTCAACGGCGAATTTGTTAGCCACTTCCGCTGCCTTAACACCCGATCAGATCCTCTATACCCTGTTAAGTGTTCCAACGGAAGGCCTTCTCCTGCTCAATGGATCATATTTAGGCGTAGGTATGACCTTCACCCAGGATGACATCAATAACAACTTGTTGAGTTATACCCATACCAATGCAGACGTTCTGGAAGATCAGTTCCAGTTTGACATCCAAACCCCGGATGGCAGCTGGATCTCTGATCAATTCCTGGATATTGATGTGGAGCCTACAACCAGTGTGGAACAGCCCACCCGTTTACCGGGTTTTGATCTATTTCCCAACCCTGCAAACGACTACATTACCGTAACGGTCCATGAAGGCACTCCTTCCCGACTGGACATGTTGATTTTTGCTCCAACCGGAAAAAAGCTCAGGGAAATGCATGTAATGCACCCTGGATCATTCTTTCAGAAGCAGATCGATATCAGCGATTTGCCCTCCGGGTTGTACTTGATGTATTTAAGGACTGGCGATTCCTATAGTATTGCTAAGTTTGTAAAAATTTAATACAGGCTTGTTGCTGTAAGCTCCCCTGTTTAATTGTAAGACTCCCTAAAAATAGGACAACCTAAAAAGTGAAAGACCACTAAATTTGGGTTGTTATGAAGAAATCAAGATTCACAGAAAGTCAGATCGTTAAAGCGCTCAAAGAAAACGAGCAAGGACGATCGGTAGATGAGCTATGCCGGGAGTTGGGTATAGCTAACCCGGATTATGCATAAACAATTTTAACATCCAGTTTGAGCCTGCTTTTCTATTGCATTTTAGTAGCCAGTAGGATGTATCGGCTTTAAGAGCTTGTTTGGACTTCACCCTTTGGGCTGTTCTTGCCAAATTTTCTCCTGA
>CAZQSF010000158.1:0-4600 GCA_964595955.1 uncultured Saprospiraceae bacterium
TTTCCCACCATGAAGTATTTGGATTGTTGGATTTGTAGCTTGTTCGTGCATAGGGTGTAATCTGAATTTCGACTGGAAAAACCATTCGAGTTTCGATATTTTAGCTCCGACCTTTTTTGTTTACCACTTCGCACATGAGCAATTTCGACTTTCTGCGGGATGGGTTTCCTTCGATCTTCGAGAAGGTGAAGATCGCGGAGGAGCGCGTGTACACCGAGCCTCGGTCGGCGGCTCATTACACGCGGCTGGTGTTGGAGGAGGTCGTGCATTTCCTGTATGAGGAGGAGCAGCTGGACTTTCCCTATGATACCAGCCTGGCCGGCCTGATGCGGGAGGAGAGTTTCCGGGGGGGCGTGCCCTCCGCCTTTGAGGAAGGCTTGTACATCGCCCGCAAAACAGGCAATGCGGGGGCGCATTACGGGAAAAAGGTCCGTAGCCGGGACGCCCTGGTCGCCCTGCGCTACCTGTACGGCTTCCTGAAGTGGTTTGCGACCGTCTATGCTGAACGGGAGCCGGCCCTGCCGAAGGGCTTCGATGCATCCCTCATTCCGAAGGTAGGGCAGGAAAGGCGGCGGCTCCAGGAATGACAGGAAGCGGCCCGGCGCGAGCACGAGCGCCTGCAGGCGGAGATGGAGGAGCTGCAGCGAAAGCTGGCGGAGCAGGAGGAGGCCGCCCGGCGGTCGGAAGCCGCCTACGAGCAGCTTCTGCAGGGACGGGAAGCGGCCCGCAAGGCCCTGGAAGCGCAAAAAGCCCGGCGGGAGGCACCGGTCAGCCCGGAATTCACCGAAAGCGAAACCCGCAAGCACCTCATCGACCTGGCCCTGCGCGAAGCCGGCTGGGATACGCTGCACGAGGGGCGCGAGCTGGAATACCCCGTAGCGGGCATGCCGGTGAGCCGCGACAATCCAAGGGGCAAGGGCTTTGTGGACTACGTGCTCTGGGACGTTAACGGGCTTCCCCTGGCCCTCATCGAGGCCAAGCGTACGGCCCGGGACCCGGAGAACGGCAAGCGGCAGGCGCGCCTGTATGCAGATTGCCTGGAGGCCATGCACGGCCGGAGGCCCGGGATCTTCTACACCAATGGCTACCGGACCTACCTGTGGGACGATGCCTTCTACAGCAGCCCGCGCCGGGTGCACGGCTTTTACACCCGGGACGAGCTCAGCTGGCTGATCCAGCAGCGAACAGCCCGCAAGGATCTGCGCCAGGCGGCGATCAACACCCGGATCACGGGCCGCCCGTACCAGATCGAGGGGATCAAGCGCTTTGCCGAATCGCTGGTTACCCGGGAAGTGGGTACGGACAAACTGCGCGGGACCAAGCGAAGGGGCCTGCTGGTGATGGCTACAGGCAGCGGGAAGACTCGCGTATCGGCATCCATCGTGGACCTGCTGATGCGCAACAACTGGATCCGGCGCGTGCTCTTTCTGGCCGACCGCAATGCCCTGGTCACCCAGGCCAAGAATGCTTATGCCGAGCACCTGCCGGAGCTGAGCTCGGTCGACCTCACCCAGGAAAAAGAGAGCAAGACCACCCGCCTGGTATTCAGTACCTACCAGACCATCATCAACCGGATCGACGGCGAACGGTCCGAAGAAGGACGCTTTTACGGGATCGGCCATTTTGATCTCATCATCGTGTACGAGGCCCACCGGTCGGTGTACAACAAGTACGGGGTCATTTTCGAGTATTTCGACGCCCTGCTGCTGGGGCTGACAGCTACCCCCAAGAAAGAGATTGATCACAACACCTACGAACTATTCGATTGTACGGACGGCAATCCCACCTTTGCCTACGAACTAGAGGATGCGGTGCGGAACGGTTATCTGGTGCCTTATCGGAATGTGAATGTCTCCACCCGCTTCCTGCGGGAAGGCATCAAGTACAAGGACCTGTCTGAAGCGGAGAAGGAGCGCTACGAGGAGGAATTCCGGGATGAGGCGACGGGCACCTTCCCGGAGCACATCCACCATACCGCCCTCAACAAGTGGCTGTTCAACAAAGACACGGTGGACAAGGTCCTGGGCCACCTCATGGAGCGGGGCCTGAAGATCGAGGAGGGCGACAAGATCGGCCGCAGCATCATCTTTGCGGTCAATCACAAGCATGCCGAGTTCATCCTGGAGCGCTTTGAAAAGCGGTATCCGCAATATCCATCCGGCTTCATGGAAGTGATCCACAACCAGAAATCGCATGCCCATTCGGCCATCCTGGCCTTTTGCGACCCCCATAAGGAGAACTTTCCGCAAATAGCCGTTTCCGTGGATATGATGGATACCGGCATCGATGCGCCGAGAGTGCTGAACCTCGTTTTCTTCAAGGTGGTGCGATCCTATGCCAAATTCTGGCAGATGATCGGGCGGGGTACGCGTCTATGCCCGGATGTGTACGGCCCCGGCAAGCCCAAGGAATACTTCCTCATCTTCGATCTATGCGGCAACTTCGAGTTCTTCAACGAAGAGCTCCATCAGAAGGAGACCGCTCTCGTGAGGCCCATCACCCAGCGCATCTTTCTGACGCGCCTGGCCGTGGCGCGGCTGCTCATGGAAAGCGGTGAGGAAGACGACCGCTTACTGGCCGGCGAATTCCTGGACCAGCTTCACGGCGGAATAGAGAACCTGGACCGCAACCGCTTTGACGTGCAGATGAAGCGGGAGCACGTGGATGCCTTCCAGGACCGGGATCGCTGGAACCACCTGGATGAGGAAAGCATCCACTGCATTGAAACGCAGCTGTCCCATCTGCCGGTTTCGGAGGCGGAGAACCTCAAGGCCAGGCAGTTTGACCTGATGATGCTGAAGATGATGCAGGCCCGCCTTTTACTTTCCGGTCAGGAGAAGCGCTACCACCTAAGCCTCCTGGACATTGCCGAAGGCCTGAGCAAGAAATACAGCGTTCCGCAGGTGCTGCGCGCGAAACCACTGATCGAGGCCTTGCGGGACCCGGACTTCTACAAGGAGCTGCAGCAGCGGAAAATGGAGGAGATCCGCCGGGAGCTCCGGGAGCTGGTGCAGTACCTGGATTCGGAAGGGCGGCACTATGTGGTCACCGATTTTGGGGATGACATGGCAGAAGATGACCCCCAGCCCCAGCCCTATGCGCCCCCCATGACCCAGGAGCTGTACCGGAAACGGGTAGAGCGATTTATTCGCGAACACCAGCATCACCTCACCATTTCCAAGCTCCGAACCAACCAACCCATTACCGAAGACGAGATCCTGGAGCTGCAACGCATCCTGTTTGACGGCGGCGAACGGGGCACTTATGAGCAATACAGGGAAGTATTCGGGAATCGCCCTCTGGGTGCCTTTATCCGGAGCATCATCGGTCTGGATATTCAGGCAGCCAACGATGTCTTTGCTGAGTTTCTGCAAGCCGGTAACCTGAATGCCGATCAACAGCGGTTTATCGACAACATCATTCAACACCTTACGCGCAACGGCACCATTGATAAAGCTATGCTATTTCAGTCCCCTTTTACGGACAGGCATCAGGAAGGACTCATCGGCCTCTTTGATGAAGGCCAAACCCGGAAGATCATTCAGCTCCTGGATCAGGTGAATCAGAAAGCCCGGGTGGGGTAGGGTATCGAAACCGATGGTGACCGTACCACCTCCCGCCCGCCATAGGCTTACTATTTGCAGAGAAGGAGATAGGAAAAAACGGCGATCTGGCTACGGTATCCCGGGCGGGACGTTGAATGATGCGGTCTGGAATTCAGAACAACCCCAGGAATAACCGGATGCCTTGCTCCAGACGCTCGCATTGAGCCGCATTCCGATTGCCGATGCGATGCATCAATCGCCTTCGATGTATGGCGCGAAGTTGGTTTGTAGGCTTCCCTAAAAATAGGCTAGTTCAAAAATGAAAAAACCCGGATAGGCACCCGGCTGTCACATCCAGGAGCATCATCCCAACTATTCCTTAGTTTCCTTTACCTATCTTAGCCTGCGTATTTTTGAATCCAGGCATTCGTTGATCAGCACCATGCGCTTTTTTCTTTTGTGGCTTACGCTATCCTACGGAACCCTTTTTGCCCAGGGCAAAAAAGCCGAACAACTGCGCGCCAATGTAGTAGCGATCACGGCTTCGTTTGATAACGACTATGTGGAAACGGGATTCGGTTTCATTGTGGTGGAAGCAGGCGATAAAGTGCTTATTGCCACAGCAGCCCATGTGGTATCGGAAGGAATGGGAAAGCCGGATATTACCCTTCGGTTTTTTGAAGTCCAGGACGCGGTGAAGGCGAAGGTGGTCTTACTAGATCGGGATCTGGATGTGGCGTTGCTGTCGTGCCCCAAGCCGCCCGGGTACTCCTGGGAGCCCGACTTCGAAGGAAAAACGCCGAAAAGAGGGAACAAAGTCAGTTTCGTAGGCCGGGATGGGGAGTGGTACATCCCTACCGAAACCGGGGAAGGGCAGATCAACCGGATCCGGAAAGAAGAGGTCTTTGTCGATATGTTAAGTGTGGCCCGCGGCACTTCCGGAGCTCCCCTGATCACTTCTTCCGGGATCGTCGGCTTGATCACCCACAGGGAAGCCACCCAGGTCACGGCGGTTTCGGTATCGAAGATCAGGAGCCTCGCATCGGGGCCGTTGA
>CAZQSF010000159.1:0-4588 GCA_964595955.1 uncultured Saprospiraceae bacterium
ATCCAACCTATTTTAAAGCGGGATAGGTCATTTCATACTTGAAACGGTATTATCCCTTGAACCCGTGAATAATCCGGTTTAAAGTAGCATATTCAACCATCCCATTTTCAATGGGAGTTTAGGTAGAGCGTTCAGCCGTCCGAGCACAAGGCCGATCCCGGCGAACGGTCGATCATTCTTTCAAACGAAAACAGGTATGGCTGTCGGTTTGGTTTTGCAAAGCCTATGAAAAAGGGAGCGAAAATAGCTGGAACTATCCTGGGAAGCCTGCTTGTGGTCTGCCTCCTGGGTATGTTGCTGGCCAACTCCTACGGCCCTGAACGACTGCTGACCTACGCGAAGGAGCGGGTTCGGCAGACTACTCAGGGACGGTATGAACTCCGGCTGGACACCCTCGACTTCAATGTATTTACACTGTCTGTCTACCTGGGCGATCTGCGGTTTCAGCGCGATACCTCTACGGACAACTATTCCGGGATTTCCCTGCTGGACGAACACGATCTGACCATTCAGTTCGACGATCTTACCGTCGATTATTTCAATCTGCTTCGATACGTATTGCGCAACGAGATCAAGGTGGATTATTTTGCGCTTACTCACCCTCAAATCGAGATCCGGCAAAATCCCGATTACCATCCGGCAGCGCAAAGGGAAGACAGTACCGTCGTGGATTCCACCCTCTTACAGGATTTTACCGATTCCACGGCCAGCCTGATGCCCATCCTTCTGATCAATAAACTCAAACTGGAAGGAGCATCCTTTGCTTTTTACGAAGCCCACCGGGCTGAGCCCTTGGTGCAGATGAAGGGATTTAGCGCAACCCTACGCGACTTGAGTAGCAGCGCCGATGCCCCGGTCAGCTCCGAGCAATTAAGCCTTCGACTCGACACCCTATCCGCTTGGGTCGGGCACTACACGGCCCGGGTGGAGGTCTTTGGTTTTACCGCTGTCGATACGCTCCTGGCTATCGATAGCCTACACTACGGGCATGTCGTAAGCCCGCAGCGCCTGAACGAGATCAGGGGATTTCGGGCCAGCAAACTGGACGTACAGGCAAAGGACCTGGCGTTTCGAGGCATGGATTACGACTTATTCCTGGCCGATACCGGATGGGTGTTCCGGCGTATTGAGATTGGCTTTGTCGACTTCCTGCTCGAAAAGGATCAAAATGAGGAGCGGATAAACCCTCAGTACAAATCACTGCCTACAGAGGCGCTGATGGAAAGTTCCCTGGTGTTTCGCATCGATACCGCGGTCATTCGCCGGGGTAGGGTGCGGGTTGCCATGCAAGCCCCCGGCGCCAAGGCCCCGGGCAGATTGTTTCTCAGCCAGATACGGGCGCACATCACCAACATTACGAATCACGGCCCCAGCATAGCCGAAAACCCGCAGCTCAGGGCCCATGCCGAGGCCTATCTCATGGGGGAGGGCCAGGTGAATTTGAATTATCGCTTTCCCCTGGATGCCGGCTCGCACGCTTTTTTTGTCGACGGCTCCCTGGGCCCTATGTCCTTTGAAGCCTTGAATCCCTTTGTATCCGGACTGGCCTTCCTGCGTTTTGCTTCCGGGCGCGTGAATGGCATGACTTTCGACTTTTCGGGCAACGAATCGTACACCGAAGGAACCCTTCGATTGGAGTACGAAGACCTCAAACTGGCCAAGCTCAAGGATTTTCAGGCTGTCGTAGACAAAAACCCCAGGAACGGATTGCTCATCGGGTTGGCGAATCTGATCGTGCCCACTCACCATCTCTCGACGAAACGGTCGTACAAGCCCGGAGAGATTTACTGGGAGCGGGTATACAATCGGGATATCGTTCACTACTCTCTTCAAAGTCTGATCTCGGGCATCATTTCAAACCTGGGCTTCGGACCCAAGAATCCGGAGAAAGCGGCCGAACGAAAAAAGCGGCGGGAAGTCAAAAAAAGAGAACGGGAAGATCGCAAGCGGGAACGGCAGGAAGAGAAAGCCCTGAGGCGAAAAGAACGGAAAGAGGCCCGGGAAAAAAAGAAAAACGGATAAAGGCCAACCGACAAACCATGTCCGTAAGCTCGGTATTCGGCAAGCCTGCAAAACAATTTGAACCTCAAGAATGAACGCTGCGATTCGAACGGCCTGGGAGGAACGTCCCCTGATGCTCATTCTCCTGCTGGGCGGTTTTTTCCGCTTGCTGGCCGTATTCTTTTCCAACGGCTATGCCATGCACGACGATCACTTTCACGTGGTGGAAGTCGCCCAGGGCTGGGTAGATGGCCGGGATCTCTTCGATTGGCTGACGGTGACCTACGGCGGCAAAACCACTTTTCGAAGTCTGTTGTACCCCGGCCTGGTCTATTTCCTGTTCGAAGCCCTGGAATTTCTGGGCCTGGACGACCCCATGGGAAAAATGAGGGTGGTGCGCTTATTGCATGCCGCCTGGTCGATGCTCACCATTGTCTGGGTCTATTGGATCGCCCGGGAACTGGGCCATCCCCGGGCCGCTCGCCAGGCGGCTCTGCTCACAGCGGTCCTGTGGCTCATGCCTTACATCAGTGTGCGCACCCTCAGCGAGGTGGTGTGCATACCGCTGCTCATGGGGGGCGCCTGGCTCCTGCTGAAGGATCAAAGGACGCGAAACGCCTGGCTGCCTCCCCTGCTGGCAGGGCTTTGCTTCGGCCTGGCGTTCTCCATTCGCTACCAGAGCATACTCTTCGGGGCCGGCATGGGGCTGGGGCTGCTGCTCAAGGGCGAACTCCGGCCCGCGCTCTGGCTCTTGCTGGGCACGCTGCTGCCCATCGGACTCATTCACGGCCTGCTGGAAGGCTGGATCATGGGCGACCCCTTCGGCAAGGTCATCTACTACATTCAGTACAACGCCATGCATTCCGGCGAATACATCGTCTTGCCCTGGTACAACTACCTCCTCCTGCTGATTGGTATTCTGGGGCCCTTGGGGCCTTTTTATTTCTTTGGCGTATTCTGGAAGTTCAGGTCTTACCTGCCCCTTTTTCTGGGCTTCCTGCTGTTTTTGGTGTTCCATTCGGCGATTCCCAATAAACAGGAGCGCTTCCTGTTTACCGTACTGCCCGCCTACTTTTTGCTGGGGAGCCTGGGATGGGACCGCTTTGTGCAAAACGCCCGTTTCTGGACCAGAAATCCCGGCATAGGCCGGGGCCTCTGGATCGCCTTTTGGGCGATCAACGGAATTGCCCTGCTGGCCTTCTCCACTTATTTCCCCAAGGAGGCCCTGGTGCGCGCCATGTACTCGCTCAATCAAGCGCCCGAGCCGGTCCATTCCCTGCTGGTGGACGACGTGCGCCGGCCGGATACGCTCTTCGTACCGAGATACTACAGTGGACAATGGCCCGCTATTGACGTGCACACGCAGCAATACGACCGGAGCTATCTCGACAGTCTGTACGCCAGCCGGCCTTCGGGCCTAAACCCCAAAACGGTTTTATTCATTGGGGATGAGCGACTGGACGAACGGGTCGCGGAGCTTCGCACCTTGCTCCCCGGTTTACAGTTTAGCCGCCACTTTCAAGCCAATGCCCTGGACCGCTTTTTGCACTGGCTCAACGAGCATAACCGGACGGAGGAGGTTTTCATATATCGGACGGAGGATTGAAGCGGACCGGCGAAAGGGGGAAGGCTCCCAGCTGCATGGTTTCGGGAGGGGATTGTCCGGAAAAAAAAACCAGCATGAATCCGCCTCCCCCGGCTCCGCATAGCTTCACGGCATACCGGCCCGAGGCGATGCCCTCCTTCCAGATGGGTAAGAGGTCAGCCGGGATCATATCGGGCAGCCATTTCAGTTGGGCCCGGCTGAGATCCCGGGCTGCTCGTTGCAAAGCGGGGGCGCTTCCATCCAAAAAGGCCCGGATAGCCTGCTCGGTGAGGGGACGCAGCTCGTTTTCGAGCCGCTCGCGATAGGCAGTTTGTTTTTGCCGTTCTATGAAGCGGTCAACCAGCGGGGCTGTTTGCCGGGCGTATCCGGTATTCAACAGGTAGACCCGGGAAAGGATAGCCCGGGTCGAATCGGAAAAGGAAAGCGGGCGAACCGCCTTTTTGCCCTGGAACAGGAGAGGCCGGTTGAGGTAGGAGACCAAGGGATCGGAACCCGAACTGGAGCCGTGGAAAAAGCCCTCCATCCGGGCCAGGATCTGACGCAGGAGCGGCAGGTCGGTCGTGGGTTGGCCAAACCGATCCCACACGGCTGCACAGAGGGCACCCGAGCTGCCCAGTCCGTAGCCTATGGGGATGTTGGAGGCATACGTCAGCCCTTCGCCAAGAGCCTTTTCGAATCCGGCCGTATCCAGCGGGAGGGGCCAGCTTTGCGCCTGCAGGAAGCGACAAAAATCCAGCAAGTCGGGCGCGGAGGCGTCGGGATCCCTCTGCCAGTGGCCGGAATACCCCGACAATGGCATGGCCAGGGCTGATGAGCCCAAAAGGGTCGTGTACTCGCCAAAGAGCAACAGCTTACCGGGATACGTTCTCGGTTTCTCCATCTCAACACACCGTTTAAAAATTATACGGTTTCAGGGATAATACCGCTTCAAGTATGAAATGACCTATCCCGCTTTAAAATAGGTTGGATGCAGAAACTGAA
>CAZQSF010000160.1:0-4422 GCA_964595955.1 uncultured Saprospiraceae bacterium
CTTGTACCCATTTTTTATGCCTTTCAGGCACCTTTTCTTGCATAATCCGGGTTAGTTTTGGACAGCCTCCAATAACAAAAGCATGGCGCACCTGGGGATAATCTTTGTCTTCACCTTCGGGCTGGTCGTCTGCCTGCATGGCCAGTCTTGCAACGGGACCCTGGGCGATAACATCTTTGCCGAGGGGGATTTCGGGTCGGGGCCGGACAATGTGCTCCAGGTCGATCCGCAGATCGCTCCGGGTTACGAATACGTCACCGTTGTGCCGCCCAACGACGGCCAATATACCATCACCAACGATATGAATCTGTGGCCGTCCAGTTTTGACTGGGAGACGATCACAGACAATAGTCCGGATCCTCTGGGCTACATGATGATCGTGAACGCCAGTTTTTCTCCGGGCCTGTTTTACGAACAAGAAGTGGATGGATTATGTGGGAATACGCTGTATGAGTTTTCCGCAGACATTTACAATTTGATCGGTATCGGCAAGAACCTCATAAAGCCAAATGTGTCCTTTTTGATCGACGGGCTCGAAGTGTACACCACGGGGGATGTCCCTGAGAACGAGCAATGGAATACCTACGGCTTCACCTTTACCACTGCTCCGGGCCAAACGGCTGTCAGGTTGGCCTTGCGAAACAATGCGCCCGGCGGAATCGGCAATGATGTAGCCCTGGACAACATCTCATTCCGCCCCTGCGGCCCGGATGCCGTTATTCGCCCAGAAAGTCCGCAGGTGATTTGCGAAGATGATCTTTCACCGGTTACCTTGACGGCCGCTGTGGAAGGAAGTCAATACAGCAACCCGGCTTACCAATGGCAAATCAGCCTGAATGGGTTCACATGGGACAATATCCAGGGGGCAAACAATCCGACGTATATCCAAAGCGGCCTGCCTGCCGGCACCTACTCCTACCGCTATTTGCTGGCCAACGGCAGCGCCAATTTGCAAAACCCCTTGTGCAGGATCGCATCCGGTGTACAGACGGTAACGGTCGTATCCGGTGTCTTGGTCACCGTCGTCGATACGCTTTGCGAAGGACTTTCCTTTACATTGGGTCAGGAGGAGCTGGTCACCTCCGGAATATACCGGGATACGCTGATTTCTAATCTGGGGTGTGACAGCATTGTGACCGTGAATCTGACCTTTGTACCTGACCCAGGGATGCAGGCCACTCTGGCAGTTACACCTCCAAGCTGTTCATATCTGGCAGACGGTAGCCTTGACATTGAGATCGTGGAGCCGGCTTCCCCCCCTTTTTCTGTTTTCGTAAATGATGAATTCTATGGCAACGCCCTGGAGGTCAACGGCCTTGCCGGAGGACTTTACCAAATCGAACTGCAAGACCGGTTTGGTTGTACCTTTCGCGCCGAAGCGGAGATCGCAAGCCCGGCACCTTTCCTGGTCGATATAGGGTCCGAACGGGTGGTCGAGCTGGGCGAATCCGCCACCATTAACCCGACATCCAACGGTACCATTATTCGTTATGACTGGGAACCCGGGGGCTTGATCGACTGCCTGGCCGATTGCTTTTCCATCGACTTTTTCCCAAAGCGCTCCGGATTGCTGACGCTATCAGCCACCTCCGGACAAGGTTGCCTGGCTACGGATTCACTTTTCATACAGGTCATCAAAAGCCGGAGAGTGTACATACCCAATGCCTTTTCCCCGAATGGCGATGGGATCAATGACCGGTTCGCGATCTTTGGGCAAGTGCCGAATGTAGACAAGATAGAGGAGTTGCTGATTGTCGACCGTTGGGGCGGTTTGCTGTTTCAAGGCGGAGATTTCCTGCCCAATGATCTTTCCAGCGGATGGGACGGCCGGTCGAAGGGGAAAAGGCTACCTGCGGGCGTCTATGGGTACCTGGCCAAAATCCGATTCCTGGACGGCGAAGTTGAGGTTTACTCGGGCGAAGTGGTCTTGTTATACTGAATGAGAAAAGGCCGAAGAGGCAGATACCTCCTTTTTTTCCGTTAAACGGTATACGCCACATAGTACATGGCCACCTTCCCTTTGCCCTTAACCTCCAGAAAGCCGCGCGGACTGAAGGTGAATTCATCCTGTTCTTTGAGGAGCTGATAGGTGGTTTCGCTGATGTTTACCCGGCCCACTTCGCTGGAGCTCTCCATCCGGCTGGCGGTATTGACGGTATCGCCCCAGATATCGTACTGAAACTTTTTCGTGCCCACGACCCCGGCAACTACGGTTCCGGTATGAATGCCGACGCGTACGTCAAACTTGGCTAGCTCGTGCCGGCTGTTCCTTTTGGTTTTCCGGACAAACTCGACGATGTCCAGAGCTGCCTGGCAGGTTCGCAAGGCGTGGTCTTCGATCGGGAACGGCAAGCCGCACGCGCACATGTAGGAGTCACCGATGGTTTTTATTTTCTCCAAACCGTATTCGTCGATGATCTCGTCAAATTTCGAAAAGTAATAATCAATGCTTTTCACCAGGTGTTCCGGGTCGAGGTTTTCGGATTGCTTGGTGAAGCTTTTAAAGTCGGTGAACAAAACGGTGACTTGCTCAAACTGTTTGGCCTTGACCGCTCCGTTTTCTTTTAACTCCTCTGCGGTTCCCGCCGGAAGGATATTTTTCAGCAGGTCGTCGGAGCGTTGTTTTTCGTAGGCGATGAGCTCATTGGTTCTCTTCATGAACCGGTTTCGCTTGAAAAGCGAAAAGGCCAGCAACCCGATCAGCAGCAGGGTGATGCCCGTGCCGATCACCACATAGCGCTGTACCTTTTTTTGTTGATTGAGCAGGTCAACCTCCATTTGTTTCTGGGATACCTCGTACTCCGTCCGGATATTGGCCATCCGCTGCACGTCCTGTATATTCGATACCTGATCCCGGAACACGATGTGCTCCTTGTAGTAGTCGAGGGCTTTTTTCGAATTACCCTGACTTTCGTAAAACTCGGACAGCTTCAAATTGGAGTCGCTGATCTGCTCTTTCAGGCCGTGCTGTCTGGCCAGCTCCAGACTTCTCAGCGCGTACTTCAGCGATTTATCCTTCTGATTTTGAGCTTCGAATATATCGGCCATGGCCGTCAGGTACACGCAGATGGGATAATAGTCGCCCAGGCCGGTGAGGATGTCGACGGCCTGGTTCAGGTTTTCTTCCGCCTCTCTATGTTTTCCCATCTCGGCATACACCAGGCCCACGTTGCCCAGGTTGTATGCCTCTCCCATTTCGTAGTTTTCAGCCTTGAAGATCCTTCCCGATTCGCGAAAAAAGTAAAGGGCAGAATCCAGTTGTTTCTGGTTCAGGTATTCGTCTCCGAGGTTTAATTGAGCGGAAGCTACGGTAAGCGCATCCGTTTGGGGGTCCAACAGGGCCAGTGCTTTTTTGTAGTAGCCCACGGCTACCTTGCCGTCTCCCATGATGGAGTACACATCCGCAATAGCAATATTAATGGAAGCCTCTTTCGATCGAAGGCCGTGCTCGGAGGCTACCCGGGCCGCGTTGAAATAGCTTTCCAGCGCTCTGGTCAATTCGCTTTTCAGCCGGTAGCCGTTGCCTTGCTGCAGATAGCCTTCAAATTCGTAATCGGTGGAGTCTTGCTCCTTGGCTTTGGTGATCAACAACAGGCTGTACGTCAGGATCTTATCGGCATTGGCTTCGGAACGCGCAAGCTCCTTCAGCAGCCCGAGCTCGTCCTTCTTTTCATATTGGCCCTTGTTGTAAATGATCTCTAAGCTGTCGTTCAGCTTTTGATTTTGCGCGTTGAGCCCGAAGCCCAAACACAACAAAAAGCCTATGCACGCATAGGCTTTTTGCAGTTTTCGGATCGGTATGGCAGTGGGTCGTTTCATCAGCGAATTTCGGCTGATCGATGCAGACCGTTTTATTTGGGCTGAATCCTGATTTTGGGGTCAATGACATAAGGGCCGACCCGTTCGCCATTGGATCGCCCAATGTAGAATACCAGGTCGTACTTGACCTCAAAGTCGGAGGATTGCTCGTCGATTACAAAGAGGTTTGGGCTGAGAAACACCTAATCGCTGGCGCTAATGGGGTCTGTATTGCTGTCGAAGAAATCCTCTGCCGAGGGCGGATCGAAAATAATCTCGAAGTAGAGAAGGGTATCCCCGGTCTGGCTAATATTGGACTCGAAGATGATGGTGTCGCCCAGCGTGGTTACCGTGGTAAATTCTGCATTGGGAATGGAACTGGGCTGGCCAAAGTTGAACAACTCAAAGGACGGCTCGCTTCCTATGGGGAGGTTGACCACCTCCTCCCAGTTGATGGTGGGCGCTACGCCGATGTTCAGGGGGGCATCCGCATCGTCATTAAGCAGATCCACGCGGGCGGTACCATCCTCGATCTGAGCCGGCCCTTGTACGCTAGTGATCGTCACCTCGAAGAATTCGTCTTCCTCAAAGATCAGATCGCCGGCGATCGTCATCTCGTAATCT
>CAZQSF010000161.1:0-4408 GCA_964595955.1 uncultured Saprospiraceae bacterium
ATTATCCTTTACTCGAATGATATACCACTTCAATTGTTAAACCGAGAATTGCTGCATGGATCCGGAACACATTCACGATAACGATCTTTTCGCCCGGTGATCAGCTTCATTTGAACGGGTGCATGTACGCTAAAGGACTTGGGCAAGAATGGGTTGGTGAGTAATTATTGGTCTTCTACCTCCACTTCAATATCGTTCTTCACCTGTATAGGTTGATAGATCTCCACCTCCTGGGCTACTGCTTCCAGGCTTACGGCCAGGGCATAGGGTACTTCGGCATGGGGATCTTTCTCCCAGCCTCGGTGGCCGATCACCGCTATGCCCCATTCGGCAGGTAGTTGGTTGGATTCCAGGATGCACCAGTCTTTCTGCAGGGTGCTTTCGGACAGGTTCACCTCTTTGACGCCACTGTTTCGCCGCTGCCTGATCGTCCAGGGGAATGAATTGCCGTCCTCTTCCTCGCCCTGTTCATCCAGTTCTATGTTCTTCAGTATCCGGCCTTTGAAGTGTTCTATGGATTCCCCTTCCCTGGAGGATTCCCAATGCAACCAGTTGGAAAGGTATGATTTGGTATGCCGGCGGGTGCGCCTGGGCCGGGCCTTGTACGACAGGCATACTTCCATTCGGATAGCAAAGCGGTCGCCGGGGCGGCGCAGGGATTCCGGGACCTGTACGCTGTACAGATGCGCCTGGGCCGGACCAATCTGCTCCTCGGCAATGAGGGTGATCCGGTACGCATCATTTCGTATGGCCCGTTGGCCATCCAGTATGCCATACCCCATCCATCGAAGTACGTCGTATGGAGCGTGTTCGTTCAGGTCCAGCTCGGCCGGCCAGCGCGCGGACTGTGCCAGCAAAGCCCGATACAGCAAGGTGGAGTATTCCGGCAACGCGGCTTGAAGGCTGGCCAGGATATGGGTCACCTTGGGCGCAGCAAAGGAGGTGCCTACCTGGTCGCGGCCCACAGCAGGCCCACCGCTCATTACCGACCGCGCCAACTCCGGACTGGTGTCTTCCGTGGTCCGCACGCTGGGCCGTCCGCTTTTGTTGTAAATGAAGTCACCTCCGTATTCCACCACGTCGGGCTTGATCATGCCCCATATCCCGGGACCTACTCGTGAAAACGCAGACGGCTCGCCGTGTTTCCCAAAGGAGGAGCGGTCTGCGTCTTCCCATTTTTCCTTGCATACCGATCCTACCACAATGGCCTGGGCACTCTGGGCGGGATTAGCCAGGCGGCAGGCCTTTTCGAACAGGTATTTGGGATAGGGACGCTTAGTGCTCAAGTACTGATCAATACCGGGTTTCTCTGGCACACCGTAGCCATTTTCCAAGTTGCCCGTGGGGATCACAAACAAGATGTCCTTCTCCCAGCTCAGTTTATCGATGGTAGCAGCCCAGGCCGACATGTGAATGCGCCGGCAGGGCGCTTTTGTCGTCACCGACATGTTGAACATCCGGGTCCCCCGTTGGTGATATCGCTTGACGATCCGTTCCATCAGTTCTGGAGGATACAGTTCTTTCCGGAGTTGGCAATACCTATCCAGGATACGGGCGTTTTGAAGCCAACAGGGCATGGAATACTGACCGGATCTGGGTATGGAGGCGGGATAGAGGACAGCGCTTGCTACCCGGGTGCCGTGTCCACCATTGCTGACCAGATCAGCTACGCCTTTTTCTCCTGGCACGAACGAATAGGAATCGGCTTTTTGGATAGCCGGCTCCAGAAGCCGGTGCTCTTCCTGTATGCCGCTGTCTATCACGCACACCCTGGGCGCATCTTCCGGAGGCGGTGCAAGTTCCGGTTCCATTCGTTCGGCAGTTGCACTTGCACCTTCGGTGTACAGGTCAATATCTGTCGCTTCTTCTACTTCGAAGAGGTAGGGAAAATTCAGCACCAGGTCTTTGAGACCTTTACCGGACATGTTGATCTGGCAACAAAAACTATCGGTGTTGTCCATTAAGGCGGTCCTGCGGACGCCATTGTATCCTTCTATAAATCGATCCAGTTCACGGCCTCTTTTCCAGATCAGCTCATCGAGTTGCTCTTGCTTCTCAGCTTTTCGTTCTCTCCAATGGGCCAATCGATCTTGATAAGATTCCTCGGACTCTCCTTTTCTCCTGGAAGGGGGCGAGGGCATCTTGACGTAGCATGCCACACCCACGTTGACGAGGTATTCCTTATCCGGTTCGATTTGTTCCCATTTTTCCTGAAGGCCTTCGGAAAGGATCTGGTCGATGCGCCATTGGACACCCTCAATGATGCTCCAAAGCTTGGCTGCCGTGTTTTTAGATTGACCTTCCTCTTTCAGGAAAGATTTGATCTTTTCTTCCAGCTTGACCAGGTCAATATCCGCCGATGCACCAATGATAAACCCATCTTCTTCTTCGGCAATGACCTCAATGCCGAAGACGCTCAAGCTATCCGGATCGAAGTCATCCGGGTCGATCTGCAGGTACAGCGGAATGGAAACGGGTAGTTCGGGTAATTTTTCCTCCCGTCGGTCGTGGACGGTTTTAATCCACTCTTTTTTCACGATAGAGACCTGCTCGGACAAGTACTTCCCGTGAGCAGCTCTGTCTCGCAGGTTTTGTTCTGTCCGTGGATTGCGTGTTTGCTTTCCTCCTTGCTTCGCTTTATAACCGCCGCCTAACTTTAATGGCAATCTTAAGTGTTCAAACATACGACTCACTCCAGCTTGGTTCGCACAATCTCTTTATAGGCAGATTTCAGGTGTTTGTTTTCTACGATCCCTTCACCGAATAGCACGGCTGATTTGGCGGCTTCCTCAGCTATTTTGACCACCAGGGCGCCAGACAGCCCTTCCAGTTTAGGGGCTAAACGGCTGAGGTTTACGTCTGCGTCAAGTTGTATTGCCGAAAGGGACATCGTCAAAAGCTGCAGGATCTCATCCTGGCCGGGCTTTGGAAACTCCAATACTTCGTCAAATCGCCTGAATAGGGCTTTATCCAACGCCGTTTCCAGGTTGGTGGTAGCGATTAAAATGCCAGGAGAGTCATAATCCTCCAGCAAGCCCAAAAGGATGTTGACAATGCGGACCATTTCGCCCACCTCATTGCCGGCTGTTCGGGACCGGGCAATGAAGTCGCACTCGTCCAACAAAAGGACGCAGGGCACCGACCGGGTGAATTCGAAGAGCTTTTTCAGGTTGGCTGCAGACTCGCCCAGGAAGGAAGAAATCACGGCTTCGAACTGGACCTTGATAAAGGGAAGCCCCAGATCCCAGGCAATTCGTTCGGCGGCCATGCTCTTTCCACATCCGGGAGGGCCGTAAAAAAGAAGCTTTTGTTTGGGCCGCAGTCCGAAATTGGCCAGCCGGTCTTTGGCTACATACTCCTTTTCGATGCGAAGCAGGCGCCCCTCGATCTCCGCAGGCAGGACCATATGGTGCCGAAGATTCTGGCGATCGATAGGAACGGCAAAGGGGATTTGGGTCCTCTTGCTGGACGGTATATTTCCGAATACATCCCTTAGCTCCCGATTGAGCAGGTTTGACGTTTTCAGGTTTTGGTTCAGGATCTTATGCAGGGATTCGGCCAGGCGCATATGCCCTTTTTCCTGTTCTTCCTGAATGATGCGGTTGGCGATCTTCACCAGGTCGTCATCAGGCTCCCCATCAATGGCCCTGAATAAGAGCTTGAGCGTTTCCTGTTTCATGCGTCCGGGGGTTGGGTGCGATTTGGTGTTTGGAAATACAGTACAAAATAGGGGATTTTCATGGGGAAAGCCACTATGGTTGAGGTAATTGTTATTGCACAGCAAGCTTGTGTAGATAACCTTTGCTGTAAAGCAAGAGTTGAACAGAAAAGCACGTGCCGAAGAGATGAGACTACTGATCGGTAGTGTTTGACTTCTCCTGATCCCCCTTCCTGCTAGTATCAAGTGAAAAACACCCTGCTTTGGAGTTTGAAGTTGTACGAAGAGGTGGTGGTTTCCTGCAGGGATAAGCAATAGGCATTTCCTCACCCATCCCGGAACCCGGCACCCTCCGGCAGATGTTGGGAAAACGATGCCCTAACGAACCTCCCCCCCAACCATGTACGCCCAAACCATTCCCCTCAACGAGACCGAGCACCTGGAGCTGAACTGGCACTGGCGCTTTCGGGATTTCAGGGTGTTTTACCGGGGCATACCGCTGGGTCCGCCGGTGGGGCGCAAGGCCTTGAAGGTGGGGCAGACCTACGCCCTGCCGGACGGGCGCCGGGTGACCGTCGTACTGCGCAAGTCGGGCCTGGAGGTCTGGCATGAGCAGGTGGAACTGATCCGGGGCGTGCGCTCCGGCACGGTAAACTACTTTTTCACGGCCGCCGACGGATTTGGAGAGCGTGTTGGGACTTCACCCTTTGGGCTGTTCTTGCCAAATTTTCTCCTGAGCTGCGTTGCTCT
>CAZQSF010000162.1:0-4229 GCA_964595955.1 uncultured Saprospiraceae bacterium
GCGCACGGGTGAAGGCTCGGTGACCAAGCGCTTCATCGTGACGAAGTAAACCTTCGAATAAAGACTGAATGAGAAGGCTGGAAGCTTTGGCTTCCAGCCTTTTTTGTTGGGGATGGGCGAAGGGATTCCAATTCCGGAAACCGAAATTTGTCTTCGATTGGCACCGCACCGTAAAAGAAGTGCGTTCAGGCCTTTGAACTCGGGAAGAAGTAGATTACATTTATGCTGAAATTATATAGCAGAAGCGCCATTCCAGCTATACATCGATACAAGTTCGCCGGAAACGGCACTCCGATGAAAGGTTGAGATTCGCTTCATATCGTCATCATACGGCTCAAAACAGTGACGAAATGCATGCCCGCCGGCCAAAAAGCCCGGGTCACGGTCATGCGCAATCCTTTCTGGTAGGTATTGGAAAAAACGGTAACTCCATAACACGCTGATAATCCGAAACGTGCTTATTCCTGGATACATTTGTCTAAACTTCTGATATAAAAGCGCGTTGATTACGGTGTTTGAAACACATAATGCACCAAGATCCATTTTTTCACCAAAATCCATTTTAATGAGACGGTTTTATCTGCTCTTTATGGCCTTGCTTCTATGCGTAGGGGCCTACGCACAGAACGCCTTTGTACAGGCCATTCACAATGCACCGGACCCCGTAGCCGATACGGTGGACGTGTATGCCATTATTCAGGGGTCTCCGCCGATACCTGCGGCTCCTGATTTTGCTTTTCGCACAGCCACATCCTACATCCCCGTTCCCGCCGGGGTTCCCGTGCGAATTGCCATAGCTCCTGGTCCCGGCTCAACCGTTAATGATACCATTATCGGTTTCGATCTGGGCGCACTGGTAGACGGCGCTACATACAGCCTCATGGCCCATGGGGTGGTCACCCCCGGTGATTTCGATCAGTCTGTGAACATGGACATCGGACTCACCCTCACGCCCATCTCCCCGGCCGAAACTTCGGCTATGGCCGGCATGGTCAATTTGGGCGTTTTCCACGGGGCTACCGACGCACCTACCGTAGATGTAGTTGCCAACGGCGACCTGACCCTGGTAGACGACCTCCAGTACGGCAAATGGCAGGCCTTTACCGAGGTGCCTGCTGCGCCTTACACGCTGGCCGTTACCACGGCTGACCAATCCACCACCGTGGCTACCTATGGCGTAGATCTCACCTCCCTGGACGGGGAATCGGCGGTGGTCTTTGCCTCCGGTTTCCTCAATCCGGCCAACAATCAGGACGGTGCCGAATTCGGCCTGTTCGCTGCGTTGGCCGATGGTTCGGTAGTGGGACTGCCCCTGGCTTTTTCCGATGTTGTGATCAATGAGATCAGTTACAACCAGCCCGGATCCGATGAGGCCGAGTTTTTGGAGCTCAAGAACAACGGTGATGCCGAAGTGAGCCTTGGAAGTGGCAGCCTGATCCTCGTCAACGGTTCGGGAGGTGCCATTTACGACCAGGTCAACTTTGTGCCGGATGACGTCATTCCCGCCGGCGGCTATTACGTCGTTTGCTTTGGCGACAATGCGGCCGACTACTGTGACAAGACGGTTTCCTTTTCCATTCAAAACGATCCGGATGCCGTAGGGCTGACCTTCTTTACCGACACCCTGGATCGCGTGGCCTACGGGGGCGACGTGCCCGGTTGGACGGAAGGCACCCCTGCGCCAGGGGTTGAGAGCGATACCGAAGGGATTGCCCGCATTCCCGACGGCAACGATACCGACGATAACGGCGCTGACTTCCAGATTGCCCCGCTCAGCCCGGGCGCTTCCAACGATGTTGCAGCTTTCACCCTTCAGTTGCTGCACGCTTCCGACCTGGAAGGCGGTGTGGATGCCATTGACAATGCGCCCAACTTTGCGGCCATTGTGGATACGCTGGAAGGCATGTTCGACAATACGGTCATCATCTCGGGCGGTGACAACTACATTCCCGGACCGTTCTTCAACGCGGCCGGCGACTTTTCTTTGACGTCGGTCTTCCAGGACATCTATCAGGATTTGTTCAACGAGCCGGGTCTGGACAACATCCGCTCCGGCCCCGGCCGTGCGGATGTGACGATCATGAACATCATCGGTTTTGATGCCTCGGCAGTGGGCAACCACGAGTTCGATGCCGGAACGGATGCCTATGCGGGCATTATCGGTACGGACATTCGCGGCGGCACGCTGGGCGATGTGCGCTGGCTGGGTGCACAGTTTCCGTACCTGTCGGCCAACCTGGACTTCAGCGGAGACGACAACCTGAACGGCCTGGACACCACGGCCATTCTGCTGAACACCGACTTCCGGTCGCTGCCTACGGATCTGACGGCTGCAGGCGATGCGCCGAAGCTGGCTCCGGCTACGATCATTGAACGCAACGGTGAACGCATCGGCGTAGTGGGTGCCACCACCCAGCTGGTGGAGAGCATTACCTCCAACGGAGGCGTGACCGAGACCAGCAGCATGGGCACGAATGACATGCCGGCCCTGGCAGCTGTATTGCAACCGGTGATCGACGAGCTGGTACAAGACAGCGGCATCAACAAGATCATCCTGACGACACACTTGCAGCAGATCGCGCTGGAGCAGGAATTGGTTACGCTGCTGAGTGGCGTGGACATTGTGGTAGCCGGCGGCTCAGACGTGCTTCAAGCTCAGGATGATGACATCCTCTTTCCCGGCGATACCAAAGAGGCCGATTATCCTTTTGTGACGACGAACCTGGACGGTGAGCCTGCCGTAGTGGTAGGCACCGATGGGGAATACAAATACGTAGGCCGCCTGATCGTGGAGTTTGACGATATGGGCGTGATCGATACGGCCTCGCTGAGTAATGCGGCCAACGGCGCCTATGCATCCCTGGATGACGTAGTGAACAACCTCTGGGGTGGTGACGATCCGTTTGCTACGGGCACCAAAGGCGAGCTGGTAAGCCGCCTGACCGGAGCGATCAAGACCTTCGTAAACGGCCTGGACGGCATTATTCTGGGTCAGACGGATGTATTCATCGAAGGCCGCCGCGATGCGGTGCGCACCCAGGAGACCAACCTGGGCAGCCTGACGGCAGATGCCAATCTGGCTGCAGCCCGCATGGCCGATCCCACAGTATCTATCTCGCTGAAGAACGGCGGCGGAATCCGCGCCGAGATCGGCACGGTAGACGTAGACGGCAACCTGCTGCCCCCGCCGGCCAATCCGGAAGTGGGCAAAGAGGAGGGCGATGTATCGGCCCTGGACGTCGTGAACTCGCTGCGCTTCAACAATGGGCTGAGCCTGCTGACCCTGACGGCCACCGAGCTGAAAGAAGTGCTGGAGCACGGCTTTGCCGAATCTTCCTTTGACCCCAGTGTTCAGGAAGGACGCTTCCCGCAAGTAGGCGGGATCCGCGTGGTGGTGGATTACACCCAGCCGGCCGGCTCCCGCATCCTGGAAGCTGCACTGATCGACGAGAATGAGCAGGACACCCTGACGATCATCGCGAACGGCATGCTGGCCGTGCCCGATACGGATGAATTCCGCATTGTAACGCTGGACTTCCTGGCCGGCGGTGGCGACGGCTATCCCTACGATATGCTGTCCAACCCCAACCGGGTAGACCTGGATACGGTGCTGACCGACACGATGAACTTCAACTTTGCCGATCCGGGCACTGAGCAAGATGCCTTTGCCGAGTACTTCAACGCCAACTTCTCGATGACGCCCTTCGACCGGGCCGAGACGCCGGCGGATGAAGATACCCGCATCCAGTTTGCTGACACGATTGCTCGCGTACAGGTAGTACACAATTCGCCGACGCCGGGCGGTGGCCCCACGGCCGTGGATGTGTACATCAACGACTTTGCGGCACCGGCTCTGGATTCGTTCACCTACCGCACCGCGACACCCTTCATCGATCTTCCGGTCGGTGCTACGCGAATCGTGGTAGCCGCCAACGGCGAGGCGGATCCGGAGAACAACAACGTGTTTGATGCTACGGTCAACCTCAACGGCTTGAACCCGTACGTAGTGATCGCCAACGGTGTAGTGGGCGATGCGACTACGCCCTTCACGCTGGCCATCAACAATATGGCCCGCGAAGCGGCTGAAGAGCCGGCAAATGTGGAGTTTGCTGCTTTCCACGGCTCGCCGGATGCCCCGGCTGTAGATGTGGATGCGCGCGGTGTGGCCGACGAACTGGTTGACAACCTGGTCTATAACGACTTTACAGAATACATCGGCGTACCGCCGG
>CAZQSF010000163.1:0-4158 GCA_964595955.1 uncultured Saprospiraceae bacterium
TTTACAATTCGTCAGCCCTTCGGGCGGAAAATTCGGTGAATTTTCCGGGTTAATTACCATCGGTTTGCCGAACAATACCGGTTTTAGGATAATACCGTTTCAAGTATGAAATGACCTGTCCCGCTTTAAAATAGGTTGGATGCAGAAACTGAACCTATTTTGAAAGCGGGATTCATACTTGAAGCGGTATTCACGGTTTGCAGGATAAAATAGGTCTTGGTAAAAAGGTCATTTTATCCTGAAAACCGTATAAAATAATCAGACACCTTATATTGATCTCACATGTATGACCAAAAAGTGAATCGCATGACCGGGAAAGGATTTTTTATCAGCATAGCCTGTGCCATGGCCCTGTGGGCTTGTCAACCGAATCAGGGTGGCCAAACCCAGGAAGAGGGCGAAGAGACGACGCAGGCAGAACCCGCCGCCAATGCGGCCCAGCAGGAAACCTTCCGGACGATCGATGCCGCCAAAGTAGCCGATCTGAACAACACCATTACCTCCAGAGGGATTGAGACGGCCGAAGACATCATGCGCGCCTATGCTCCGGAAGACGATGTCGCCGAGGGCAATTACGCCTACACCATCACCGAGAAAGAGCTGGATCAGAACACCCTCCAGTTGACCCTGCGCGAAGAAGGCCGCATGGATTATTCGGTAGAGGGCCGGCAGGTGGTCATGCAACTGCGCAAGGACGGCGGCGACATGCGGGTAACTTCCATCCGGGAAAACTACCGGTGCTGGCCGGGCCGTGGCCATGAGAACTGGAGCGCAGCGCCTTGCAAATAACAGACGGGCGCAACCAGCAGCGTCGGACGGACCGGCACCAGCTGTGAGCTTGCGCCCTGAAGGCCCTTCCCTATCTTCACCGGCCGCCAGGTTCTCCAGCCTTCTCTAACAGGTGCCGAACTTTTGGCTTTCCGGTACCAGATGGCGCAGGCTCCGTATTTCCAACATAAAAAAGGCAGCCTGTCTCCAGGCTGCCATTTTTATACGGTTTTCAGTATGAAATAATGTTAGAACATTTCATACGTGAAACGGTACGCTTCATATTCCCGTCTTGAGGACGAGCTTGAAGATGGATCCTCTTGTTGCCGGGAGCTTCCCTCCCGGCCAACAGCCTGATCCCTAGGCTTCCACCTCAAACCGGTCCAGGTTCATCACCTTATTCCAGGCGGCGACGAAGTCGTTCAGGAACTTCGCCTCGCCGTCGGCGCAGCCGTACACTTCGGCGATGGCGCGCAGCTCGGTATTGGAGCCGAAAATGAGGTCTGCCCGGGTACCGGTCCATTTCACCTCGCCGGTCTTTCGGTCGCGGCCCTCGAATACCTGCTCGTCGTCCGAGACGGCCTTCCAGGCAGTGCCCATGTCCAGCAGGTTGACGAAAAAGTCGTTGGTGAGGGTGCCCGGCCGATCGGTGAAGATACCGTGTTTGGAGCCGTCGAAGTTGGCGTTCAGGGCGCGCATGCCGCCTACCAGCACCGTCATTTCGGGGGCCGTGAGCATGAGCAGCTGGGCTTTGTCCACCAGCATTTCCTCGGCCGAGGCGGTGATGTTGCGGTTGGAGTGCACGTAATTGCGGAAGCCGTCGGCCCAGGGCTCCAGGGCTTCGAAGGACTCCACGTCGGTCTGTTCCTCGGTGGCATCGGTGCGGCCGGGCGCAAAGGGTACCGTCAGGTCGTGGCCGGCATCTCCGGCGGCTTTCTCGATAGCGGCGCAGCCGCCCAGCACGATGAGGTCGGCCAGAGAGACGCGCTTGTTGCCGGACTGGGCCTTGTTGAACTCCTGCTGTATGCCCTCCAGGGTTTCCAGGATCTGCGGCAGCTGCATGGGGTTATTTACTTCCCAGAACTTCTGGGGAGCCAGGCGGATGCGGGCGCCGTTGGCACCGCCGCGCTTGTCAGAACCGCGGAAGGTGGATGCCGAAGCCCAGGCAGTGGTCACCAGCTGGGGCACCGTAAGGCCGGAAGCCAGGATGCGGCGCTTCAGCTCGGCGATGTCGGACTCGTCGATCAGCTCGTGGTCTACCGACGGTACGGGATCCTGCCAGATCAACTCCTCAGCGGGCACTTCCGGGCCCAGGTAGCGGGCGCGGGGCCCCATGTCGCGGTGGGTGAGCTTGAACCAGGCGCGGGCGAAGGCATCGGCAAACTCGTCCGGATTCTCGTAGAAGTGGCGGGAGATCTTCTCGTACTCGGGATCCATGCGCAGGGAAAGGTCGGTGGTGAGCATGATCGGCTGGTGGCGCTTGGCCGGGTCATGCGCATCCGGCACGGTATCGGCACCGGCATTGCCCTTGGGCTTCCACTGGTAGGCACCGGCCGGGCTCTTGGTCAGCTCCCATTCGTAGCCGAAGAGATTCTCGAAGTAGTTGTTGCTCCACTTGGTCGGCGTGGTGGTCCAGGCGCCCTCCAGGCCACTGGTGATGGCATCGCTGCCCACGCCGATGCCGAAGGTGTTTTCCCAGCCCAGGCTCATCTGTTCAATACGAGCGCCGGCCGGCTCGCGGCCGATGTATTTGCCTTCTTCAGCAGCGCCGTGGGTCTTGCCGAAGGTGTGCCCGCCGGCGATGAGGGCCACGGTCTCGTAGTCGTTCATAGCCATCCGGCCGAAGGTCTCGCGAATGTCGCGGGCTGCGGCGATGGGGTCGGGATTGCCGTTGGGGCCTTCCGGATTCACGTAGATGAGTCCCATCTGTACGGCGCCCAGGGGATTCTCCAGTTCGCGATCGCCGGTGTAGCGCTTGTCGCCCAGCCACTCGCCTTCGGGGCCCCAGTAGATGTCCTCTTCGGGCTCCCAGACGTCCTCGCGGCCGCCGGCAAAGCCGAAGGTCTTCAGCCCCATGGATTCCAGGGCGCAGTTGCCGGCCAGGATCATGAGATCGGCCCAGGAGATTTTCTTGCCGTACTTCTGCTTGATGGGCCACAGCAGCAGGCGCGCCTTGTCGAGGTTGGCGTTGTCGGGCCAGCTGTTGAGCGGTGCAAAACGCTGGGTGCCGGAGCCGGCGCCGCCGCGGCCGTCGGCAATGCGGTAGGTGCCGGCGCTGTGCCAGGCCATGCGGATGAAGAAGGGGCCGTAATGGCCGTAGTCGGCCGGCCACCAGTCCTGTGAGTCGGTCATCAGCTCGTAGAGGTCGTTCCTCACGGCCTCCAGATCGAGCTTCTGGAATTCTTCGGCGTAATCGAAATCTTCACCCATGGGGTTGGAGCGCTCCGAATGCTGGTGCAGGATGTTGAGCTTCAGCATGTTGGGCCACCAGTCGCGGTTGGACCGGCCACTGCCGGCCGTGTACTTGACGGCCCCCTGAAGGAAGGGGCACTTGCTGGATTCATTCACGTCCCAAACGTTGCCTTTGCCGTTGCCGTTTTGGGAGCTGTGGGGATGGGTATTTTTTTCCATATCGGCGGGTTTTGATTGGTTGTAAGTACGAATTTACGATAAACTGCATTTATGAAATTTATCGTAACATAGACTAATTCTATTGTTTGCGTGCCTTTATTCTCTTTCCGAATGTACGGAATATACAGGCATCCGGGAAGGAAACAGAGCAGGAGGATCGCAGGGAAAGCTTTGGTTTTTCCAATATCTTTAGATGCGAACTTGCCGTAGCTTGTGGATCCAATGCCCCGCATTAAAAAAAGACCAGGCTCTTAATCCTACGTATGCCCAACACCCATCCATACCACCTCCGCTCCATCCCGTCCTCGAGGCTAGCCACCTTCGACGTATTTGCCGTGGGCATGCGCAAGCACCACGTGAGCGCCCTGCTGGAGCTGGACGTCAGCCGGGGCCGGGAAAAGATCCGGGCGTTGAAGGCCCGGGGGGAATCCGTTTCCTTTACGGCCTGGCTGATGGCCCTCCTCGCCCGGGCCCTGGAAAAGTACCCCGAGGCGGCGGCCTACCGCTACGGCAAACGCAGGCTGATGGTCTTTGAGGACATCCATGTGTCCATCGTCGTGGAAAAGGAACTGGACGGCCGCCGGGTGCCCATCCCGATGGTGATCGAGCAGGCCAACCGCAAGAGCGTGAATACCATCACCGGAGAGATCGCCGCCGCCAAACGGCAGGAACTGAGCGACCGGGATGTGGTGCTGGGCCGGGGGTCGAGCTGGTACGAACGGTTGTATTACCACCTGCCCGGTTTCGCGCGGCGCGCTG
>CAZQSF010000164.1:0-4154 GCA_964595955.1 uncultured Saprospiraceae bacterium
AAGCGGGATTCATACTTGAAGCGGTATTCACGGTTTTCAGGATAAAATAGGTCTTTGTAGAAAGGTCATTTTATCCTGAAAACCGTATAATTTGGAAATTCCAGCAACGAAAAGCAATATGAACGAACCCATTCTATGGCAGCCCTCCGCCGAGTTCAAAGCACAGTCCAATCTAACGGCCTTCGCCAATTGGCTCAGTGAGAAGACGGATCGCGAATGGAAATCCTACCACCAGCTCTGGCGATGGACCGTGGAGCATCCGGCTGAATTCTGGGAAGCGGTAGCTCATTATTTTGAGGTGCAATTTCACAAACCTTACCAGCGAGTGCTGACGGATGACCCCATGCCGGATACACGCTGGTTTACCGGCAGCCAGCTCAACTATGCCGAGCATATCTTCCGGCAAAAGACCGCTGACCACCCGGCCATTCTTTTCGGTTCGGAGCGCCACGAGCTTGTGGAGATCGGTTGGGGAGAGCTGGAAGAGCAGGTAGCTTCCTTGTCCGATTGGTTGCGCGCGCAGGGCGTGGGGGTCGGCGACCGGGTGGTAGCATTCCTGCCGAACATCCCGGAAGCCACTGTGTCTTTTCTGGCCGCCTGTTCGGTCGGGGCCATCTGGTCGTCCTGTTCACCCGATTTTGGGGTAAGCAGCGTAGTGGACCGCTTCCGGCAGATCGAACCCAAGGTGTTGATCGCAGCCGACGGCTATCAGTACGGTGGAAAGCCTTTTTCCAAAATGGAAGCTCTGGCAGAGCTCATCGAACAATTGCCCAGCCTCCACAAAGTGGTTCTTTTGCCTTATCTGGATGACCAGGCCGACCCGGGCCGCCTCCCGAAAGCCGTAGCCTGGGCCGAAACCCAGGGACGCCCGGCCACACTCACCTTTGAAGCCGTACCTTTCGAGCATCCCATATGGGTGTTGTATTCCTCCGGTACTACGGGCATTCCCAAGGCCATCACGCACTCGCATGGCGGCACCCTGCTGGAGCATCTAAAATACCTGGCCTTCCACAACGATCTTCATCCCGGCGAGCGCTTTTTCTGGTATTCCACGACCGGCTGGATGATGTGGAACTTTGTTCAGGCCGCTGCCTTGGTGGGGGGCACCCCGGTGCTGTACGACGGCAGTCCCGGATACCCCAACCTGAATGCGCTCTGGGCCTTTGCCCAAAAGGCCGGCATACACCATTTCGGCACCAGTGCGCCCTTTCTGGTGGCCTGTATGAAGAAGGAGATCGATCTTTCCGAAGAGGGTATTGCACTGCCCAGGCTGCGCTCCATCGGTTCGACCGGGGCACCCCTGCCGCCCGAAGCCTTCGAATACGTGTATCGCCACATCAAGGAGGACCTGTGGTTGTGTTCCATGAGCGGGGGCACCGACCTTTGCACGGCCTTCGTGGGCGGCTGCCCCTGGGAACCCGTATACCGCGGCGAGATCCAGTGCCGCTGCCTGGGCGCCTCTCTGCACGCTTTCGACGAAGCGGGGGAGCCCTTGATCGGCGAAGTGGGGGAGATGGTGATCACCCAGCCCATGCCCAGCATGCCCGTATTCTTCTGGAACGATCCCGACAAGCAGCGCTACCGAAGCAGTTATTTCGAGCACTATCCCCACATCTGGCGGCACGGCGACTGGGTGCGGATCAGCAAAGAAGGCACCTTGCGCATTCTCGGGCGCTCCGACGCAACCCTCAACCGGCAGGGCATTCGCATCGGTACAGCCGAGATCTACCGCGCCCTGCACAAGGTGGATGCCGTGAAGGACGGGCTCATCATCAATCTGGAACTGCCAAACGGCCGGCACTACATGCCGCTGTTCGTGCTCATGCAGGAGGGAGCGGTGCTCAGTGAGGAGGTGAAGGATCAGATCAAAAGGACCCTGCGAAGCGAATACACCCCCCGCCACGTACCCGACGCGATCATTGAGGTACAGGATATTCCCTATACCATCAGCGGGAAGAAGCTGGAAGCCCCGGTGAAAAAGATCCTGCTGGGCCGGGCAGTTCACCAGGCGGCTAATCCCGATGCTATGCGCAACCCCGAAGCGCTGGATTTCTTCGTGGATTTCGCCAGGCAGATTGAAGCGGAGATGCGCTGATCGGGCAAACACCGGGTTTGGAAGGCCGGAAAATTCACAGAATTTTCCGGCTAATTCCCTTTTCCGGACTTTTTCTCGGCCTTTCGGGCCTCTTTTTCCTTCCGACTGGCTTCTTTTCGGGCCTCGCGCTCGGCGCGCTTGTTCTCGCGGTCGATAGCCCGGAATTTTTTGCCCTTACCGAGTTTGACGGCGTAATCGTCCGGATTGCCGAGAATTTGAATATTGATCTTGACTCCCTTGCCCACGCGTTCGATCTCGTCCTCATCGGCATCTTCCTTCCGCTTTTTGCCAGTGAGGAAATTCCATCCCACCTCGGTGCACAGGCCCAGCGGGATCTGGATCATATACTCGAATTCGGTATCGAAATATTGAAAGCCCGTAATGCGTACGGCACCCAGGGTAGAGCCGATGTCCATCTTGGGGATGTAAAGGTAGCCGCGCTCCACCTGAATGGTGTTGGCCAGGGTATCGAACCGGATATTGGCGAGGTCCTTATTGCCCATCACATCGGACAGCATCTGCATGGGCGGAAAGTCGAGGATCTGCCCGTCGTACAGCATGAGCTCCAGGTCGCCCAGGCCATCGGACAGGTCGAAGGTCAGGTCCGGCTTCATCATGGCCTCCAGCTGCAGGTCGGCATTCAGGATGCCGGTAAAGTGATTGGAGATTACGAAGGTCGTATCGCCATAGGTGATCGGCATCCTGACCTGGGATAGGTCGGCATGGTCAATGTGGGAACTGATGGTGATCAGCGCGCTGTCGGGGCTGGTGGCATTGATCATTCCCGCCATCGAGGCGGTACCCCCGCCGATGCCGATCCGGAGTTCTTTCAGCTCTATGGTCTTGAGCGTATCGAAAAGGAGTTCGCCGCGCAGGTCGGGAATAGTAGCTCCCTTGAAAATAATTTGATCCACATTCAGGCTCAGTCTGCCCTGTGGAAAGCGCAGGGCGAAGGGGTTGAAGCGCTCGAGCTGTTCTTCCGGGCTCATTTCACTTTGGGGCTCGGCTTCCTCAGCCAGTTGGGCCAGGCTATCCCGTCGGCTGGCCTCTTCGAGCGCCGGCAAATTGAGCAAAATAAGCTCGTCCAGGTCCAGGCGCTTGGAAAGGATCTCCAGATCGATCCGGGGCACTTCCCGCAGGCTGTCGCTGCGCAGGGCGTTCAGGTTGGCGGTGCGGCCGCGCATGCGCAGGTCGCTGTTGCCGATGCGGCCCTGAAAATTGCGGAGCACGGTCTCGCCGGGGCGGGTTTCGAAATCCATTTTGAAGTCGCGAAAAGCTATGGGGAAGAGGCTGAGTTTCCAGTTGAGCTCTTCGACCTGAACCACGGCAAAAGGCTTGTTTTCCGAAGTGGCCCGCTGCAGGTCTACCTTACCGGCCAAACTGAAATCGCGCAAGGTCTCCTCGCGATAGTGATCGGCGAAGAGGAACTGGTTGCGAAAGGTAAAGACGTCTCGGGCCCGTACCTGCTTGGAGCGCAGATCGTAGATTATGTTCAACCGTCCTGTAAATTTGGCGTCCTTCTTCCACAGGGGCGGCAAGTCGCCAAATATCATATTCATGGCCAGGTCGCTGCGGCCGATTACCCCATCCCAGTCTTCCAGCTTGACGGTATGGGGTTCGAGGCGAACGATCCCGTCGATGCCGCTGAGAGGCGCGAGGAAGTTGGATTCGGTTTCAAAGTTGGTCAGTTCCAGGTAAGTGCCCGAGATCTTTTCGTTGCGGCGGGTTGCGGCCGGGATAAAAACCTGCATTTCCGTAGTCAACGCGCGGAATTCCGGACTGAAGTTCTGGGCGAAGTTCTGGCTGATGAAATCGGAAAAGCGCAGGCGCGGCGCTTCGAAACGGAGAGAACCTTTCAGATCCAGCACCTCACTGCCTTCCGGGGTAAAGAAGTTTTCGAGTATCCCTGAAGCTTCAATGACGCTTTTGCCCACCGGTAGCCGAAAGTTGTTGAGCAGGGCATCGCGGCCGCGCTTCTGCAGGCCCAGTTGGACGTTTTGGAAGGCTACCGGAAATTTTTTCAGCCGGAAGTCCAGATCGGTCAGGCGCAAGGCCGCAT
>CAZQSF010000165.1:0-3906 GCA_964595955.1 uncultured Saprospiraceae bacterium
TTCCCGTTTAAAATCCCGTTTGCCTCCGGTCTTTTCCATCAGCATCACCTCGCGGATGCGAATGTCGTGGCTGAAGGCCTTACACATATCGTACACGGTGAGGGCGGCAATGGTTGCTCCGGTGAGGGCTTCCATCTCCACGCCGGTACGGGCCGTGATGGTGGCCGTGCAGTCGATCACCAGCTCGCGGGCCTCGTTGAGGTGGATATCCACCTCGCAATGGTCCATACCCAGGGGGTGGCAGAGGGGGATGAGCTCGCCCGTTTTTTTGGCGGCCAGGATGCCGGCCAGGATGGCCGTCCGGAATACGGGGCCCTTGGGCGTGTTGATCTCGCCGGATTCCAGCTGCTCCAGGATGGCTTCGTCGAGCAGGACGATGGCGCGGGCGCGGGCCAGGCGGCGGGTGGGCTGCTTCTGCCCCACGTCTACCATGCGGGGGTTGCCTTCGGGATCGAGATGGGAGAACGACATAGTTGAGCTTGCGATTTACGATTGGGGAATGGGCTGGTCGAAGGAAAGCCGGTTGCTGAAGGGGGCGGTCACTTCCAGGTTCAGGCTGTTCCAGGGGGTTTCTTCGATACCGGGCTTGTTGTGGGCGTAGGGCCGGGACTGGAGCTCCCGCAGAAGGGCGCGCACATCCGGGTATTGGATGTACACCCGGGCGCCGGGGCTGCAGTCGCCGTGGTGCTCAGTGAGGTGCAAAAGGATGCTCTCCCGGCTCAGTTGCAGGTATTTGGGCGCATAGTCGTCAAACTGGTGCTCCCAGTCCACCGAAAAGCCCAGCCAGTCGCGATAGAAAGCCAGGGCCTTTTCTTCATCGAAGATGCGCAAAATGGGAATGACCTTAACGGAAGAATGATTCATAGGTGTCGGAGGTTAGGCAAATTCGATGACGGGAAATACCTCCCCTTCTTTAAAAGCGGACCGGTCGGCCGGAAGTTCCAGGAAGGCCTGGGCCAGGGGCAGATTGGCCAGATCGCCGGAGCCCCTGCCGGGCACGGGAGTGGCGAGGAGTTGCCCGTGGGCGTCGTACCCCAGGCTTACCTGAAGGAAGTAGGTGAGCCTGGGCTTGAACGAAAAGTCTTCGCTCAGGCGGGCATAGCGGTAGGGCAGGGCCTCCTGCTGCAGGCTCTGGCGCAGCCAGGGCAGCAGGTAGCGCAGGCTGCACATGTAGCTGCTCACGGGATTGCCCGGCAGCGCAAAGACGATGGTGCCGGAGGGCGCCTGCCCGAACCAGAAGGGCTTGCCGGGCCGCTGGGCCACCCGGTGAAAGAGCTTCTCCACCCCCAGATTGGCGAGGGCCTCGGGCACGTAATCCATTTTGCCTTTGCTCACCCCCCCGGTGAGGATAATGAGCTCGAACTGCTCCAGGGACTGCTTCAGCCGGGCCTGGGTGCGCTCCAGCTCGTCGGGCAGGTGGAGCAACTGGGCCGTAATGCCCCACTGCTGCAGTACGGCCTGTATGGTGTACACGTTGGAGGTGCGGATCTGGTGGAGGGCCGGCTGCTCGTCTATGTCCACCAATTCGTCGCCGGTGGAGATGACGAGGGTCTTGGGCAGGGCCGCCACCTGCAGGTAGTCCTTACCGACTGTGGCCGCCAGGCCGATCTCCGGCCCGCGGATGCGGCTCCCCGCTTCCAACAGTACCGCTCCTTCCCGGCGGTCGGTGCCCCGGAGGTGAACATGTTGGCGCAGCTTCACATCATCCACTGTAATGCGAGCCTGGCCGTTGGCAATGTCCAGGTCTTCATAGCGAATGACCGTATCGGTGCCCTGGGGCAAGACCGCGCCCGTCATCACTTCCAGGCAAAAGTGCTCGCTTTCCAGCGCCTGCACCGGGCTGCCGGCCGCCTGCATACCCTGAATGGGGAACAGACGCTGCCCCTGCTCGAAGGTGCCGTGGGCAATGGCGATGCCGTCCATCATCACGCGATGAAAAGGCGGAAAGTCGCGATCGGCATAGATCGCTTCGCGCAGTACGCGCCCGCCCGCCTGGGTCAGGTGCACCTTTTCTTCACCAAAGCCTTCCACGGCCCGGGCCAATACGATCTGTGTGGCTTCGTCGACGGAGATCATGAGATGGAATTGTTAGATTGCAGAGATCGAGGGAAAGGTACACTTTCAAAAGCATTTGGGATACGCCTGCCCCGGGCTTTCCATGTATCCTGCAGCATCCTGCTTGCCTGCACTCCGGTTGCGAAGACCGCAGGCCTCCGATCTTACGCCGGACCTCCCTCCAGCCTCCCTGCGTAGCAGTCAGGAGAGCCGTATGGGAGCCGGATGTCGATCGGGCCGGCGGGCAGAGTAGGGAAAAAACGATGGCACCCGCTTGGGCAGAGTTTCCTAGCTTTGAGTGCCTTCAACAGAGAGACGCATGAAAAAGACCATTCGAGCGATAAAAAATCAGATCCAATACGCGCTGACGCACATCCTTTTCTCAAAGGTTTTCAACCGCATCGGGCCCGACTCCATCGTCATCGATTGCGGTGCCAATGTCGGGGATATTGCCTGGCAATTTGCCAAGCGGGGCGCTACCGTTTACGCCTTCGAGCCCAATCCCCATGCGTTCGAGCGGCTTTCCACGCGCATGGAGGCTTTTCCCAAAGTTACCTGCATCAATAAAGGCGTGTGGATCGAAGCGGCGACGATGAACCTCTATTTCCACGAGCAGGCCGTGGAGGATCAAGTGTTCTGGTCGTTCGGTTCGTCCATTATCCGGGAGAAGAACAATATCAGCGACCGGGATTTCGTCGAAGTAGAGCTCATCGACCTCACCGAGTTCATCGATGAGCTGGATACGGAAATCGACCTGTTGAAGATCGACATTGAGGGGGCGGAAGGACCCGTTCTGAAGAAGCTCATCGAAAAAGAGCAGTACGAGCGCATCGGGCAGATCGTCGTCGAAACGCACGAGCGGAAAATTGCCGGCCAGGCAGAAGAAATGAAAGCGATCCGGAAAATGATAACCGAACGAAACATTACCAATATCACCCTCGGCTGGTTGTGAGTACCCGCTCTACTGCCGGTTCCTTCGGAGCGGGCCGTGCCATCACATCGGCATCCTTGGGGTCCAAATGCAATCCGCCATGAAGCCACTCCTCCTCTTTGTCTTCTGCACCCTGAGTCTGACCGCCGCTGCGCAGTGGGACAATTTTCACCTCAAACTGGATTTCTTTCCCAACCTCAGCCTGGCCACCTCCGGCCCCTTCAGCCCAGGCATGGACGACCGCTTGCCCAAGTTTTCGGGCGCGCTGCACCTGCGCCTGGAGTGGAGCCTGGGCACCCATTGGGCCGTCGAGACCGGCCTGGGCTATTCCAATATGGGTTTTGGGGAGAAAAGCCGGCTTCGCTTCGGCAATCAGCAGGACGGCCAGGGCAGTTTCGACCCCGATCAGGTGGGCGAGGCCGAATCCCTCCGGCTCATGTACTGCAGCCACGCTCTGGAAGTGCCCCTGGCCATCCGCTACTACCTGGGGCCGGGCAGCACCCGCTTTTACCTCACCCAGGGGCTGGCCGCCCGCCTTACCCTGGCCCGGAGCAACCGCCAGTTCCTGAAGGGCCCGGACGGCCGCACAGAAGTGGATCTCGCCCGGGAAGCAGACTGGGATGCCTTCGCATTCAGCACCCTCACGGGCGCCGGGGTAGAGTTCTACACCGCCGAACACACCCGCCTGTTCGTAGAACCCCGCCTGCAAGTGAGCTTCTTCCGCGGCGAGCTGGACGGAGAAGCCCTGCGCACCACTGTCCTTAGCCCCGGTGTGGGGGTAGGCGTGAAGTGGTGAAGTGGAAGGGAGAGCCTGACCATGACGCTATCGGTCATGGCGGGGTGCTCCTCTTAGGACAAGCTTTGCTTTGTCAGCATCTAAGACGCCTTTTCGCCCTCGGTCAGCACCGCTCAGCGGACTA
>CAZQSF010000166.1:0-3780 GCA_964595955.1 uncultured Saprospiraceae bacterium
ACTTGTACCCATTTTTTATGCCTTTCAGGCACCTTTTCTTGCATAATCCGGGCTATGTAACCTGACCGTGCCTCCGAGCTATCCAGCAGGCTTCACAGCCTTGGCTTTTTTGGGTCTCCTGCCTGCTGTTCACCTGCCGAAGGCTTGGCAGGCAGCTTGATTGGGTCAAAACAAAAAAAGAACAATACCCTGCAAAATGAGATGCAGAATTTTATGCCCCCTTCAATTTTGGGTACAATCCATCAAAACGGAGCTTTCAAAATGGCTGAAGTAAAGCTTTATCCTCACCTGATGGCTGGAAAGGTGCATAGAGGAACATTGCTTATTTGCTGCTGTATGCTTAATTTCCCATAAACTTTCGGTTGATGAATAGTTCCTCATCAAATAACGGAGTGCCTGAGAAAGTCAGGAAAAAGGTGTCTGAAGTAGATGCAGCAGCCCGGGTAATTCTTTTCGGCTCCAGGGCGAGAGAAGATAATAAAGCCGATTCTGATTGGGATTTTTTAATCATTACTCAGCAAACAGCTTCCGGCGCCCTTCAAGATGAAATAAGAACGCTGTTGTACGACATTGAGCTCGAAATTGAACAGGTTATTTCTTCCATTATAGAGGATGAAGACACCTGGAGAAAATACAAGCATTCAGAGCTCTACCATTTCGTGGAGAACGAAGGAGTCGAAGTATTGCCCTCGAAAGCCGCATAATGAGCTATTCGAAAAAAGAATTGGCGGATTACCGGATAGAGCGCGCCCTGGAATCTGTCGAAGAAGCGAAGATCCTCGCTGCAGCTAACTATTGGAATACAGCAGTTAGCCGACTTTACTATGCATGTTTTTATTCTGCTTCAGCATACCTCATTTCAAGCGACATACTAGCCGGAACCCACACGGGAGTAAAAACAGCCTTCAATAGAGTATTGATTAAGACTTCTGTACTTCCTAAATCATACGGAATAATGTATTCAAAACTATTTAACCTAAGGCAGGATGCGGATTATAGAGATTTCAGAGATTTTTCGGCGGATGAAATAATGCCCTTATCGAAATAGTGGAAGATATTGTAGCGCGAATGACCGAACTAATCCAAGAAAATAACAGCAGTTCATAAGCTAAAACTACTAGAAGCCATTGGCAGATACAGCTGCCTTAAACAGCTTGCCCGCCAGGATAAAATGGAGACAAACAGATCTGTGGAGGGTTAACCCGGAAAAATCGGTAAATTTTCCACCTAAAGGGCCGACGATCCGTGGGATATCAGCATCGAAGGCCCTGACATAAGGGGGTTGAAAATGTGCCTATTTTCAGCCATTCATCGTCATTATTCACGACAACCCGTGAATAATCCGGGTTAAACGGCGTTTATCGCCCTCCACCCTCCTTTTTCTCCAGGCAGAATGCGGTACCAAACGACGGCGAGCGCTGGATCGCCTTGCCTCCTGGCCGGGGCAACCAGCGCCTGTTAGGCCCGAACAGCGCATAGGGGAGCGCAGATTCCCTTCCCAAATGAGTAAATTCGCTTTATCGCACAGAGAATACCGCCCCGCATGTACATCAATGATTACATCAACATTCGCCGCTTTATCAGGAGCACCTGGAAGATCCAACTGACCGTACTGGCCATTTGTAGCCTGGGCACGGTGCTGTATCTGGAATTCCTGGACGACTTCATCAAGATCTCCACCACAGCGGTGACGGTGCTGGGCACGGCCCTGGCCTTTTTCATCGGTTTCAACAACGCGCAGGCCTACGATCGCTGGTGGGAGGCCCGGAAAATCTGGGGCAGCATCGTCAACGACTCCCGCTCCTTTGCCCGGATGGTCCTTTCCTTCTACTCCGATCCCCGCCATCCTGGCCCCGAACGGATTCGCGACTTGCAGGAGCGAATGATCTATCGCCACCTTGCCTGGCTGTACGCCACCAAAGCGCACTTGCGCGACTTCCAGGAAACCAAATACAAGGCCTTCCTGACCCGGGACGAAGGCGCGGCCGTATCGCGGCTGGACCACATCCCCAACGGCATACAACTCCTTCAGGGCAAAGCCCTGGAAGAAGCTGCGGCGAGCGGGCATATCGACGCCTTTCGCATGCTGGCCATCAATGAGATGCTCAACCGCTTCAGCGACTCCATCGGGAAATCAGAGCGCATCAAGAACACCGTATTTCCCACCTTTTACACCATGCTCAACCGGATCGCCAGCTGGACCTTCGTGGCCTGGTTGCCCATTGCCCTGGCCGAGTACGTCGGCTACTGGGCCATTATCTATAGCTTCATCGTGGGGGTGGTATATGAGCTGACCTTCGTTGCCGGCGGCTTGATCATGACCCCCTTCAAAGACCATCCTTCCGGGGTCTCCATTTCCGCCATCGTCCGCAGCATCGAGATCAACTTGAAGGAAATGCTGGGTGAAGAAGACCTGCCCGAACCCGTCCCGGTGATCGATGGGGAGTACCTGATGTGAAGGGATGAGCGTGAAGGTCTGGTATCCACTCGAATCCCGACCGAGGAACGAGCGTCGGGAGGGATAGTAATTATTTTTTTCTTTTGAGTTGTCCCAGTTTTAACGAAGACTTCAATTTGAAAGAAAAGACAATAGTTCTCCTGTCTTTCCGGGGAAGATAGCGGGGATTTAGGAGCGGTGATTTGGCCCCCAATATGCCACGGAGCGTGCAGCGTAACGGCAGCGGCGGAGAAGCTGATTTTCCAAAGGGCTGGGGGGCGCAGGCTGAGGGCCGGATGGGCTGACCTATGGCCGCATCTTCTCCGGATCCTGACGGGTGTCAAAGATGTCAGTGATAAAGATAAACGGCTTAGCGATCAGGTAGATCAGTTTGTAGAGCTTGGCTACAATGATGTAACGGTGCCCCTGCCCCAGTTCCTTGAGGTGTTCTTCCTCTTGTCCCATTTCGGGATTCTGGCTCAGTAACTTAGTCTTCTTTCTGATATCCTTCCTTAACTTGGTAAGGTCTGAACGGTGGCCTTTTTTACGGTAGTAATCGTCAATTTGCCGGAGCCGGCGCTGGGCCGGTTTGGTAATCCTGACTTTCATGGTCAGTCTTCTAAATCTGCAAGGGCATCCTCGATATCAACATGGTCGCCGGCTTCAATAGCTCGGTTGGACTCCTCTGCACGTGCAACCAGTTCTTCTACTGTCATCGGCTTCAGCGAAGCCTCATAGGCAGCTACCTCGCTGTCTTCCTTTATTTCCAGTAAGCGTTGTACAATATCGGCGTCCTTTAGCCTGGCCAGCCACTCGATCAGTCGAAGCTTCTCCGTTTGCAGATTCATGTGTCTCATTTTTGCGCACATAAAAATAACGTTTTAATGGTTATACGGTTTTCAGGATAAACCGCCTGCCATGCCTCCGGATTTCCCGCCGAAGGCGTGGCAGGTGAACCGTGCCTTCGGCAGGTGAACGTCGGGCAGGAATGCTTTTTTTACCAAGACCTATTTTATCCTGAAAACCGTGAATACCGCTTCAGGTATGAAATGACCTAGAAGTTATTTCATACTTGAAACGGTATTAAAAGATTCATGGCGAGGTTCGTTTTCACCCTGGTAAGAATGCAACTTGTCGATCGCGCTGCGCAGCTGCTCCAGGCCCGTCTGCTTACAGGCTTTGGTAGATGCCGTGCCGCCGGTAGTGGCAAAGGCATGTACCACTCGCAGGTCGTACCCTTCTTTGAGCAGGTTGGCGATCACCGACTGGCGGATCGGACTGATATCCAGTACCGTTGAAGCCACCTGGCCAAGGCCGTGCCGGCTTCCCGCGATATCATCGGT
>CAZQSF010000167.1:0-3693 GCA_964595955.1 uncultured Saprospiraceae bacterium
GCCGAGCAGTCCTGCTTCGACGAGCTGGTCGAGATGCTGGAGGTGGATGCCGTACAGCTGCGCCTCGACCTGCTGGAGCAGGCCAAACCAGTTGCCGAGCAGGACGAGCGGATCCAGTATTCGCCCGCCCGCATGCAGGGCGTCATCCGGCTGGCCGCCGAAAAAGGCCGGTGGGGCAAGCCCGCCCAGGGCGTGTACCAGGGCTTCAGCGCCTACTACTCGCACAACACCCACGTGGCCGAACTGGCCGAGGTGGTGCTCCGCGACGGCAAACCCGTGGTGCAAAAGGTGGTGTGCGCAGTGGATTGCGGCATCGTGGTGAATCCCGAGGCGGCTAGGAACCAGGTGGAGGGTGCCATCATCGACGGACTGGGACACGCCATGTACGGCGAGCTGACCTTCAACGAGGGCATACCCTCGGCAAGCAATTTTGATCGCTTCCGGCTCATCCGCAGCACGGAAGTACCCCAAATTGAAACCCACTTCGTAGAAAGTGACATCGACCCCACCGGCCTGGGCGAGCCGGCCCTGCCACCGGCTGCCGGGGCGGTCGCCAATGCCTTCTACCGGGCCACCGGTCAGCGCCTGTACAAGCAGCCCTTCCTGGGTGCGATCAAGGTGATGGGGTGAGCGGGCTGAGCGCCATCCTGCTGGCGGCCGGCGAATCCCGCCGCATGGGCACAGCCAATAAGCTGCTCCTGCCCTATCAAGGTCAGCCGCTGATCCGGCATGTGGCCGTCCAACTGCTCGCTTCCGGGGTGCGGGAGGTCATTCTCGTGTCGGGGCACCAGGTCGAAGCGGTGCGGGAAGCATTGGACGACCTGGCCCTTCGATTTGTACACCATCCGGATTTTTCGCGTGGTATGCGCAGCAGCATCCAAAAGGGAGCCGCTGCCATCGATCCCACTGCAATCGGCTTTCTGGTATGCCCGGGTGATATGCCGCTTCTGAGAACAGCCCACCACAATGCGCTGATCGAAGTATTTACTGCGGAAGTTTCCACAGGAAAAACCCCCATTGTCCGGCCGTTTGTCCGCGACCTGCCCGGCCACCCGGTCCTATTCCACCGCAGGTTCCTGCCGGAACTCCTTCAGCTCCGGGAAGGCGAGGGTTGCCGGCCGGTCATCCGGCAAAACGCAAGCCACCTTCTGCGCTGGGAACCGTCCGATCCGGCCTATGTGGTGGATGTGGATACGGAGGCGGCGTATTCAGCACTTGACCGCTGCTAAACGGTGTTTAGTCATCTTTGCATAATCCTCGGTTTTTTACTCAAACCCGCCACCGCCCACGGTCAGGCTCACGTGAAAGCCGCCGACGTTGCCGTCGGGGCCGTTGCGGATCTCGCCGCCGCTGTAATCCCAGCGGTCGCGCCGCAGGGCCAGGGTGTAGCCGGCGCGCAGGCCCAGTTTGAGGCCGTACCCGCCGGCAAAGGGAAAGAAATCGGCCCCCAGTTCGAAGTCGAGCAGGAAGGAGCCGTTGGACACGTTGGTCTCCAGGGGCAGTACGCCGGTTCCGTTGGCCACCACATTGTCGAAGTCCACATCCTCATCCCGGGTGCTGGTGAGGGTCATGCCCCCGCCCCCGATGCCGATCAGGGGAAAGACGAGCAGTTTCTGCTGGTTGACCACGGCATAGCCGAAGTTGAAAAAGCCGGCCCCGCCCGCCAGGCGGCCCTCGAAATTGTTGACCGGCCCGTTCCAGCTGACGCGGCTGCCGCCCAGAAAATAGCCCTTGCCGCCCACGATGAAGCGGTTGAACATGCTGTAGCCCTCCCCACCCAGCAGCAGGAAGCTGTTGCTCAGGTCCGGGGCTATGTCGGGCAAAAAGGCCTGGAAGCCGTCCACATCCATCTGCCGGTAGCCGATGAGAAAGCCGCCGCTGCCGCCGTCGGTGACTTTCTGGGCGCGGATATTCGTTGCGAAAAACAGAACGAAGACAAGGCCGAGCAGCCTATACCAGGGAGAAACAGATTGGTAGTTCATATGGATTCTTTTTCTAAGGAACCCGCTTTTCCGTCAAAAGGATCGCCGGGGAACGGACATCCTTCCCCTCCAACGGCCCAGGCTTCATCCTCTTGGTCAGCCGGCTGATCGATGGTTCTTTCAGTTGGGCATTTCCGGTGTCAAAAGCCTGAGCCAAAGCGGAAGAAGCAAAACCCAAACCGCACAACGTACCAAACAGGCAACCGCCATGCCTTTAAAGGGAATTTCCGCGTACTCCCACTCGGAGAAGGCCTGGTTGTAAAAGATCATAACCGGAAACAACAGCCATATCGTGGCCGCAAACAGGTAGGGCGGCAAATGATGTTCAAGCGTAAACGCCGAAAAAAGGAATAATGCGGCAAATCCGAGAAAAGCCAAAAACCATTTCCAGGTCAGTTCCTTTTTACTGCGAACCGTACTTATACCGCTTCAATAAGGGTTTTCCACCACACTATAACACAACCACAGCCAAAGCAATCCGGGTGATAAAACAATATAAGCTACTATATTTAAAATGGCTGAAAACCTGAATAAAGCTATCTCCTGATCAGAATAATTGCGATCAATAAAGGCTTTGTTGCGAAAAACCCAAATCGAATAGATCAAAAACAGGGTGTGGCAAGCAATACTGGCCGGAACATATTGCTCCGTAAAAGAAAAAATAATAATGGATATGGAGCCTCCTAATAAAAGCAACCCTGCCGTTTTGAACTTAAATTCTTGTTTGCTGTGAATGGTAAAAAATCTTCGCATCATAGCTAATCGGTTTTATTTTCCAGCCAAAAAACTCCTTTTCTGAAAGGATTCAGAAATCAACAGAATACCTTATCAAAACAAAAAAAGGATAAAGAATATTCTAGAAGCCATCTCAATACTATTTCAGTTTTTGCCGACAGGCAGGCTTTGGGCTGCAAACGGATCTTTGGGGACCCGATTTTGTTTCCAAAAGCGTCACGTTGCTTTACGAAGCAAGGGAAAGGGCCCCTTTGCTGAAGTATCCCCCGTTTTTGCGCCTCACCTGTCAAAAATTATCTCCTTTTCGCCATCAAAAACATTTTTGAGATGGCTTCTAACCCTTTTCTGTCTGTATACATTTTAGTTGAAGTGGATTGGGCTCTTCCCAATCCACTTCAACCTCTTTATAGCTGAAGGATTCATTCTTCTCTATATCACTACAAGTTACATCAGAAAGAAATCTTTCGTCTCGTGCCGGGTCATGATCTATTCTTTAATGACGCATTCCAGACAGCCCCCAGGATTACCACCAGTCCCCCCCCCTACAGGTGGACAACCATCAGCTTCCAAACAAACGTTTAATGCATCCATGCAGTTTATATAACCAATTCCAAGGGAAATACCACCACCGATTAAACCACCCATTCCAACTACAAAACCACTTTGCGGACCAGTAATCATGCTAGCCAAAAGCCCAGTTAAAACACCACCAGCAACTATGCCTCCAGCAATCCTATTTATCTGCCGTATGCACGAATCATACTGTTTAAAACACTTTGCGCAATTACCGCTTCGGCTGGCAAGGAAATCGACCACTTCTTGTTCGTTTTGTGCCAGTAACGTCAAATAGGCCTGGGAAAAAACATATTCCAAATCTTGGGAGTTCAGTAAGGCTAATTCGGCCTGATAGCCGTTCCGAAGTTCATTAGAGTTGTTGTGGCATGACAATCAATCAGGTAAGCAAAAATTCCAAAGG
>CAZQSF010000168.1:0-3668 GCA_964595955.1 uncultured Saprospiraceae bacterium
ATCCTTTGTGGCATCCACAGGTTTAAAAGTTGCCTTTACTTCACTCTACTCGATTTCCTTTCTGCCAGATATTCGGCTGCAGCTTCCAAGGCCTCGTACCAGTCCGGGCCGAATTTCCGGATGAGTCCGCGCTTTACGAAAGCATACAATCGGACCTTTTCGGCCTGGCCTTTGCTGCAGGCAGCGGAACAGATATCCCAGCGGTCATACCGGAGGCGTTCCAGCCCCGTATCCGGATCTCGCTCGATCCGCAAGGGATACAACTGGCAGCTCAGCGGTTTGGGAAAGGAAGTGGCGCCGGCTTCGTACGCCCGTTCAATACCGCAACGGGCAATTCCCAGTTCGTCGCGAACCAGATAGGCGCATGCTCCGCGATCCAGTAGGGGCGTGCCGTCAATTTTGCCTTCGGGAAAATAGGTGTGCGGTCCGTGCTCGGCAATAGCCGTCCGCCCTTCTTCCGACAGAAAAGGCCGGATGTTCTCGTATTCCTGCTCCAATATCTTCTTTTCGCGATCTTCCAGGGGGGCTCCCCAGTCCCCTTCCCAGCAGCAGGCGCCCCGGCAGGCTGAAAGGTTACAGGCAAAATGAGATTCGACAACATCTTCTTCAACCAGGACTCCTCTTATGGCAAGCATGCGGTAGCATCTTTTTGCGGTCGAGCATAACGACCGGTCTGCGTGATCCGTCAAGATACGGACTCTTTGTCGACTCCCTGAGTCAAGAGCCCCCTTCGGCGATTGCGGCTCGGCCATGCTTCAGCGGACGGATACAAAGCCTTATCTTTAGCAAATGGAAAGGAGGCGCGCCCGATTTACCGGCCCTGGAAAATAAAAGGGTAGAATCCCTTTCTCTTCCCAAACCTTTTTTTGCAAGGTATTGTAAAATGAAGGGTAAAACGAATTCTTGATTGACGAAATACCACAAACGACCTGTTGAATGGATCCCTTAAAGAAGAAGTTTGCTGACAAAGCGATGACCTTGCGCGATGAAGTGCGCAGCATGTTAAAAGAGCACGGTGATACGACAATCGATACGGTAAAGCTCAGCCAGGCTTACGGTGGAGCCAGAGGCGTTAAGATGATGATCTGGGAAACCTCCGAGCTGGATGCCAACGAGGGTATTCGGTTTCGCGGATATTCCATCCCCGAGCTGCGGGAGCTGCTGCCCAAAGGGCCGGACGGCAAAGAGCCTCGACCGGAGGGCCTGTTCTGGCTGATGCTGGTGGGGGAAATTCCCACCCAAGATGAGGTGCATTGGCTAACGGAGCAGTGGATCTCCCGGAGCAACGTTCCCGAGCACACCTTGCGCACTCTGGATGCCCTTCCTCCCGGCACCCACCCCATGACGCAATTCTCCATTGCCATCAACTCCATGCAGACGCAGAGTTGTTTTGCCAAACGCTATGACGAGGGCCTGCGCAAAAGCGAATATTGGGATCCGACCTATGAGGATACCATGAATCTCATTGCCAAGCTGCCCAGGGTGGCGGCCTACATCTACCGGCGCACTTACCACGACGGCATGCACATCGCTCCGGATATTTCTCAGGACTGGGCGGGCAACTTTGCCCACATGCTGGGCATTGAAGGGGCCGACTTCAAAAGCCTTATGCGTCTCTACCTCACCATACATGCCGACCACGAAGGGGGTAATGCTTCGGCGCACACGACCCATCTCATCGGCTCCACGCTCAGCGATGCCTATCTCAGCCTGGCCGGAGGCATGAATGCCCTGGCAGGTCCGCTGCACGGCCTGGCCAACCAGGAGGTCATTCGCTGGATCTTCAAGATGCTGGATGCCCTGGGCACCAAAAACCCCAGCAAGGAACAGATCGCCGATTACGTCAACAGCACCCTGGCTGCCGGGCAGGTGATCCCGGGCTACGGGCATGCGGTGCTGCGGCAACCCGATCCGAGATTCATCGCGCAAAAGCGATTTGCCGAGCGCTACATCCCCGACTCGGAATTGGTGCAGGTCGTTTGGAAGGTATTCGAAGTCGTACCGCCCATTTTGGAAGGTCTGGGCAAGGTGAAAAACCCCTGGCCCAACGTAGATGCCCATTCCGGATCCCTGCTGGTGCACTATGGGCTGGTAGAATATGGGTTCTACACGGTGCTTTTCGGCGTATCGCGTGCGCTGGGTGTATTGGCGGCCCTGTGCTGGGCCCGCGCAATGGGCTTCCCGCTGGAGCGTCCCAAATCCCTTACGACCGACCGGGTGCGCAACATGCTCTCCGAAAAGGCAGCCCAGGTGGGCAGCACCGAGGGCTAGCCCGGCTCAGGCTCTCCGCAAAGCTGTGCTCAACGCGCGTTTGAGCACAGCTTTTCTTTTCCAAAAAACTGGTTAATTTTGGTCGGCCCTCGAGGGACTTTTTCACCAAATAAACTAATCTCAGATCGCGCATGGACTTTCCCGACAACCTCAAATACACGGAAGAACACGAATGGCTCCGTTTGGAAGGCGACAACATCGCCTATGTAGGTATTACCGACTTTGCTCAAAGCGAACTGGATGAACTCGTGTACGTCGAAGTGGACACCGTAGGGGAAGAACTCGAGCAAAATGAGGTCTTTGGTACCGTGGAAGCTGTGAAGACCACCTCCGATCTGTTTATGCCCGTTTCTGGCAAGGTGGTGGCCTTCAACCCGCAACTGGATGAGAAGGAAGGCGATGATCCCACTTTGGTGAATCGCGATCCCTACGGCGAAGGCTGGATCATCAAGATCGAACTCACCCAGCCCGAGGAGCTCGAAAGCCTGATGGATGCCGAGGCCTACGCCCAATTGGTCGATTAGAAAAAAAACGCAAGGCGCACACACCAAACTTGGAACCCGGCGCATCTCTATCAACAAAAAGGCTTAAAGCCTTTCTGCCGGCCCTCATGTGGGCGGCACTCATAGTTGTTCTTTCTACAGCCACTTTGTTTCGCATGCCCCGGGTTCAACTCGGAGACATCGGACCTGACAAGCTCGCCCATTTCGGAGTTTATGCCGTGTTGGCAGGACTCTTGGCTTTGGGGTTCTCCAAAATCGAGAATCGCTGGCCGCGCGGGATGGAACACGTCTTCATTCTGCTGGGGGGCACCGCCTTCGGCGTGCTGATGGAGGGCGTTCAGGCCTGGTTTGTTCCGGAGCGATCTTATGAGTATGCCGATATGGTGGCCAATGCCCTGGGAATTCTCGCAGGCTGGATAGCCGGTCTGTTCATTTTTAAATAATTAACGTGCCCGTATGAATATTGCAATTACCGGTTCTGCGCTGGCTCTGGCCTTGATTGGCATTGCGTTGCTCGTCCTTGCCGTGATTTTCGGCATGAAGCGCTTGTATGCCAATCGCTCCAAGTCCGGTGCAGACCAACAAAAAGGTACCTACAGCAGCTCGCTCGCCGCCGATCGTACCAAATACCCCTGGGCGAATGTATTTCGCCACAGCGGTACTTTCCTGCGGCTCGGTATTGTGCTCGCCGTCGGCCTCATTATTCTGGCCTTCAGCTGGACGCAGTATGAAGAGGAGATCTTCATACCGGATGATGCGCTTGTCTTCAACGAAGAGATCGAGATGGAGCCTCCCCGTACCGCCGAGCCCCCACCCCCGCCTCCTCCTCCGCCACCGCCCGTGATCGAAGAGGTGCCCGATGATGAAATTCTCGAAGAGGACGAGCCGGAGTTC
>CAZQSF010000169.1:0-3527 GCA_964595955.1 uncultured Saprospiraceae bacterium
CACAGAAGGCTCTTTTATTCCAACCATCCCATTTTTCGGGATGACTCATGTTTGTTTGGGAAATGGCTAGGTAAAAGCCCTTAAGCCCGGTTGAGCAAATAGTCTTTCGGCAAAAACAAACTCAACTGCTGATGGGCCTGCAAACGGCCGTCCTTCAGGTAATTCCATTTGCGGATATCCGCCGGCTCCACCTGAAAGAGTTTGGCGACACTGTTCAGGTTGTCGCCCGGGCTCACGACGTACTGCACCAGCACCTGGCCCTCTTTTTTTCCGCCGATGGCCTTGCCGTTCTTCTCGGCCAGGTAGGCGGTCAGCCGCTCAACGCCCTGGGCCGGCAATACCAGGTAGTTGACCGTATGGCTGGTATGGGGCAGGTATCCCTTTTTGTAGCCCTGGTTGAGCTTGCGCAGGGTTTCGTAGGAAACCTCGGCTACCTCCGCTACCTTGTACAGGTTGAGGTATTGCCCTATGGGCATCACCCTTACCTGACGCCAGGACGCAGGCGTGGGGGAGGGCTGTAGCCCGTGTGCAGCGTAGTACTTGCCGACATACGCGGCCGCGACGTAGCGCACCAGGTATTTTTGCGTCTCCCGGGGCAAATAGCGCTCAATAAAGCGGTATTCCGGGCAATTGGCCCGCTTGATAGCCGTCTTTACTTTGCCGGGACCTGCGTTGTAGGCGGCCAGCACCAGCGACCAGTCCTCAAAGTTGCTATACAGGTACTGCAGCATGCGCACTGCGCCTTCGGTCGATTTGTACACATCGTAGCGCTCGTCCACTGCATCCGTAAGCCGAAGGTCTACGAATTTGGCGGCAGCGTAGGTCATCTGCCACATGCCGTGTGCACCGGCGCTGGAGCGCAGGTGCGGATTCAGGCCCGTCTCAATGACAGGAATGTACTTGAGGTCTTCCGGCAAGCCGGCCTGTTGCAGGTTGTGTTCGAAAATGGGGAAAAAGACCTTGGCTCGCCCCAACATGCGCTCGGTCTCCCGGCGGCCGTTGATGAGGTACATGCGAATGTGATCCACCACTTTATCTTCGTTGCCCTGGTAGGCAAGCGGAAGATCCAGGGTTTCCAGTCGCTGCCGTACGGTCTTTTCGGTCTGTGCATCCCAGCGAAACATAGAGACGTTCTCGTCCCTCCCGATGTCGGGTTCGCGGGCTGTCAGCACTACGGAGAGTGCCAAAAGGGTCATTGTCCATGGGATTTTCATCTGATTGAGGTTTAGTAAACCAATGGGCAAGGCTCAGCCTTACCGTGTATTGCTATTGTTTTGGATGTTGAATATGTTCAGCGTTAGCTTGCGACAAAAACCTGAAAAACAGGGCGTTGCAATCCAACTAAACAACAAAGTTATCCCTATGTGAGGGAAAAACAATGAAAAATGTCAAGGTGAAATGGGTAGAGGTATGTAAGCGATCCGGTAGTAATTTGGCGTAAAAGGACTTTACTGCATTCCGGTTTGTTTCTGGATCCGCAATCCAAACATGCTAGTAACTAGCTAGCGTTTCTTCAAATTTGCTTTCAATTGTTAAATTTTTCTTAAAACTCCGTGTTTTGCCCCTTTTTTCGATGAAACAAGCGGTTTTCTCCACGAAGAAAAAGAATGCATGAACGTACAAATCACTGCTTTTGGCATTTCGAAAGACATCCTCGGTACCGCTCGCTTGCAGATCGAATTGCCCGAAGCAGCCACAGTAGCTCACTTAAAAGAGGCTCTCGAACGCCAATTTCCACAACTCGCCGAACTCAAATCGCTGGCCGTGGCGGTGAATCAGGAGTATGCCCCTGATAATCAGCCTCTTACCTCCAGCGACGAAATTGTGCTCATTCCGCCCGTCAGCGGCGGTTAACGCTTACCACCATGATCGACATTCAACTGCTGTATCGCCCGCTCAGTCCGTTGACCTGCACGGAATACGTATACAGCCCCGATGCCGGTGGTATTGTGACGTTCACCGGCACCGTACGTAACCACACGGCCGACCGCTCCGTGCGCCACCTGGAGTTTGAATCCTACGAACCGATGGCCATCAAAGAAATGCGCAAGATCGCCGAGACCATCCTCCGGCGCTGGCCGGCCCGAAAGGTGAGCTTCCACCACCGCCTGGGCACGCTGGGTATAGGCGATCTGGCCGTGGTCATTGCTGTGTCCTGCCCGCACCGGCGGGAGGCCTTCGAGGCTTGCCAGTACGCCATCGACACCCTCAAACAGACCGTGCCCATCTGGAAAAAGGAAGTCTTCGAGGACGGGGAAGTATGGGTGGCTGCCCACCCCTGACAAATGTTGAGTGGGGTGTCGGCCAGTTCAAACCTCCTTATTCAAAATGCGCCTGACATCTTCCGGCGTATTCACATTGGCGAGGGCTTCGGGCCGGGCTGCCTCGATGCGCTCGATGGCCGAATTGATGAGCACCTTGCGGGGGCAGGAATAGCCCTGGGCCAGGAATTGCAGGAGCACCGGGTAGCTGCGCGGCTCCCACACGGCGATGAGCGGCTCGGGGAATTCGTTGTCTGGGCTCTGGAAGGCCGTGGCCACCTGCGAGGGGTTGCGGGCCTGTACGAGCTGTGCCAGGGTGTCGCCGTCCAGCAGGGGCAGATCGCAGGCCACCACCAGCCAGGCTGCATCCGGATGCTCGCGGAAGGCCGAGAGGATGGCGCCGTAGGGCCCCAGGCCCAGGAAGGTGTCTTCCAGCAGCGGAAAGGCCGTTTCCACCGCCTGCCCCGGCCGCACGCTCATCCACACCCGCTCACAGAGGGGCTGCAGCAGCCCGGCCATGTGTTCGCGCTGCGGCTTGCCGTGGTAGTCCATGGCGCCCTTGTCGCGCCCCATGCGCCGGCTTTCGCCCCCGGCCAGCACCAGGCCGTACAGGGGCGGCAGGGCGTCCTGGAGCTTCTTATACAGCCATCTGGCCAGGCCGGCGCCATCGGCCAGGTCCAGCAGGGGGATGTCCCGCCAGTGCGGCAGGTGCTCCTTCAGAAAGTCGTAGGGTTCTTTTTGCTCGGGGGTAGTGAGAAACAGCTCCACCGCCGTGAGCCGGTCCAGCTTGCGGCTCAGCGATTTTTCCTTCTTCGGGTCCAGCACCACGAGCTGCCGGGCGGCTTTGAAGTGGTTGCCGTTGACCAGCACGGCATCCAGCCCGTTGAACAGGCGCCGGAACCCGAACGCATCCGGCTGCCCCTCCCACTCCAGGGCGTGATGGGAAATGCGGTCGGTGTACAGGGTGAGGGGATATCTCTCTCCTTCTTTCACCGGCGCTTCAGCAGAAGCAACGGTCAATTTTTTACTCCCGGTCCCGTGCTCCGCATCCACATAGCCGAAGCGATACCGACTGCGCAGCTGCGCTATTGCGAAACCGGCCAGCTGCTGGATGTTGCCGCAGGGCGTACCCAGAATGGCCCACTCCTGCCGGGCAAACTGCCCCTGGGCCGGGCGGGCGAGCTTGGCGTGTTTTTGGTGGTTCTTCATGCTTCCCGTTTAAAATCCCGTTTGCCTCCGGTCTTTTCCATCAGCATCACCTCGCGG
>CAZQSF010000170.1:0-3443 GCA_964595955.1 uncultured Saprospiraceae bacterium
GAAGAATTCGTCTTCCTCAAAGATCAGATCGCCGGCGATCGTCATCTCGTAATCTTGCGTCACCTCACCGGCTGGAAATACGACCTGAGCGTCCTGGAAAGGAATAAAGTCCTTATTGGATTCCGCTGTGCCCTCGCTTGTGCTGATCAAAGCGGTGACCTGCTCCCCAGCAGCGCCGTCCAGTTGCAGCCGAAGAGTAAGGCTCAGATACTCGTCTCCTTCATTCACCGATACATCCGCAATGGATAGACGCACCGGATCGGCAGCATCTACATCGTCATCATCGTTGTTGCAATGGGAAAAGGTTAGCAGGGCAAGCAGGATTGGGCCGAAGAGAAGCTTTTTCATGATAGAATCTGGAGTTTATTGAACAAGAAAAGGCAGTAACGGGGCTTTCGCCGAGATCGACCCTGACAAGGGATCAGGGTTTTCAGATTGAAACCTCTTATGCGATGAGGCATTTCGATCCTTCGGACCCAGAATGCCGCTACAAGGATAAAACAGCTTTGCGGCCTTTTATTCCCGAAACGGTATAATCTGCCAAAGATAGAAGATTCATTCATTTTACCACCACCCGATACGAAGAACCTGCCCGGGCCGGATGCAGGCCGTGGGCCCGGAGCGGCCAGGCCTAATCCATCTCCAAGGCTTCTGCTTCCCGAAAGGCCTTGTAGCGGCCCTTGCCGAATTTCGTGCCGTTGAATTGCGTGACGGGCCGCAGCCGTTCCCGTTCGGCTTTGGGCAGGCGGCGGAAGTCGGCGCATTTCGCGGTGCAGCAGTGCTCGTAGCGCCCGGCGCATTTGGGGCACTGGATAAAGAGGATGTGGCAGGCGTCGTTGGCGCAGTTGACGTGGGTGTCGCAGGGAGCGCCGCACTGGTGGCAGCGGGCGATCACCTCCGGGGAGATGCGCTCCCCCATGCGCTCGTCGAAGACGAAGTTCTTGCCCACGAATTTCACCGGTAGCCCTTGTTCGCGGCACTGCCGGGCGTACTCGATGATGCCGCCGTCGATCATGAAGACGTTGCGGAAGCCCCGGTGCAGGTAGTAGGCGCTGGCCTTTTCGCAGCGGATGCCGCCCGTGCAGTACATGATGATGTTGCGGTCCTTCCGGTCCTGCAGCATCTCCTCGACCACGGGCAGGGCCTCGCGGAAGGTCTCCACATCGGGGCATAGGGCACCCTCGAAGTGGCCCACCTCGCTCTCGTAGTGGTTGCGCATGTCCACGACCACCGTATCGTCCTCCTCCAGCAGGGTGTTGACCTCGGCGGCGGAAAGGTGGCGACCGCGGCGGGTCACATCAAAGGCGTCATCGTCCAGGCCGTCGGCCACGATCTTCTCGCGCACCTTGATCTTGAGCTTGTAGAAGCTCTTGCCGTCGTCGTCAATGGCGATGTTGAGGCGGGTGCCGTTCAGCCAGGGGATGCCGTACATGTCAGTGCGGAAGTCTTCCAGCTGCCCGGTTGGCACGGAAATCTGGCCGTTGATGCCTTCGGCGGCCACGTAGATGCGGCCGTACACGCCCAGCCGGCTCCAGCGGCGGTACAGCTCGTTGCGGAAGCCCGCCGGATTCTCGAGGTGGTGGTAGTGGTAAAACGAAAGCGTGGTGCGCGCTTCGTCGGATTGCAGCATGCGCTGCTTGAGCTCGTCGTTGTTGACGAGATTGTACAGTCGTTTCATCCGAATGCTTGGGTAGTTAACGAATACGGACAGCCCCCTTTTCCGGCGGCATTCCTGTTGGCCGTTTGCAGGACGGCTGTCAACAGACCCGGATTATTTATCAAGGCGTAAAGATACGGCAAAAGGGAGGATCGGAAAGGGGCAAAGCGGTCCGGAAGAAAGAATGGCAGCTGTAGGGCTCCGTGCGGGAATGCCCACCGCATTCCGTCCAAGGGGGCGTTTGCTCAAACGATTGCCGGGTTTTCTTGCTGCCAGGGTTGGTTGGGGAACCGAGGAATGCCGAAACCGGGAAATGCTGGAGCCGCCATACAGCGGCAAACCTTGTCCGCGCGCTTTTTACGCCCATTCGTTATCTTTCGGCAAAGGATCACCTATGCGTCTTGTTTTCCTGGCAGCTGTTTTGACGGCGGCGCTTTCGGCCCAAGCCCAATCCGCTCTGCGACTAGCCTCCGATGTGTGGCCGCCCTTCACCAATGAAACCGGCAAACAGGCCGTGGCCATAGCCCTGGTGCACGAGGCCCTGCAGCGGGCCGGCTTTCAACCCGGTACGGATATTCTGGAAGCCGGTGCGGTAACGCCGGCCATTCTCAGCGAGGAATACGACGGCAGTGTGGCCGTGTGGCGGGATATAGAGCGGGAGGAGTCCCTGCGCTTCTCGGAGCCCTACCTGGAGAACCGCCTCATCCTGGTGGGCCGGAAAGGCAGCGATGTGCAGGCGACCCGCCTGGCCGACTTGCAGGGCAAGCGCATCGCCATCGTGGAGAGCTATGCCTACGGCGAGGCCGTGGATACAGCCCGCGGCATCACCTGGCTGCGGGGCAAGGACAATCAGGAAAGCCTGGAGCGCCTCCTTCGGGAGGAAGCGGACTACATGCTGGTCGACGAGCTGCTCATGCAGTACGTGCTGCAACACCAGCCCGAAGAAGCCGGGCAATACCTCGCCATCGGCGGTACGCCCCTGTTCAGGCGCAGCCTGCATTTTGCCCTGCGCAAGGATCGCCCCAGGGCCGGCTACATCCTGGAGCGTTTCAACCGCGCCATCCGCACCATGATCCAGGACGGCACCTACCACCAGATCCTGGCCTTCAACTGGATCCGCACGGATGTGGACGGCGACGGCAAGGTGGAACTGGTGCTGGACGGCAAGCGGGCCGGCACGCAGGCCCCTTCCGGCAGCTACACGCTTCTGGCCTCCGCCCCTGCAGCCCAGGGGCCCGAGCGCTACTTCATCGAAGGGAAGACCTACACCGGCTGGGATCAGGTGCCCGAGGAGTACAAGGTGGCCCCAGCCCCATACGTCAACCCCGACGGCGTGACGCTGCTTCGGTTTCGGTTTTAGACGAACCGCTTGTGCAGGCTTTCCCATGGTTCCGGCCTGGCAAAATCCGGAAGAATTTCGGCCTGCGCTATTCCAGCTTGGTCTTTTGAAATCGGTGCGTACAGGCAACCTTTTTCCCACGAACGTTCCTGCCGAAACAGTTCTGTTGCTGCCTGCCTTGTTAACCGGTCTTCAACTCATCCCCAGCTGTGCATGCCTGAAATAAGTTGACCTTCAGAAATCAATTTCCAGCTTTCAACCACATTTCGACATTGCCCCGCTACCCTGACAATAATCATCCCTTCAGTCTCAGGAAACCAGTAATTTAAAAATACGTGCCCAGCTCACTAAACCAAAAGATGAGAAAACTACAGGAAAACCAAATGTTGAGGCATATAGCATCCAACTTTCCCCGGAGTCCCCAAGAGTTGAATGCATTGCTGGAAA
>CAZQSF010000171.1:0-3313 GCA_964595955.1 uncultured Saprospiraceae bacterium
GCGGATGTTGAAGTCTTCCTTGTCGATGGGCTCCAGATAGTTCGAATGGGGGTCGTAGAGGTTGGTGAGGGTGTTGATGTAATACGTGCGGCGGTGGGTGCGATTGATCTTGAGCACCCGGTCGAAATATTCGTCCAGCTGTTCCAGTTCGGCCTGCCGGGCTTCTTCTTCCAGCGTCTCCAGGCTTTTAGCCTCTTGTTCTTCGCCGGCTTCTTCCTGTTCGCTCAGCTTGTCAACCAATCGATTGAGCACCCGCAGTTTGAGGTATTTGCGCCAGACCTCACGCAATTCTTGATCGTTCTTGGCAAAGCCGCGTTTCTCGCCATCCATCTCGATGGCCTCATCCTGGGTGAAGTCGAAGGGTTCGGACAGAATATCGCGATAGAAGCCTTGCGTTTTATTCAGAGCGGCCAGGTAGCGATCCAGGGAGAGGTCAAAAAAGTCAAACGCCCCGACCTGCGCTTCGTCGTCCAGCCGTTGGCGGAAGGGCGTGAACTGTTCCAGGTCCTCTTCGGTGAAAAAGCGACGCTCGGAATCCAGGCGATCCAGGTAGAGATCGTAGAGCTCTTCGGAAAACTGATCGTCCAGGGATTTCGGCTCAAAATGCAAATTGTCCAGATAGGTGAGGACGGCTCGCATCAATACGGCTTCCTTTTCCTCTTCGGCGGGCCCGGATTGGGGGTAGACCGATACCAGAAAAAAACCGAGAAGTAGAATGGAAAAGAACAGGCTTCCGCGAATATTAAATTTCATAATTCGATGTCCTTTTTAGGCAAAAAAGGCCCTCAGCTGCTTTCGGCAGCACGCTGGGCTCTATAAAAGTAACGGAATTCGCGAAAAAAGTTTGGGCTGCCTTTCGGCAGAGCCGGGGTTTTAACGATGCCCTAACAAAAAAGCCCTGCGCGAAGGAGGCGCGCAGGGCTTTTCGTCAGATGCCGGCCTGGATCTAGAGCATGGGAGCGATCACCAGGGCTACGACCGACATGAGCTTGAGCAAAATGTTGAGGGAGGGGCCGGACGTATCCTTGAACGGATCGCCGACGGTATCGCCCACCACAGCTGCCTTGTGCGGCTCAGAGCCTTTGTAATAGGTTTCGCCGGCGATATCCACGCCGGATTCAAACATTTTCTTGGCGTTGTCCCAGGCACCGCCGGCATTGGATTGGAAAATGGCCATGAGCACACCGCTCACAGTCACGCCGGCCAGCAAGCCGCCAAGCATTTCAGGTCCGCCGGCGAAGCCGACCAGCACGGGGCTCAGTATAGCCAGTACGCCCGGGGCGATCATCTGGCGGATGGAGGCCGCCGTAGAGATCTCTACGCATTTGCTGTACTCGGCCTTTCCATCGGCTGCCTCAAAGGTCTTGCGGTCGGCCTCGCTCCAGTCTTCCATCTCTTTGCCGTCGTTTTTGCGCATGGCTTCCAGGGCTGCCGTCAGCTCGGGAATGGTCTGAAACTGCCGGCGCACTTCCTTGATCATATCCATGGCGGCACGGCCTACCGCACCCATGGCCAGGGAAGAAAACAGGAAGGGTAGCATACCGCCCAGCAACAGGCCGGACATTACCAGGGGCTGGGCAATGTTTATCGTAGTAATGTTTGCCGAGGTCATGTAGGCGGCAAAAAGGGCCAGGGCGGTCAGGGCAGCCGAGCCGATGGCAAAGCCTTTGCCAATGGCAGCTGTGGTATTGCCCACGGCATCCAGCTTGTCGGTGCGTCCGCGAACCTCTTTGGGCAGTTCGGCCATCTCGGCAATGCCCCCTGCGTTGTCCGAGATCGGGCCGTAGGCATCCACGGCCAGCTGAATGCCCGTATTGGATAGCATACCCACGGCAGCGATGGCAATGCCGTACAAGCCGGCAAATTCATAAGCGCCGATGATGGCGGCGGCCAGCACCACGATGGGGAGTGCCGTAGATTGCATCCCTACACCGAGGCCCGCAATGATGTTGGTGGCCGAGCCGGTAAGGCTTTGCTCGGTGATCTTTTTGACCGGGCGCGTACCGGTACCGGTGTAAAACTCCGTAATGTACCCGATCGCCAAACCAGCAGCCAGCCCGAAGAGCACGGCGAAAAAGACGCCGTTTTCCGTGATGGACTTGCCGTTGGCAACCCAACTTTCGGGCAGCATGAAGCGCACGATGAAAAACGTGGCGATCAGCATGATCACGGAGGAGATGAGTTCACCGGCATTCAGCGCCTTTTGCGGGTTGCCGCCCTCCCGGACGCGCACGAAAAAGGTGCCCAAAATAGAGGTGAGAATGCCCACTCCGGCCAGTACCAGCGGGAGCAAGACGGCATTGAGGCCCCCCATTTCGTTGGTCTCTTCAAATCCGGCCAGCCCGATGAAGGTGGCTCCCAGCACCATGGTGCCGATGATGGAGCCCACATAGGATTCGAACAGGTCAGCGCCCATGCCGGCGACATCCCCTACGTTGTCGCCCACATTGTCGGCAATGGTAGCGGGGTTCAGCGGGTGATCTTCCGGGATGCCGGCCTCGACTTTACCCACCAGGTCTGCACCTACATCGGCCGCTTTGGTGTAAATGCCGCCACCTACACGGGCAAAAAGCGCGATGGAGGATGCCCCGAATGAGAAGCCGGTCACCACAGTGATCACCTTGTTGATATCCCAGCCGAGGTTGGAGTAGAGCAGGAAGAGGCCGCCAAGCCCCAGTACCCCCAGTCCAACGACGCCCAGCCCCATGACGGAGCCCCCCGCAAAGGCGATCTCGAGTGCGCGCCCCAGGCTGGTCCGCGCGGCGTTCGTCGTGCGCACATTGGCCTTGGTAGCTACGCGCATTCCGATGAATCCGGCCAGGGCGGAGCAAAGCGCTCCGATGAAGAACGACAAGGCAATGAGCGGCGAACTTTCTTCGGTATTGCCGCTCACACCCAGGAGGATGGCGACGGCAACGACAAAGATGATCAGCACCCGGTATTCGGCCTTGAGAAAAGCCATTGCCCCGTCGGCAATGTTTTTGGCGATCCGTTGCATGCGCTCCGTGCCTTCATCCTGCTTGCGCACCCAGGCCGTGCGCCACAGGGTGTACAGCAATGCCAGCACACCAAACACAGGAACGATATAGGTAATCGTCTGCCCCATAATAAACACAGTGTTTTTTGATCGTAAATAGCAAGGGCTTCACCAGATTCCAGTGAAGCCCCGCGCTGGATTCTTTAATCGGGGGCCAAAGCTAAGGCAAAATTGGTTTTTGTCCAACAAAGGCCTGAACCGGCAAGGCGAAGAGGAATCGTTTGAGAGCTTGTTTGGACTTCACCCTTTGGGCTGTTCTTGCCAAATTTTCTCCTG
>CAZQSF010000172.1:0-3282 GCA_964595955.1 uncultured Saprospiraceae bacterium
TACCCGAACTGCGCACAAAGGGTCGAGCATCCGGGTGTTCTTCCAGCAGCAGTTGCTGAGCGCGGTAGCTAAGCCGAAGCGTAACGGGCAGCCATTTTGGGCCGGTCCACCCAAAGAGGTCGAGTGCCCGGCTTTCGTGTTTGTGTGCGATCGGCAATTCCGTCAGCTCCACATGGCCGATCCGCTCCATCTTGAGCTGGCGGTATTCGCCCTTATCCAGGTCGTAAAACCACAGGTAGGTGTAACCATCCATAAACTCCACCGGCTCGCCATACCGGTGGCTGAGTTCCCCGGTGCTATTCAGGTAGGTAAGCCGTACCCGCACTTGTGATTCGATGGCTTGTCCCAGCTTCTGGATATGCTCCAGCACCTGAAACTTCTGCAGGCTCTGCACCAACGGACGCAGGGTGAACTGCTTATTCAGCTTGTGCAGAAGCCGATCGCGATAGGGGTGCTTTCCACTCGCCTGCCAAAGCAGGTCCTGCAAGTAGCCAGCCTCCTCGGCATCGAATAATTGCCCTTCGGTGCCAGTATCCAATAAGAGGAAGTAGCAATCATTCTCCGTTTTATCAATTTGATAGCCTACTGATTCTAGCAGTCGGATATACCGGTACACTGTCTCCCTGGAGCATTCCAATAGCTGAGCCAAATGCGGAACTTTTCGGTAGGGCCGCTGGCTCAGAAGCTGAAGCAACTTGAATATCCGGAAGAGTTTTTGCTGATCGGTCATAGCAGTCCTCGACTTGGAGAAAGCCTGCTCGCTGCTCTTTTCCCGTAGGGATAGGATAAAAATAACAATTGTTTGCGAATTCGGAAATGAATCAGCCGCAAGCCAAACCCTACCCCCCCCCTTTTCCAATCCCCCGAAAATCCCGGATTTCGTCCGCGGCCTGTTGTTCGGGCGGCTTGCTCCGGCCTTGTTTGCCGGATACCGCGAAGCCTGCAACGCTTTCACTGAAGCTTCCGCGGATCCAGGCCGGGTGGTCAGGCGGAGGCAAACCAACGATCAGGTAGCCCTTCTGCTTTATGCGCTTTCTTCATGCCAGATATCTTCATTATTCGCGCTCATCAACAAAAGCACGAGGCGGTCATTGACATAATAGTTGCTGCGCCCGATCTTGTGGAGGCGCAGGAAGCCGGAGAACCTCGCAAGCAGGTTTATGCACCACGATATCCTGATTTTCTTTACACGTCTTTAAAATATGTAAAAAAAATCGCGTTTTCTTTCTATACTTTTTGCACATGTAAAGATTTCCGCTCTCTTTTTATACCGCTCATGCTGGCTAGGTGTCCAATACTTTCCTGGCTGAGGCCTTCGGTTGCTGCTTCCAGGGCGAGGATGTCGCGCACGATCTCCGCCGGCGGGCGGAATTTATCGAAAACCCTGGTGAAGGCGATCTCGTAGCCGATGCTGGCCTTGTCGTGGTCGATCGAGTCACCTCTTCAAGCATTCGACAGCAAGGAAGGGTCCCCCCACCCTTTTCCAATCCCCCGAAAATCCCGAATTTAGGCCCCCGGACTAAAAAAACGCGCACGACTTATGGGACGAGCCTTTGAATACCGCAAAGCGGCCAAGTTTGCCCGCTGGGATCGCATGGCCAAGCAGTTTACCAAGGCGGGCCGCCAGATCTCCATTGCCGTGAAGGAAGGCGGCGACGATCCCGAGACCAACGCCGCCCTGCGCCGCGCCATCCAGAACGCCAAGGCCGTGCAGATGCCCAAGGACCGCATAGCGGCGGCCATCAAGAAGGCGGCCGGCAAGGACGCCAGCGACTACCAGACGGTGGTGTACGAGGGCATCGGCCCCCACGGCATCGCCCTGGTCATCGAGACCGCCACCGACAACCCCACCCGCACCGTGGCCAACGTGCGCTCCATCTTCAAGAAGAAGGGCGGCTCCCTGGGCACCACCGGCATGAACGACTTCCTGTTCAACCGCATGGGCGTGTTCTACATCCAGCCCGAACAGATCGCCGAGCCCGAGGCCTTCGAGCTGGAATACATCGACCACGGCCTGGAAAAGATCCGGAAGGACGAGGTGGAAGGCCAGGAACTCTACCAGGTGTACGTGGCCTTCGAGGACTTCGGCAAGATGCAGGACGCCCTCGAGGCCGGCGGCATCGAAGTGGAAAAATCCGAGCTCGAACGCCTGCCCATCCACACCAAATCCCTCTCCGACGAGCAGGTGGACGAGGTGCTCGAGCTCATCGACGCCCTCGAACAGGACGACGATGTGACGAACGTGTTCCACAATCTGGAGTAAACGACAGACATCTCGATCTTAGTCGATCAGACCTTGGGTCCGGGAGGTTAGCGGGCTCTGAATCTTATGCCATCCCTTCGGGATTCGAGGCTTGCTTGTAGCGTGAGGAGTTAGAAAAATGCCAGCCCTTCGGGCTTCGCTTCCCGTAAACTTGATGGAGGCATGGCAGGCAAGCTGAAAGAAGCAGCGGAGGTGACCCAGTAGGAAGCCGCTGTGCAGTCTACCGTCTAACTTTCTACCATCCCCAAAATCTGGAGTAAACGGCAGACACCTCGATCTTAGCCGATCAGACCTTGGGTCCAGGAGCTTAGCGGGCTCTGGATCTTATGCCATCCCTGCCCCCCTTCTTCTTTTTGACCGCAAAAAGAAGCAAAAACTCCCGGCTGACGAGCCTCCGCCTAAAAGGAGGCTCCATGCAGCTGCACCCCATAAACTCGCCTTGCGGTTAGGTCATCTACCTGGCCCTGTCCTGTTGTGCCATGTCTTGGGTTTGTTTCCGGAGCTGGTTTTGGCTCAAACAGTATGGTGTGCGGACGCCGCATTCCACCTCCTTTCTTAACGGCAGATGCTCTAATGCCGGAGATTCTAACTATTCAATTTTAACCGCCTTAACGAAAATCCGTTAAGAAATGGCAGCTCAAACGGCTAAAAGAAGCGATCCACGAGTGAGGGCACAGTCCGAGCGGCTTGGGTTGCGACAGCCCCTCGGGTTGTCATTTTAGGATTTGCTTACTTCCTTTTTCGCTGCAGAAAAAGAACGCAAGACACAGCAACGAGCGGAGGGGCAGAATCACCTACCCGAAGACACAATCCGATGCTAAGGAAGCCTTCATCGTCCCGCATAATGGCTCGGAGACAGTGAAAGGAGGTAAGAGATAGCCGAACTGCGGGAGAGGCATGGTCGGTCCACGCAGCACGCCAAGATCGCGCAAAAAGCCTACCGTCTACCGTCTACCATCTACCATCTACCATCTACCATCTACCATCTACCCAAAAGGAGCGTTGGTAGACCAAGCTTG
>CAZQSF010000173.1:0-3216 GCA_964595955.1 uncultured Saprospiraceae bacterium
GCATCCAACCTATTTTAAAGCGGGACAGGTCATTTCATACTTGAAACGGTATAACTACCCTCTACCCGAACAAACCATCCAGCCGCTGCTTTTCTATGGCCTGCAGCCCTACGGTACCACAGAGGCGCACGGCGAAGTGCAGGGGGGCGAAGCGAGGATCTTTGGTGTAGCCTTTTTTGTAGCGGTAATAGATCTGCTGCAGGATGACGGCGATCTTGAACAAGCCGTAGGCATAGTAGAAGATGATGTTGTCCACCGGGCGGCCGCTCTGCTGAGCGTAGCGCTGCACTACTTCTTCGCGGCTGGGATTGCCGGGCAGGTAGGTGGGGCTGAGCTTGAACTGTTGCATCAGCTCCGGATCGCCTGGATTGATCCAGTAGCCGAGGCTGGTGCCCAGGTCCATCAGGGGATCGCCCACGGTGGCCATCTCCCAGTCGAGCACGGCGATGATGCGCGACCAATCAGCCGGATCCAGCACCAGGTTGTCGTACTTGAAGTCATTGTGGATAAGTGTAGCCCCCTGTTCCGGCGGTTGATGATCGGCCAGCCAACGGGCCAGCTGCTCGATCTCTCGTACCTCGTCGGTCTTGGCTTTGAAGTAGCGCTTGGTCCAGCCTTCGATCTGACGCTGCACATAGCCTTCCGGCCGGCCCAATTCGCCCAGGCCGGCGCCCTGATAGTTGATGCCGTGCAATTCCACCAGCGTATCCACCAGCGCATCCCCGATTCGGCCCATGATGGCCGGCTCGGGATGCATGGCGGCGTCCATCTGGGGGCGAAGGATCACGCCGCGTACGCGCTCCATTACATAAAAGGGTGCTCCCAGCACGTCTTCATCGCTGCAGTAGAGCAGGGGAGCGGGGGCTTTATCCCAAATGGGAGCCAGGTGGGAAAGAATGTGGTATTCTCGCCCCATGTCGTGAGCGGTCTTGATATTGGCGCCAAAGGGTGGGCGACGCAGCACGAGTTCCCGTTCGCCCAGCTGAAGGAAATAGGTCAGGTTGGAATAGCCGCTGGGAAACTGCCGGATTTCAAAGGCACCCGCGGCTGTAGGCAGGTGCGTTCGCAGATAGGCTTCCAGTTTTTCGCGATCCAGTTCTTCTCCCTCGCGCACGGCCCGGGGTGCATCCATCCAGTCATCCATATCGGGAAGTTTGAGTGAGGATGCGAAAGATAGGTTTTTCCCGCTGGTTGTGTCGCGGTGCTACGGGCTGCCAGGCTCAAAACGGAAAGCTGGAAGCGTTACAATCCGAGTAAATGAATGGGGGAGCCCGATTTACTTCCGGTCCAGCACGTACGGACCAGAGCAGTTGGGGGTGCATCTCAATCCCTTTCCCGAGGCCTTTACCCTTGCGTCAAATCGGTTAAGCGGAAAGGCCGAGGGCTGCCCATTCGCGCCTCATCAATAGCGGTATGCACCACAGGCCTCTACATCGGGGGCGTCCGGCATTTGATCGGCGGGCAGGTTGTAGATTTTGGCCTGATTTCGGTAGGCGTACTTGGCCAAGCGGTCCAGCATGTCCCAGGCCTGTTCCTGGGGCTCGTGATCCAGTCGCTGCTTTTCCTCATCGTAGGCCCCCTCGCTTTGGGCATCTTTTTGCAGAAAGAGTACATCCAGACGGCCGTTCTGAGCGGCGGGCAGCAGTTCGCTCAATTGCAGACTGCCGCGCTCCATAGCCACAGCTTCCTTGTAGAGGTCTTTTTCGCGCTCCAGCTGCCGCTCAAAGTGAGGCTGAATGACCTCCCAGGCTTTCTCCTGCAACAGGACGGGATCCCACTCATCGGGATTGCCGTGCACGTACTGCTCGTAGAGAAAGGGATAGGTATTTACTTCCCGGTAGATGCCTACCAGCTCTTCGGTACCGGCCAGTACCAGGGGCGGCTTTTCGTCGTGCAGCATCTCCATCAGGCCGTCGTTGACCTGGCGCAGAAAGTCTTCGATCAGGTGATCGTCGTTGCGCTCGTGTCCGTGATAGGTGGCCTGTTTTCGGCCGGCAGAGGTGTGGTACTGCAGGGTGTTGATGCGCTCATCCACCCGGGTGGCTTCTTTCAGGCTCTGGGGCACCAGATCGTGAATGATCACGGGAATGATACTGTACCGGTGGCCTTCAAAAAAGCGCACATCCTTCTGGCTCAGGGCCAGGATGAAAAAGCGGTCGTCGCGGTCCAGATGCCCCAGAATGGGCTTGAGGTAGAACTCACGGCCCACCATGACCAACTCCTTAAAGTCGATGGGAGCTTCCTCGGCCTGGAAAAAATCGGGCCCGATAAAAAGAGCCAGGCCGTCAGAAAGGTGGTTGAGAAAATCGTCGTCTTCAACCCGTTCATAGGCCGGCTTGAGCCAGCGTTCGATGTCGCGCGACGCAAAGCCGTGCTGATCCAGTTTTTCTTCTGCTTTTTGCAGCTGATTTTTCAGCCGAATGCGATCTTCTTTAACGTGGCCTGCTCGGTGGGTAGGCAAATAGATCGAAATTGCCGGATAGGTGGTAACTTCAAGCAGGGCATCTATTTTTTCCGTCGAAAACATAGTGTGTTTTTTAGATAGAACACTCCCCTAAAACCCGATGTTCAGCTAGCTGCACGCATCACTATCCAAGCTAAACGCATGAACCAACTCTCCGACTACCTCCGCCATTGTTACGACCGCGCCTACCGGGGTTTTGCCGACGAACTCCGCGGCCTGTGCGTGCACGTTCTCGAGAATCAAAGGCAGAAGACCACCATGCGGGCCCAGCCCGTCTTCAACCACCACTTCTGGAACCGGAAGAAGCGGGAGTACAAGATCCAGTACACGCCCCACGTGTGCTGTGCCCGGGACCATTCCATCCTCGACCTGGAAGAGCCGGTCCTGGTAGGCTGGCTCGCCCACGAGCTCGGCCATGTGGTGGATTACAAGCGCCGCTCCGGCTGGAACTTGCTCGGTTTCGGCTGGCAGTACTTCTGGTCGCCTACCTTCCGCACGGGCGCGGAGCGCCGGGCCGATGTGTACGCCATCGAAGCCGGCTACGGCGAGGAGATCCTGGCCACCAAGAAGTACATCCTGGAGCATTCCCCGTTGCCGGACTACTACATCGAGCGGATCGAAAAGTACTACATGAGCCCCGAGGAAGCGGCGATGCTGTCCGACATGCCCCTGCCGGATGAAGCAAAGATGGACAAGCTGGGCCCGACATTGCGATAGTTCGACTTTTGAAGTCTCCAAGACTTCAAAAGTCT
>CAZQSF010000174.1:0-2868 GCA_964595955.1 uncultured Saprospiraceae bacterium
GAGGTTCTCACATTCAGCCATTTAACGAACAACTCGACCTCCAACCTCACGTTACCCTATTGCTCAGGGACTTCTTCTTTGTCTTTACGATCAGATCGCGCTTTTTGACGAGGTCAATGGCAAGTCGTTTTTGTTTGCCCTGGAAGGTGCTTTGAGAAAGGAAGCTTTGGAACACCTACATTTCGATAAGACGATATCGGCTACGGGACTGATCGCGACGAATGGACTGACCGGCTACCCGGGAGAAGTGGTTCGGGCGAGGTCGCCGGTATCGCCATTCCCCGATCCGCGGGAGAAAGTGCATTGTTTTTGTTCATCAGGAGGCGTAGGGGATGCACCGCCGATGGGCCCAACTCCGGTTATTGCAGCGTTACCGACCCTGCGGGAAATAGGTGCGAAGTGAGGGGGTGTGTAAATCAAACTTTCCCCTGTTGTACGATGCAATGATGCCGCTGAACAGGAGCTCCTTTCCTGGGAGAATACCGCTTCGAAAACGAAATAAACGCGCGTCCGAAAGGGCAGGCACTCAAAAAAGGAGGTCTTTCCAGTCGGGTTGCTCAAGCAGGTGGAAGAAGTTGTCCAGGTAGTTGCGTACGTCGGCCTTGCAGGTGTCGGACAAGTGCTCGAATTCGTCGATCAGTGTGTACCATTGCGTCTTGTGGGCGAGAAATTCGTCCACCGTATCTGAAAAGTCCTCGCCCTTCTTACCTCGATACATGAGGTATCGTTCCCGCACATGGGTAAGGGGCAGGGTATGGTACGGCTGGGCGTAGGAGGCGTTCACCAGGCCACAATAGTCGAAATCGTAAGGTATGGCGATGGGCACTTTCGAGTCTTGGGCCAATACGTATTTGGTGTTGTGGCCGGTGCCCACGTTCCAGTCGGTGTTGCCCACCATGTACTGAAAGAGCACGAAGCGCCGGTAGTGTTCGTAGTGAATGCTTTTCAGCCCGCCCTCGCCGGGCTCCCATTCCCGAAGTCCCAGCCGGTCGTTCATCTCGCGTTCGTTTTCGATCAGGAAGGCAAAGCGATGCAGCGTATCATCCGGAAGTATGTACCGGATGTGAAGCAATTGGGTGCGCAGGCTAAGCTCCGTCATGGATTCGTACATTTTGTACACCAGGTATTCGCGCAGGAGGAGTTCTTCGTCGCGCAAGGTATCGGAGCAGTGCGTCACCAATTTGTAGTTTCTGTAAGGGCCCCATTGCTGTTCGGCTACTACGGCTTTTTTCAACTGGATCCGCAGCGGTGGAAAATCGCAAAGGCTTTTGCGCCGTTCGCCCCGGCATTTGATCTCTACCGGAAGGTGTAGGGGCTGAGCCAGATCGAGAAAAAGCGTGCCGTCCACTTCGGGTTCGAGCTCTTTGTCCTGAAGTATGGGCTTCAGATCAAAGGTCAGACTGGCCGTAAGGGGGAGCTCGGAGTGAACAGAAGAGAAAAAGCCCGGCTTCTGCGGCTCAGGGGTTTGGGAGCAGCTGCTGGCGAAACCGGCAAGAAGGGCAAAGATGAATACTGGGGTTTGGGGCTTCATTGGGAGGGTGGTTATCTGGTTTGTATGGGGGTCCGGCCTCCATCACTGTCCACTTCAAAAAAGGCCTTGTTTTCGATGCGCAGGGCGCGCACCGGATAAACGGTAAGGGCATGCGGTTGGTGAAGGTCGGTCTGGATCAGTTTGAAATCGTATTGCGCCTGGATCCGGGGTACGATGGTATGGCCGATGATCATGTGTCGGGCATTGTAGAAGTTCAGGATCCGGTTGAGTACCTCTTCTCCGGGGGGATTGTCCACCCAGTCGCGATACCAGAAGATGCCTTCCGAACCGAAAAGGCGTTGCGCCTTATGGGATACCGGCTTCCCCATGCATCGTTTGCGAACCCAGTCGTTCATGCTTTCCAGATCCAGCCTGAGGTCGAAAACAGACGGACTGATCCCGGCGTGGGAAAAGAGCATATCGCCTATTCGTATGATGGCCGGTTTGTTGCGCAGCCAACGCCCCAGCAGGCTGTGGGTGTCGAACAGGCTGCTGTAGCTGGTTCGGGTGTCCCGACTTTGGTTTTTGTATTTTGAATGGATATAGCGCAGGTCGTTCTGGAAGATCATCAGTTCGTGGTTGCCCAGCAGGATGTGCACGCGGCCACCGGCAGAGAGGGCCTCGGCCTCCAGTTTGTAGAGCAGCCACAGCAGCGGGGTCACATCCGGCCCCCGGTCAAAGAGATCGCCCAGCATCAGCAGATGCCCCTCCCCAAAGGTCCAGTTGCCCGCATCATCGATGACGGCCTGAGCGATCAGCAGCTGGTAGAGCGCCCTTAGGTTCCCTTCGATATCTGAGATGACCAGCACCTTGGAGGCATTCGGGAATTGGGTCTCCAGGTCGGCCTCCTCCGGCCGGATCTGCACCGTGAAGGGGTCGAGCACCGGATTATCCACGGTCACTTTGGCCCCTTCAGCCGGCTCCAGACGCTCCTTTTCCGTGGTCCACCGCCCGTTTTCCAGCCGAAAATACAGAGCGGTGGCCTTGTTTTTTCGGAGCGTGATGTGCGGGCCCTCCCGGTATATCTGGTATTGTTGCATGTTCTGCCCTTCGATGGTCTTGCTACAACCCAATAAAGTAAGAATCAGCACGCTGTAAATGAGGAAAAAGTTGATCGTTCGCTTCACCTGTTAACCTTTGTTGTAAAACCCAGCTTCTGAAGGGCATATTGGATGAAAGGATATCTTTTTCGCATTCAAAATACGTCCTTTGCCAAGTACGAATACGGGCTTGCCTGCCATCTTTTTCCGATCGATGCGTAAGAGACTGACCCTACCCATCCCTTTTTTATACGGTTTTCAGGATAAAATGACCTTTTTATCAAGACCTATTTTATC
>CAZQSF010000175.1:0-2856 GCA_964595955.1 uncultured Saprospiraceae bacterium
GAAGTATAGTCGAGTCATGAGGTATGCCGGTTTTATTGATCTGAACGGTAGTGTAGAAGCCCGAGATTCCACCCGGCTTCCTGGATCATTTGCAGTAGGGCTCCCAGCTCGTCAAAGGAAAAGGTGAGCTGCAGGCCCCGGGCAGACGTTCGCAACGAAATGAAGCGGCCGCTTCGGTCGGTACCCGGCTTTGATCCCTTTTCGCAGCGGTCGGCCATGGTTTCCTCGCACTGCTCCAGGCCCGCCCGGCGGAACGAGAGCACGACCTTGTCGAACTGCAACCGAAAGGCAGAGCAGCGAGGACAGGCCTGGATGTGCCCACGAGGATCTTTCGCCAAAAGCATTGGTTCTGCGCACATGGAAACGGGTTTTATCGAGCGCCCTCCCGGGAGCCTATTGCCCCGGCGCTTATCCCGCCGGGCTCGGGCACGCGCGCATCTGCCGGGGGCTGCACGTCGGTCACGATATCCCGCCATGCTTCCAGCTCCGGTACGCCGGGCTTGCGGGCCCCAAAGAAATAGACGATCAGCTGCCCCTCGTGGTCGAACAATTCCAGGCTGGTGACGATGCCGTCAGCGGTCGGCTTCTTCACGATCCAGCTTTGGGCGATCCGGTCCAGCCGCAGGTGCAGGTTGAAGGCCGGGTCCAGTACGTTGTACCACTCGCCCAACTGTTTGAGGTTTCGCACCGGGCCGGTGTGGATCTGGACGCAGCCCTTGCTGTGCAAGAAGCACATAATGGGCACCTCCCGCTCCGAAGCCAGCTGCAGAGTGCGCACCACCGCTTGGTTGTCCACCTGCCGGGTGAAACCGGCCGGCGCCAGGCGCAGGCCCTGAGTGCGACTGACCCCAAAGTCCTTCAGCATGCCGAAGAAGTCGTGGGTGTCCTGCAGATTGCGCCAGGCGGCCTGAAAGCCCGCTTGGTCGATCTCGCGATCCGGCAGTTCGTTGGGCTTTTCTTCCGGCTCAGAGAGGATGCCGGAAATGGGCACCTGCTCGGCAGCCTTGAATCTGGAAAGCAGGCTCCAATAGGCCTCCGTCTTGGATTTTGGGGTGGAAAAGATCTTGTGTACCGCTTCGCCTCGGGCATTGAAAAACTGCAGGGAATGCAGGGTGGGCAGCTTGCCGCGATGCATGGTGACGGCCAGGCCGTATTTCCATTCGTTCATGAAAAAGCGCAGATCGATATCCGGGTTCACCGCCACGCCTACATTGTGTGCACCCTCATAGAAGGTGATGTTGTCGTAGATGCCTTTGCGCTCGTGCACGCAGTGCTCGTTGCGCGTCAGAGCCATGACGTATCCCCAGTCCTTCACCTGCCGCAGCAGGTCTTTCCAATCGCCTTCCAGCCGCACTACGTTCTCGCCCAGGGACAAGGTGATCAACTCGGCCTCGCTGATGCCGAGTAGCCGGGCCAGGTCCCGGTTTCGAACCTTGGGCCGGCTCTTTTTCAAGGCCTCCAGCTCTTGCCGGAGGGTGTCAAGGTTTTTCATAGGCTGATGTGGTTTGTTGAAGGCCCTGTTGGGACACCGGGCCCGATAATGTGGTAATGTGCGGGCAGTCGTACACCGGGTGCGGCTGTACCATGCTTTCAATACCCATCACCTCCCGCAAAACCGGTGGGGTAAGTACATCTTTGGGGGAGCCGGCATACAGCAAGCGGCCCTCCTTGAGCAGCAGGATCTGGTCGGCAAACTGCGCCGCCAGGTTGAGGTCGTGCAAAACGGCCAGTACGCCCAGGTGGCGGCGCTTCACAAAGCCTTTGACCAGCTCGATGAAGTTCTGTTGCTGCTTTAGATCCAGCCCGGCAGTGGGCTCGTCCAGGAAGAGGTATTTGTTCAGGTCTGCCCGGTGGCAGCAGTTGATCTGGGCGATGCATTTGGCCAGCCATACCCGCTTTTGCTCGCCTCCCGACAGGGTAGCGAAATACCGGTGTTGAAAAGCTTCCATTCTCACTTCCTGCAGGGCGTGTTCCACCAGGTTCGCTTTCTTGCGCTTCGTCAGGGGCTCGGCCGAGGCGTAGGTACCCATCTCTACCAGTTCGAAAACGCGCATGGGAAAGGCGATGTGCGGCTGCTGGGACAGAACGGCCCGCCGCTTGGCCAGCTCCCGGGCATTCAGCCGGCTCATCGGGATACGGTCCCAGAGAATCCGGCCCGATGCGGGCTTCAGACTGCCGGACACCGCATGGAGCAGGGTCGATTTTCCGGCGCCGTTCTGGCCGATGACTACCGAGGTCTGACCGGGCCGCACCGTGCAGGACATGCCCCGAATAATCTGCTTTCGCCCCCGGCGAACGGCTATGTCGGTTACTTGGATCATGAGGCCGTGGATTCTGGAAAAACGCGAATCGACTGCCGGGCCGCCGCGGGAGGTCGCACTATCACCGGGACGGCCGGTTGGCCTGCAGCCCCGGCCATCCCGCCTTGTGCGGGCTCTGTGCTTCCGGCTATTACTACGCATCGTCTCATAGGGTAGCATAGGCTTTTTGCTGGCTCCGCACCAACAGCCAAAGAAAAAACGGGGCGCCCACCATAGCAGTGAGCAAACCGATAGGCAGCTCGGAAGGAGCCAGAAGGGTGCGTGCAAGGGTGTCCGCGCCAATGAGGAAGAGGGCGCCCACCAGTGCAGAGCGGGTCAGCAGGAAGCGATAATCCGCTTTGCCCAGCAGCCGAAGCAGGTGGGGGATGATCAGCCCTACAAAGCCGATGATGCCGCTCATGGCGATGCAGGCTCCTACAATGAGGGCCGTTATCAGGATGACCGTTCGTTTTACGCGCTCCACGGGTATGCCCAGGTAGAACGCCTCGGTCTCGCCCGTCAGCCATTGCCAGCCGCGAAAGCGCGACCACCGACT
>CAZQSF010000176.1:0-2826 GCA_964595955.1 uncultured Saprospiraceae bacterium
TCAGGATAAAATGACCTTTTTACCAAGACCTATTTTATCCTGAAAACCGTATAAGAATTGAACTGCATTATTCGTAATTGTTTGATTTACAAAGTTTTGCAATTCGTCAGCCCTCCGGGCGGAAAATTCATCGAATTTTCCGGGTTAAACAGAGCACTTCTTATCCGGCCGTATCCTTCCTGCTTCCCTTGCCTACCGCTGGATCACCAGGGAACGCGAAAACACCTGCTGATCCTGGGTGCGTACCTGTACCCAGTACAGGCCGCTGGGCAGGGCCGGCAGCGGCAGGGTGCTCTGGCTGTTCAGCAGCCGGCCATCGTAGGTATGCACCGCCTGCCCGGTGGCATCGTACAGGATCATCTGCTCCGGGCGAAGGCCGTCCTCCACCTCCAGGGTGATCTGGCCGGAGGCCGGATTGGGCAGGATGCGGAATCCACCACCCCCGGGCCGGGCCACCTCCTGCACGCTGGTGACCGGCGAGCAGGGCTCCCCGGGATCCTCCAGCGAGCCCAGGCGGTAGTGCGGAAAGAGAGGTGCAGCGCGGAAGTAATCCCAGGGTAGCTCCACAGCGCGCTGCTCCACTCGGCAGGCCGGCCCGGCCACATCCGGCTCGTGGATGACGTGGATGTACTGGCCGGCGCCAGTGAATACGTAGATCTTGCAGTCCGGCCCCAGCTGGGCCCGGCGAAACTGCGTGCTGTAAAAGTCCACAAAACCGTCCCACTCAGCCACAATGGTGCGGCTGGCCGCGATATCCGGAGCCTGCAGATCGAACTGGTAGATGAAGTTCTGGTAGGAAGCGTACAGAGAACGCGAACTGGGCGAAAAGGCCAGGCCTGCACCGCCCAAATCATCTTCAAAGTCCTCGACGGGAATAAATTGAAAATTGCTCAACAGGCCGGTGGTTCGATCAAATTCGAATAAGAACAGATCATCCTGGGTCTCGTATCTGGCAAAATAGCGCCCATCCGGAGAAAAAACGGTCTGGCTACCATATCCGGTTACCGGCTTGCCAATAGTCTGAAGGAAAATCGTATTCATTCCCTCTTCAGAAAATCGGATGGTGTGATACTCGTTAGAATATTCTCTACCAGAAAGAATCCACCAATCCCTGCCATTGGCATGTTTCACGGCCGTCAGCTCCCCATAACTCAACGTATCGCTAAGTACAGGAATGTTTTTTTCGATCACCTTGCCAAGGCCGTCGTTAAATCGTAAGTCAACCGTAGTCCTGAAGAGCTCCGTGGTGAAGACCGCAAGGCTCGGCTCCGAAACCAGAATGATTTTCTTGTGAAAAAAGTGGTAGACCTGATCATCGCCGGGATCAGGCAGGATCATACCGCTCTGTATACCCGCCGGATAGGCCGGATATACAGAAGGATCGCACCAGCCGTCGAAGATCTGCCCCGGATTGAGGCTGTCGCCGTTTTCCATGAGCTGGTGGGCGGCATTGATGATGCGGCAGCCGTTGCTGTAGAAGAGCAGCTGCCCCTCGGCATCGCTGATCATGGCCGAGGTGCCGTCGAAGCGGATCGGCGCCTGAAAAGGCGTGATGCCGGGCGGCCGCCGGCTGAAGTCCAGGCGGGAAGCTTCAAAGCCAGGCAAGGATCCGTCATCTGCATCCGAAAAAAGCCAAATATAATCGTGCTTCTGGGCATGGAGCGCAGAAAGGGAGAGGAAGAATCCGAGGAGGTAAAGGATGCGCATGGCAAACAAGGATGAGGGCCACCCAAGGTCGGGTGGCCCGGTTAAAGCTTATTGCTGAATGATCAATCGGCGAACGAACACCTGCTGGTCCTGGGTGCGTACCTGTACCCAGTACAGGCCGCTGGGCAGGGCCGGCAGCGGCAGGGTGCTCTGGCTGTTCAGCAGCCGGCCATCGTAGGTATGCACCGCCCGCCCGGTGGCATCGTGAAAACCGTATAAACAAACCTTGCCTAATTTATTTAGATTCAAGTTTAAAATCAACAGCCGGATCATTGCCTTTGAGCTTTTGTCCGAAAAGTTGTACTATCACACCTGAGTATACCCCCGGCTCGAAATGGATTGAGGCCTCCACCTGCTTCTTGGTAGGCATAGCCTCTGAGGAATGCCCATACCAATCCTTCTGTGGCTGAGGAATGCCGCGAAGTCAGGCCCGACCACAATAACCTACCCCGGCTTCAGCGTTTGCACCATCGTACGGACTTTAGCCGTAAACGCTTCGTTTTCTCAAATACCAAACACGCTTTCATGACAGCCACAACCCTACTGCTGCCCATGCTGCTGGTGTACAGCCTGGGGCAGCCTGCTCCCGTTTCCACACCGCCTTCCACCTTTTCCCAGGCCATCGAATCTTTCACCAGCGACCCTGCCCTGCGCGGCACGCGCGTCAGCGTCAGCGTAGTGGATGTAAAGACCAATACCCTGCTGGCCGGGTACAAATCCGACGAGGCCCTCATTCCGGCCTCTTCGCTCAAGGTGGTCACTACGGCCAGCGCGCTGGCCCTGCTGGGCGAGAACTTCCGCTACCGCACCGACCTGCTGATCGACGGTGCGGTGGAGAACGGCGTGCTCCGGGGCGACGTCATCCTCTTCGGCAGCGGCGATCCCACCCTGGGCTCCGGCCAATGGGATGCCGTACCCGATATGGATGCCGTACTCGACGCCTTCGTAGCGGCCATACAGCGGGAAGGGATCCAGCAGATCGACGGCTACGTGATCGGCGATGCCAGCTTCTTTGGCAACGACCCCACGGCCCCCAGCTGGGAAGAGAACGACATGGGCAACTGAATATCCAGAATCCGCTTCTTCTCTATCTGGAATACAACTTCCTCAAACGAGATA
>CAZQSF010000177.1:0-2787 GCA_964595955.1 uncultured Saprospiraceae bacterium
TTAACTTCCCAGCATGGTGCAGGATTTTACACAGACTCGCGTTGCAGGCAAGCAGAAAAGAACTATCTTTCCTAAGATCTTGTAGATATGATTAAGAAATTATTGAACAAACCTGCTCATGATGGAAATTAAGAACCTGGATAGAGCTGAACTGAAAGCCATTTTAAAAGAGATCATGATGGAAGACATGAGTCTCTTTAAAGAAGCCATCAAACAACTACTCATTGAATATCAGATCATTATAAGCGAAGAGCAAGCCAAAAGGAGAGAAAAGCTTGAGAAGGTTATTAATGAAGAATTTGATAAGTACGAGGAAGTCTTTAAAGCTCTAGCTTAGTCCTGATGGAGTATTTAAGGAAAGAGGACATCCTCCAAATCAACCGAATGACAGTTGAAAGACACGGAGGTAATTTCCTGGCTCCTTTTAACCTGTTAAACGAAGCGCCTTTAGAATATTTGATTGAAGCAGTTCAGTCAACTATGTATGGAGAAGAGCTTTACCCCACCGTTTCACAAAAAGCCGGCCTTTACATGTTCAACATTATTTCCAATCATATTTTCCAAGATGGAAATAAGAGGTCTGGTTTGGGATCAGCTTTATTGTTCTTAAGAATCAATGGCTACAAATTAGCAGATGAGTTAAAGAGTTTGACCTTGGAGCAGAGGTCTATTCCTGAGAGTGGAACTTCATCTAATGCAATATTGATAAACTTCACATTAGAATTAGCCGCTGGCAAGGTGAGTTTAGAAGATTGTCAAGAGTGGTTTGCCTTGAATATTGAAAAAACAGAAAATTAGCCTGCCTGCAACAACAGCTCAACCCCATTACCGTAAGGTGTAATAGACAAGACTTGATCTGACAGTCAGTTTATTTCAGGTCAGCTATTTGTCCGACGAGTCAGGTGTCTGAAAAGGGCTTCCCTCCGCATCGGCTTCGCCTGCCAAACCACTCCGCTGCGCATGCCGTTATCTAGAGCGAAACACCAAATCCAAAACCCATGGTGATCGCCGGTTTATCGCGCAACGGCCTTACCCGCCTGTCCGGGCTTTTCTACCTGCTGGTCGTCCTCACGGGCATTTTCAGCCTGATGTACGTGCCCTCCCAGCTCATCCATTTTGACGATCCCGCCCAGACCATCGCCGGGCTCCGTACCAGGCCGCTGCTGTTTCGCTTCGGCATCCTCAGTGCGCTCTTGTGCTATGTCTTTTTTCTGTTGCTGGGCTGGAGCCTGTATGCCCTCCTGCAGGAGGTAAGCAGACCGGTTGCCGTCATCATGCTGAGCCTGGTGTTGTGCAGTGTGCCCATAGCGGTGTTCAGCGCGCACTATCTGATCCACATCATGAGCTTGCTGAATGAATCGCGATATGCGGTGGGCGAACTCGAACCCCTGGTCATGAACGCCTTTCGGGCCTACAGCGACGGCCTGTTCACGGCCAGTCTCTTCTGGAGCACCTGGCTGTTCCCCTTCGGATATCTGGTCTTCAAGTCCGGCTTCCTGCCCCGCTGGCTCGGGATCCTCCTCATGGTGGGCTCCGCGTGTTATTTTCTGTATTTCTGCGGCACCTTACTTTTTCCCCAAAACTCCTGGATCGCTTACCTGCGCAGGCCGGCCAGCCTGGCGGAGATCGGCACCTGCCTGTGGCTGCTGATCGCCGGGAGTCGTAAATGAATGCGCTATGAAAGGCTTGCTTTTCCTGTTGGTTATCCTGCTGGCCTCCTGCCAACGCGAGCAGGGGGTATACGTGTGCAAACCTTGCAACCTGGCCTGCGATGACCGCACCTTCCCAAGGCCGGGCACGTGCCCGCATTGCGGTATGGATCTGCTGAAGCAAACCGACCTGCATACCCCCGCCATGACAACCGGCTCCGGGTTCTTTCAGCTGCCGGACGAGCGCATTACCCTCTTTTACCACAAGCCCCGCACGTTCCGGCCGGATTCGGACATCCTGTTGGTCGTGCCGGGCTCGGGCCGGAGCGCGGAGAGCTACCGCGATGCCTGGGTGGAAGCCTCCGAAGCCCAGGGCCTGCTGGTCGTGGCCCTCCTGTATCCCGAGCGCTTCTACAGCTTTGAAGATTACCATCTGGGGGGACTCGTCCGGGAGTCGAACCTCATGGAGGTGGTGAAGATGGCGGAGGGCTCCCACATCGCCCGTTTGGATGAAGCCCGGCTGGAACTGCAAATCCAACCCGATTCGGCGCAGTGGCGGTTCGGCGATTTCGATCGCATCTTTCAGCGGGTCAAAGAGGCTTCGGGATCCACCCAGGAGCAATACCACCTCTTCGGCCATTCGGCGGGCGGGCATGTGCTGCACCGGCTCGCGCTCTTCGGCGGCAGCACACAGGTGGGCAAGATCTTCGCCTGCAACCCCAGTTTTTACACCCTGCCCGATGCAGAGGTGGATTTTCCCTTCGGCCTTAGCAATGCCCCGCTCGGGCCCGGGGAGCTGTGTCCGGCCTTTGAGCGGGAGCTGATCCTGTTCCTGGGCGAGCAGGACAACGCCCGGGAAACCCAGGGCATCTTCCTGCGCTCCCCGACCGCCGACGAGCAAGGCCTGCACCGCCTGGCGCGGGGCAACCACTTTTTCCGCCGCGCCCGGGAGATCGCCGAACAGCGGGATTGTCCCTTCCGTTGGAGCAAGGTCGTTGTGCCCGGTGTGGGCCACGACTATCGCCTCATGGGACAGGCCGTGGCAAAGTACCTGACAGAACAGCAAGGCCGTTGAGGTCTTTCCTTCCGGGTAGAGCCACCGGTTGCCCGGTAGCTCCCCCACAGATCCGGACGAGCG
>CAZQSF010000178.1:0-2785 GCA_964595955.1 uncultured Saprospiraceae bacterium
ATCTAACGTCTAATCGGCGGCCACAAACTTTTGAAGTCTTGGAGACTTCAAAAGTCTCCTCCGGGTAGCACCTATCCGCGCGCCCGGCCCAAGCTACCGATTGCACGATCCGCATTTCCCCCGTTCTCCACATCGCTTTTTTTCCTTTTTGAAAATGCACGAACAGCCCGGTGCCGCCCCCCGGCACCGAAAGGATCCACCTGACAAGGTTTAAGTCTAACTATCTAACGTCTAACCATCTAACATCTAATCGGCGGCCACAGACTTTTGAAGTCTTGGAGACTTCAAAAGTCTCGTCGAGTAGCACCTATCTGCACGCCTGCCAGGCTCAAGCTCGTCTTAGTTAGCGCTTCTTCACCTTGAAGGACCAGGTAAAGCGAAAGCGGGACACCTCCTCCCCGTTCTTCTGAACACCACGACTCGTCACCTGAATGGTCACCCCTTCGCCGGTGGCCAGGGCCTCATCCACGGCTTCCTGTATGCGCCGGCCTTCTTCGCAGGTGAAGGTGATGGTACTGGTCGCTTTTTTGGTGTATTCGGACTCCATGCCCGTGATGAGCATGGAAACGGGTCGGCCGCGATCGTGTATGGCCACGATGGCCAGCAGGCCCGTGCTCAGCTCGGCGGCGCCGGCCTGCGCGGCAAAATAGGTGCTCTTGAAGGGGTTTTGCGTGCGCCAGGAATACGGCAGGGTGGTCTGCCCGCGTTCCGGCGTGACCGACTTGACCCGCGCGCCCCACCAGATGAGGGTCGGGAGGCGGCCCAGGTAAAACCACCACATCTTGGTGGGCGAATTCAGATTGGCCAGCAGCTTTTTTACAGCCGGGGCATCGGGATTGAAGGTCGTGACGACGGATTGGGCGGTGGCGCTCATGCTTCTTGCGGTTTAGGTGGTGCGGGTTCGGCCTGCCGGGCCGCGTACTCAGCCCGCAGCTGTTCGGAGGTCTTGCGGGAGCCGTCGTGGCTCCAGCCGGGCGGACCGAACAGGTAGTTGAATGCGGCTTTCGGGCCGGGGGCCCGCCAGACGTCCCTGAACATATCGATCCACTCGTGAAAGGCGATCACGAAGGGATTGTAGGAATTGATGTTGCGGGTGAGGCCGTAGGTGGGATGCTCCTCTTCCTCCTGGAAGGTGCCGAACATGCGGTCCCAGATGATGAGGATGCCGGCATGGTTGCGGTCCAGGTACTTGGGATCGGAGGAGTGGTGCACCCGGTGGTGGGAGGGCGTATTGAAGATGAACTCGATGGGCCGGGGCAGCTTCTTGATGGCCTCGGTATGGATCCAGAACTGGTACAGCAGGCTGACGGACTGCATGGTCATGATCATGATGGGGTGAAAACCCAGCAGCGGCAGCCACAGCCAGAACAGGAAGGTGGCCGATACGGCGCCGGTCCAGGTCTGCCGCAGGGCCGTGCCCAGGTTGTAGCGTTGAGAGGAGTGGTGCACCACATGCGAGGCCCAGAAAAAGCGGCTGGAATGGCTCACGCGATGCATCCAGTAGTAGCTGAAGTCGTCGGCGAAGAAGAGCAACACCCACACCCACCAGTCGGTATAGCTGAGCTCGAAGAGGCGAAACTGGTACACGGCAAAATACAGCCCCAGGATGAGCCCCTTGGTGATGAGCCCCACCAGCACATTGCCGATGCCCATGGCCAGGCTGCTGAAGGTGTCTTTGGCTTCAAACCAGTCCCGCTTCTCCCAGGTGGCCAGGGCGACCTCAGCCAGCAGCAGGATCACGAAGGCCGGAATGGCGTAGTGGATGAGGTTCGGTACGTTCAAGTCCATAGTCAAGTCATTAACACAACAGGAAAGATACCGGTTTTCTGCGAATATTCGCTAAGAGATTAAAGAGCTTCTGATCGCCCCTGTTTACGGCTTGGCCAGGCTCGAAAAATCTTCTACTTTTAGGCGTCTTTTAGGAAAACCCATCTCGATGAACCTGCACGAATACCAAGGCAAAGCACTGCTCAAGCAATACGGCGTAGCCATTCAGGAAGGCATCCTTGCCCATACCGTAGAAGAGGCCGAAGCGGCCTTCCGCAAACTTCAGGAAGAGACCGGCACCCCGGCTGTGGTGGTCAAGGCCCAGATCCATGCGGGCGGCCGCGGCAAGGGCGGCGGCGTGAAGCTGGCCAACAACCTGGACGAGCTGCGCGAGCATGCCGGCAACATCCTGGGCATGATGCTCAAGACCCCCCAGACCCCCGGCGGCCTGGACGGCCCCGGCAAGCTGGTGCGCAAGGTGCTCATCGCCGAGGATTCCTACGCGCCCGACTTCGACGCCAACAAGGAGTACTACGTCTCCATCCTCACCGACCGCGAGCGCAAGTGCAATGTGATCATCTACTCCACCCAGGGCGGTATGGATATCGAGGAGGTAGCCGAGGAGACGCCCCACCTGGTGCACAAGGAATACATTGATCCGGCCCTGGGCCTGCAGGGCTTCCAGGCCCGCAAGGTGGCCTTCAATCTGGGGCTGAGCGGACAGGCCTTCAAGCAGATGGTCAAATTCATCTCCAGCCTCTACAAGGCCTTCGTGGGCGCCGATGCCACCCTCTTCGAGATCAACCCCTGCCTGCACACAGCCGACGACCGCATCGTGGCGGTCGACTGCAAGGTGAGCCTGGACGACAATGCCCTCTTCCGCCACAAGGACCTGGCCGAGATGCGCGATACCGACGAGGAGGACCCCACCGAAGTGGAGGCCCGGGAGTTCGACCTCAACTACGTCAACCTGGACGGTAATGTGGGCTGCATGGTCAACGGCGCCGGCCTGGCCATG
>CAZQSF010000179.1:0-2578 GCA_964595955.1 uncultured Saprospiraceae bacterium
TTGGCATACCCCGCGCAGCGGGGTTGAATTTTTTTCACAAACCAATACCATAATTTCCTTGCGGATTAAAGAGGTACTGGACCTGGAACAGGCAGGTCAAAACGCGATCCACCTGCATCGGGAAGGCATATTCTGGCGGGCCTACGAATACTCGGCTTATCTTTTTGCTACCCATGTGCGGGCATTCAAGGTGTCCGCTAAATTCATCAAGGCCGTAAAAGGTGAGGTCGTGTCCCTGGGTTTTCCGGATGGGCTGCTGGAGGATATCCTGCATGAAGTTGCCGGTAAGGGGTGGCCTGTACATCGGGAGGAGAAGCAGATCAGCCTTGGTACGGATGTCAGTCTGGCGGCATCGGATTTTCTGGAATGGAAGAAGGCCTTGGGGCCGAAACCGGCAGAACTGCCGGGGTCTACTCCATCCCCCTCGCGATGGGAATCGGTCATCCGGCAATTGCGCAGCTATCCCATCCTGGAAAAGAGCCCGCTGGAAACCCAGCAGTTTGTCCTTCACCTGCAAAAAGAGATCCATGGGCTTGCATGACCAATTGCCGGTGTACAAGGCCAGCTATGATCTGCTGGTCGCCATCTTCGATTTTTCCCGGCATTTCACCCGGGAGTACAAGTACACCATCGGCGAAAAGCTGAAAAGCGAAACGGTGGATATGATCACCAGTATTTACCGGGCCAACAGCCGCCGGGAAAAAGCTCCGCTCATCCGGCAGGCCCGCGAGCATGTGGAGGTGATCCGCCTGTACATGCGGCTGCTGCGGGACTTGAAGCAAGTGAACATCCCCACCTTTGTAGCGATCAACCAACGCATAGAGGACGTGTCGCGCCAGCTGACCGGCTGGCATAAGAGCGCCCTTAAAGAACCTGGCCGGAATCCGGTCCGCCACGGTGGGCCGGAGGGAGCCGATTGAGTCCAATAGCCTTCTTGCCCATACCGGCGAGGAATACCAGATGCCGCAGGCCGCACAAGGGCAGGCGGCGCGAAGAAAAGGCTATTCCAGCGTCCGCGCAGCTAGGCGGCAACCGCAACTCCAATGGCGACTTCAACAACCTGGGCAACTGGGGCAACTACTGGAGCGCTACGGAGCGCGATGCTGACAACTCGTGGAACTACAACTTCAACAGCAACAACGGCAAGCTGAACCGGAACAACAACGCTAAGTCGAACGGGTTCTCCTGCCGTTGCCTCCAGGACTCATGCCGGGAGCGCGATCTGCTCCCGGCTTCTTTATCTGCACCAGACTTTTGAAGTCTTCAAGACGTCACAAGTCTTTTTCCCGTACCATGTCCGATCAACAACTCCTCCTCGATCTTTTTCAGGCCTATTACGATGCCCGCCGGAATAAACGCAACACCGTAAATGCCTTACAATTTGAGTTCCGGTATGAGGAGCATTTGTTTGCCCTATGGGAAGAAATACGGGACCGCAAATACCAGATCGGCCGGAGCATTTGCTTCATCAATTTCAAGCCCGTGCAGCGGGAGATCTTTGCGGCCGACTTTCGGGACCGCATCGTGCATCACCTGATCTTTCAGTATTTGAATCCGATCGTTGAGCCCGGATTCCTGAAAGACAGCTACAGCTGCCGGAAGGGCAAGGGCACCCACTATGGAATAGGCAGGGTGAAATCCTTTATGCGCGGCTGTACGCATGACTTCACCCGGGAAGCCTGGGTCCTCAAGATGGATATTCTGGGGTATTTCATGCGAATCGACCGGCAACTCCTTTTTGACCGGATCCAAAAGAAGGTGATAGGCTATCAGCTGCCCATGGCATGCGAGAAGTCTTTGTTGCTATACCTGCTCGAAAAGGTCATTTTTCATGACCCCACAGCCCACTGCCTCATCAAGGGACAAGCAACGGACTGGCACGGGCTGCCTCCGAGCAAAAGCCTATTCCACGCCCCGCCCGGTAAGGGATTCCCGATCGGCAATCTCACTTCCCAGCTTTTCGGGAATATCTACCTCAGTCCGCTCGACCATTTTATCAAGGAAGACCTGGGCATCCGGTACTATGGCCGGTATGTGGATGACTTCCTGCTGGTCCATCCGGACCGGAATTTCCTCAAAGCCTGCGTTCCGATGATCCGGTCTTTCCTGGCAGATCACTTGCAACTGGAGTTGCATCCCCGCAAGATCTACCTCCAGGAAGTATCGAAAGGGGTAGCGTTTTTAGGCAGTTATATCAAACCCTACCGGACCTACGTCTCGCGGCGGGTGAAAAATAATTTTTACCAGGCCATTCAGGGATGGAATGCCCGTATCTGCAGCCAGGACAATAAACTAGCTCCGGAAGAGTTGAAATCGTTTCTGGCATCCATGAACTCCTACCTGGGCATACTCATCCATCACGATACCTATAAGCTTCGGCGAAGCATGCTGCAGCGGCTCCGTCCGTACTTTTGGAACCATGTTTATCCCAGTAAAGGATATCGCCTATTGGTGCCCAAAGTACGTCCCTCAAATCCAGACTTTTGAAGTTTTCAAAACTTCAAAAGTCTTTTTTCGGAAGACCTCCGCCTCAGACTTTTGAAGTCTCCAAGACTTCAAAAGTCTTTGTTGACAAACG